>CP128433.1:3323500-3635500 GCA_032615215.1 Microbulbifer sp. MKSA007 | reverse complement strand
AGGAAGAGCATGTTAGTGAAGGTAAGAAAAAGCTATTGTTCGAAGGGCGCCTCACTGACTGCAGGGAATGCAGCCTTAAAAATCAGTGTATGCGAAACCCGGAATCTGCCAGCTCTCGAAAAGGACATGGAAGGCAAGTATCCCTAACTTGGACAAACGGACGGACAGCCACTGACTGGATGAAAAAGCGGGTTGATAGTATCGAAGGCAAGACCATTTATGGACATCGAATGTCTGTTGTCGAGCCAGTGTTCGGGAACATTGGTACCAACAAGCGATTGAATCGCTTCTCGCTACGAGGAAAAAGTAAGGTTCAGGGACAATGGCAGATGTTCTGCTTGGTACATAATATAGAAAAGTTGATGAGATATGGCAGTATCCATTGATTGAGTATAAATTAGGGGCATCAAGGCGCCTAAATTTAATACAATGAAAGAAATTTAGTGGTATCGCTAAATTTAGACCGAAATTTTTGTTTGGAGGAACCTGAGGAATGACAGCTTTTTCTAAAACTGTTTTTCTACAGCCTCGTTATGTTGTTTGAGGTAATATGGAACCCTTAGAAGCATTTGCACTGTTTAAGCTCGGAAGGCTCAGTAGTGATGACATAAAATCACTGGCTGATTCTTGGCTGTGTGATGGAGTTTTTACCGATGGTTTAAATGAGCTATGTGGAGCGAAAAACTTGGTAATGGCTGATTTAGCCCCCGTTTTCGAGCAAACGATGACAGAGCTAAACGTCCCAGATCTCTCAAAATTTGACGCGGCAAATGTAATAGTAAGAAAAAGGCTAGAAGAGATTACTTCAAATTCCTTAGATCCTGAGGAAGGCGCGTCGTTCCTCTATTGGCATGTTCATCATGAAATAACTGAAGAATATCCAGACAGAGAATATATGGGAGATAATTTAGGTCTAGAACGTGTATTTTGCTGGCTGAGAGAAATCTGGGATTGTAAAGATGGATCTATGATCTTGTATCATACAGATCTTCCACGAGATAAAGCTGAGATAAAGTTTAGAGAGCACTTAGTGGAAGAGGCAGAGAATTGGCTAGAAAATGCAATATAACAAGTTGCTGTAACGGATTAGTAAAACTGCCGCTTGTTTTGCAAAAAAGCTGCAAAAAAATTCCCATTTCCACAAACCTCTGAATAAGGCGTTAGGCTTTAGAGAGAACTGATGAAACTATTAGCTACATTTTTCGTGATTTTTTATAGTGGTGTGATTTTTGCTCAGGATTATTTTGACAGAAAAGTTCTAGATTCCATTACTAAGAATGAGCAATTAAATAGAGATATGTCACTTTGCCCAAAAGACCTTTTTGAGGGGCGAGAAATAGAGTATCAGGATTTAGTTGAAGAATGTAGAAGTGACCAAAGGTGGTGCCTAAATAAATGCCTATCTAAAAGCGCGAATCACTGTATAGGCCTAGGTCATGTATATGTAGATATGGAAAACAATCCTCAATACTCAAGGCGACTTTATGCTCAGGCATGCAAATTGGGTATAGTTAACTCATGCACAAACTATGCTGCTGGAATGCTCAGATTTGACGAAGGGTCGAATAGTAGGTGTTATGCAGAAACATTTAGATTTACTTGTTCCAAAAGTGATGAATGGGGCTGCATGATGTACGGCATGGTACTACATAAAGGAATTGGCATTGTACGAAATGATAGCAAAGCTATTCTAGCATTGAAGAAGAGCTGTCAAATTGATGAAGAAAATGAAGCTTGTGATTACTCAAAATCTCTAGCGTCAAAGATTAGTACTACCAATGAACTGCGAGCGAACGATGGGCAATAGCCTAACAAAAGTTGCAGTACGTTCCGGCCTTCGCCCTCCACCAGACTCCGTCAAGTATTTAAAGAGTGTATGGAACAAATGAACAAAGAAAGAAATGCTGGCCCGTTGATTACTGCCCAGACTGGTTGGGAAGAAGCCTTTCTTATCGGTACTGAGAAAGAGCTTTTGGAGTTTGCGGAAAATATCATTCAGGCTGTTAAGAGCGCGGAAGATGAAGAATTTTTCGGCGAGCGTACTAAAGTATCCAAATTCTACGAAAAAACTGGCCAATACAGTGAAGTCATTTTTGATTGGCTCGTCGTAACAAAGGATCGAGAACAGACAATTGAGCTCTCACGTAAGGTGCAGGGTTTGTAACAGGACAAGTAACTTTGCCCCAGACACTGCGTGGCTTCCGGTGGGCTTTACGGGCGTTAGCGTCAACTATGAAATTTGAATTTCTGTTAGGAAAAAGAGCAATAGGAAGCGCCTATTCAAAAGATTACACCGAATGGGCTGAGTCCTTATTGTATGAAAATGTCGACTCTGAGAATGTCGCCATTCTTGCGAGTATGGGATATGAACGAGATCCTGATCCAGAGGAAATAGAGACGTATTTTCAAAAGTGCTTAAAGGATCTTGGGTTGGCTGTACCCTTAGATAAAGATGCATTGAAAATCTACGCACAAGCTCTTTGTGAGCTGATTATTTCTGGTGAGCTAGAACCAGAGCAAGGTGTAGGCATGTTAGAAGGCTTTTTAGGGCATCTGATTACGAAGCAATCTATAGTATTTGGGATGGACTCAGTGAAGATCTCTGGATGGTCAATGATAGAGAGATTTGTTACTTTAATTCTGGTCTAACCAGTGAAAATAAATCTAGTTACATCAAAGATGTTGCTGCACAGTTTATAATACTTCTCGATACAGAGCTTCCTGATCGTTTTTTCTTTTTAAGCTCATGTCCAGAATGTGGCTATATTGGAGAGAGCGGCCTCGAAGTTATAGAAAAACCTTTGATACCCAAACAACTTTTCAAGCTTATTTATGGTCGAGGGCAAAATCAAAGAGCTATTTGCTCCAAATGTAAAAGACCTTTTCCTAACAATATGAGTGACTATGAAGGTAGGAAACAGTATCTTAGCAAAAAGTGCTAATAAGGAGCAGCAACGGACTGTTAAACCTGTCACTCAAATTACTACGCAATTACGTGCCAGCTTGGCAGCCGCTGTGTTGGGCGTTCAGGCTGTAGAAAAACTCTTAAAAGGTAGCTTTTTTGTTAAAATGGAGGTCTTGATGTCGAGATTATCCATATGCCCAATTTCAAACGTTACGATTACAACCAAGATGCAATGGTAATCATCAATTTCGAAGAACAACTACAACCTGAAACCTTTGAGTTTACACTTCATCATTTGATTGATGACCATATCGACCTCTCTGTCTTCCATAAAAAATATCAAAATGATAGCGGCGGGCGAACCGCTTATGATCCAGCCATCCTCCTGAAAATCATATTGTTTGCTTACTCAAAAGGTATTACCTCAAGTCGTGAAATTCAATGGCAATGTGAGAACAATATCCTCTTCAAAGCACTGTCATGCGATACCGTTCCACATTTTACTAGTATTGCGAGTTTCGTAAGCAGTTATCCTGATGCGATTGAGTCGGTGTTTGAGCAAGTGTTACTGGTCTGCGATCAGCAGGGGCTGCTTGGCAACGAACTTTTCGCAATAGATGGATGCAAGATGCCATCCAATGCCAGCAAAGAACATTCGGGAACTTTTAAAGAGCTAGAACAGAAGCAGGAAAAAATTCGCAAGAAGATCAAATATTGCCTCAAAGAGCACAAGAGGCTTGATGGCAGGAAGCCTAAAGAAAAAGAGCGAAAACAAGCGGTAGCTAAAGCGGCTGATACTCTTCAGAAACACTTTGATAAAATTGATCAGTTCTTAAAGAATCACTCCCCCAGGATGGGACAAGGTAAAAACCCTAAAGAAGTAAAAAGTAATATCACAGACAATGAGTCAGCCAAGATGACTACCAGCAAGGGAACCATCCAGGGCTATAACGGCGTTGCCGCAGTTGATAGGAAGCATCAGATAGTTGTTGAAGCACAGGCCTTTGGTGAGGGGCAAGAACATCATACATTGAAGCCTATTCTCGATGGCATCAGTTGCCATTATCAGCATATAGGAATAGATGAAGACATCTTGGCCAAACAGGTCATCATTACTGCTGATACTGGGTTCTCCAACGACGCTAACTACAGCTACCTGCGAGAGAGCGGCATCAATGCCTACATACCTGACAATAAATTCCGTTCACGTGATAAAGCTTTTGCTAAGCAAAAAGCCAAGTATGGCAAGCGTAAACAAAAAGGTAGGGCTAATGTCCAGCAGACTTTCCCTGCTAGTGAATTTACATTCAATAAGAAAAAGAAAACCTGTATCTGTCCGGCAGGAAAATCTATGCTTTTATTAAAGGAAGAGCATGTTAGTGAAGGTAAGAAAAAGCTATTGTTCGAAGGGCGCCTCACTGACTGCAGGGGATGCAGCCTTAAAAATCAGTGTATGCGAAACCCGGATTCTGCCAACTCTCGAAAAGGACACGGAGGGCAAGTATCCCTAACTTGGACAAACGGACGGACAGCCACTGACTGGATGAAAAAGCGGGTTGATAGTATCGAAGGCAAGACCATTTATGGACATCGAATGTCTGTTGTCGAGCCAGTGTTCGGGAACATTGGTACCAACAAGCGATTGAATCGCTTCTCGCTACGAGGAAAAATTAAGGTTCAGGGACAATGGCAGATGTTCTGCTTGGTACATAATATAGAAAAGTTGATGAGATATGGCAGTATCCACTGATTGAGTATAAGTTAAGGGCATCAAGGCCCCTAAATTTAATACAATGAAAGAAATTTAGTGGTATCGCTAAATGTAGACCGAAATTTTTGTTTGGAGGAACCTGAAGAATGACAGCTTTTTCTAAAACTGTTTTTCTACAGCCTCGTTAACCCTACTATGAATATCGAAAAGCTTCGCCGAATTCGGAACAAGAATACTGAACAACAAAATGAACTCTCGTTCCTTGAAATGAAAGAGTGCGTGGACAAATTTATAAATGATGAAAGTATGTACCCATGGTTGACCTTGCTGTTGTCCCAAAAGGGGATGTCCGCGAATGAGGGAATTCTATTGAATTGTTCCGAAATCTTTGAGCAGTATGGAACTCAATGGATGGGCACATGGCTAACGAAGAAAAAAGAGTTCTACGAGTTTGATGTAATGACAGATCGAGCCAATAAAGAGTTATTGGAAATTGATGGTTGGTCTAGAGTTTACCATGAAGTGTCTGCTCATTCTAAAGGCATTGGGAAAACGCCTGCTTTTATAGCTCTGGAACTGTTATCGGAATATGGTCAAAGTTAACAAATACAAGCAGGTTGTTAAGGGGCTTTGGCCCTTCGCGGGACTGCCTACACTACGCAGCAGCCCCCGTTGTAGTTGTTATATATCTAGGTAGAGGTTGATAGAATTAATGTTCTTAGTGATTGGTATCATCCTACAGATAGTGTTTCTAGGTCCGTCATTACTGATCTGGGCTTTATGCAAGAAGTTCTGGCCAAATATCTTTTCTATCAATCCGTATCTTGCCACATTTATATGTTTAGTTTTGGCTGTGATTAGTGCATTTGTCCTAAACGTTGAATTTGAGGGTGGTTTAATAACCGGGGTAATAGTGTTTGGTGTTTTCTCGTTTATTTACAGTGCTGCTCTCAGTGCAATAATATTTACCTACAAATCAATAAAGGCGCGTATAAATATATAATAGAGCACTGTTGTCACAGCCTTTGGCTGCTGGGGCGGCTCACTGCGTGGCCCACCCCTAAGCTTAGTGCTAAGTTTTATACACAAGTTTTTTCAGTTTTATTATAAAAATCAATGAGTTACAGTTTGTACGTTATAGGGGCTACAAATTTGGCTGGATAATTATGCAGGACTGGGTCAGGGACGAAGTGAAAAATCAGGTTATGGGTGATACACGATTGAATAAGCGCTTGTCCAATATTCTCAGTAATTTAAGTTCCGACCCAAAGGGTAGCATTCCCTGTGCAAACAAGTCTTGGGCAGAAACCTTTGCAGCCTATCGATTTATCGAAAATGATAAAGTCAGCTTTGACTCCATTATGAGTGGCCATAAATCAGCCACTCTTGAAAGAATCAAGGTTCAGCCAGTTGTTCTTATCCCTCAGGATACCACTTTCCTAAATTTTGCTACCGATTTAGAAAGCAAAGAAATGGGAACACTCCGACGCAAAGAGACTAATCAGCAGCTCCTACATACGTCTATCGCTATAACACCATCCAGAGATAATCTGGGCATTATTGAGGGTAGCATGTGGCAGCGAGATAAAGAATCTAGTGCTAATTCTCGCTATACCAAGTCGATACAAGATAAAGAGAGTCGACGCTGGTTAGACCATTATGAATCAGCTTGTGAGATACAAGAGCGCTGCCCTGAAACCACGATTGTGAGCATCGCGGATAGAGAGGGGGATATTCATGAGTGGTTTCAATTAGCTGAAGATCAAAATGAACAGCGGCGTGCAAGCTATATTGTTCGAGCCAAGGCTAATCGTAGTTTAGAGATCGAAGGAGAAGATACGACTTTACTTTGGGACTATATGACCAAGCAGAAGTCCATCGGGAAATACTCAGTAGGTATCCCCAAAAGGAATGGACAGCCAGAAAGGGAAGCTAAGGTCAGTGTATCCATTGCAGAAGTAAGATTGCAGGGAAAAGGAAAATCAAAGCGACCTCTTTCTCTCTACGCAGTCTTTGCTAAGGAATTAAGCCCACCAGAAGGGGAAAAAGGTATTGAATGGATGCTGCTGACCGATCTTGCAGTTGAGGACTTTAAGCAAGCGAGGATCATTATTGAGTGGTATCGAAGTCGATGGGAAATTGAAACCTATTTCCGAGTGGTGAAAGGCGGATGCCAGATAGAAAGTAATCGCTTTAGAACCGAGCAGCGAATGCTGAACTGTATTGCAATCTATATGATTATTGGGTGGCGTCTACACTCCATGACAACACGGGCACGAACGCTTCCTGATACGTCGTGTACGGAAGTCTACTCTGAAAAAGAGTGGCGTATGATATGGATAATGCAAGCTAAAACCTCCCCACCAAATGAAGCTCCAAGTATGAGAGCTATAACGCGTATGCTGGCAGGACTTGGAGGCTTTCTGGGGCGGAGCGGCGATGGTGAGCCTGGAGTTAAAACCGTTTGGCAGGGGTACACTAAACTTCTCCATTATATGGAGGCAGCAGAGGCTTTAAATGGACTTAAATGATGTGTATAAAACACAGGCTTAGTGTTATATGCTCCAATGAAGAGATATGAATTTTGAGTAAGTGGCTTTATCTTTTAGTTATTTTTGTACTGGCCGGTCTTCTTTATCCGGTAATCTACCTCCTCGGCCTGGAAAGGTTAGGGGGCGGAGCTTTACTGAGGGTTCCGGAGTTCATCATATATAGCGTATTGATAGGATTCCTCTTGTATCCGTTCATAGAGGGCTATAGACGCTATAAGGCAGGTAGTCGCTCATTGGCTGCTATTTTTTTCATTTTCGGAATAATTTTACCAGTTATAAGTGGCGCTTTTTTCATACTTTTATTTGAATCTATGTTGAAGACTAGAAGCCATGGATAACAAAGCTACACATAATCAGGCCGGACAAGCTTGTCCAGCTATGTACATGTCATAGGCCTGCTGTTTTCATGTGTTATGTGGGTATGGTAGCTACTGCCGCCTTTTGGTAGGCGATTCAGTACTATGCCTAACTAGTAAAAGCACCGGACGCACTGGCGTGCGCTCGGTATATTTATCCCCAATACTCTAAATAGTTGATAAGATAAATGAGAAAATCATCGCCTGAAGCTTTACTTACAATCGGCACTATCATTCTATTGACATTACTTCCACTTCTGGTTGGATGGCTGCTGGTAAAAACCTACAGACTTATAAAACCAATTCAAGAGAAAGATCTTACGGGCCTTGCAAGTATAGGAGCGCCAAGGCGGGATAGTTTTTTCAAATTTGTAGTCGCAGGGTGGGCTGTTTGCGGTCCAATTTACTATTGGGTTTTCAGTTCTGGGATTCTTGCTTAGCTCTGCGTTTGACAATCACAATCCTTTCGCTGCTCTAATTCAGCTCAAAAACCAGTCGTTAAGGCAATCAAGTATCAGAGAGTTATGAAAAATTTAGTATCAGTTATATTTGTACTATTCATATCAATTAACACGCATGCTGGAGGTTACTCTGTGGAGGTCGAAAAGTTTATTGAAGGGAGCATTGAAGGTTTAAGAATTCAAACTGATGCTCACGATAAGACATGGGGGCTGGGGTCTGCTAAAACATGGAATGTCGACCAAGACAAAGGCCTTATATTTTGGTCGCTTGAGGATGGTCGGATCGCTGTAGCTCCTGTTCAAATAATAGGTACTTACAATCCGAAAGATAGAAGCTTTCTATGGGGGTGGGATCACCCTTCAGTGCTAAAACCTCTTCAGCAACATTCACGTTTAGTTAAAGAGTATGGTGAAAAGCACGGAGTAAAGCTCTTTACCTCAAAAAAGGTCCATGTTTCCGAAGATCAAGCATGGGAGTTTTCAGCCGTTGCCAGTCGTTTGGCTGAAGCAAATGGAGCTTACAGAGCTGATGCGGGTGGACCTCTTGTTTATATGACATTTGGTGAAATTGAGCTAAGAAATCAGCGTCCCTAACAATCGGATGCTGTCAGATATAAAAGTTCCAGCCAAAAGCGGCCTCCGCTTTTGATTAACGCAGAGCCGAACATTATGCACCAACCGGGGTGGCGACATGAACATTTCCTTCAGCGAAGGCACGATAGAAGATGTCATACAGATCAATTCTGAGATTCCAGAGTTCGACACTAAAAATAGTAAAGATAAAATAGAGCAAAGATTAGAGGGGCGCCTTTACTTATTACTGGTAGCTTCAGTTGGTAATAAGAAAGTAGGCTACAAAATTGGTTATAAAGTATCCGAAACAGAGTTTTATAGTTGGTCTGGTGCAGTCCGCCCAGATTACCGGGGCCGAGGTATAGGAAAGTCTCTACTTGAGCTCCAAGAGCGGTGGGTGATGAACAAAGGATTTCAGTTTATTAGCGTTAAATCGATGAATAGATTTCCTTCAATGTTGCATCTTCTTATATCTCACGGCTACCAAGTGTGTGGGTATGAAAATAAAGGAACCCCTCTGCAAAGTAAAATAATTTTTATAAAGAAAATAGGTGAAAATAAATAACAAAGGTTGCAGCACATTTCTGCTTCCAGCGGACCCCGTCAAGCTTCGCTTGTCGTGGCCGCTGTACCTGACGCTATGTGTGGTAGATGGGCAATGAGTATTAATATACGAAAATTTCCTGTAAGTTACGTCTATAAAGAGAACATTGAAGAAATTCGTACCTTGTACCCAGGCAAAAGAGAGTTTCGCGTGAGTCCGTACGAGTATGATGCTGGTAGAAAATTGTCAGGCTCTTCTGAAAATTGCTTATGCTTTATTATATCTGGTAGCTGTGAATTAACATTTTCTAATACGGAGCCAGTGGTTGTAAAACGCGGAGATGTTTTCGAATGGCCTAGTGGGCGGTATTGGGTTGAGACTGGTGATTCTGCCGGGGTAAAATATGTCAATGTGTGGAACTTAAAAGAGATAATTGAGCGAAGAGCTAAAAATACACAATAATTTATCGCAGTTGATGTTTTGGTCTACAATCCGTTTTGTCATGGCTGCGCCACCTTACGTTAAAGTTCTAATAGAACCAAAATACTGCTGACTAAGTCGTTATATGTATGAAGTTTGAAAGATTAGATAGTAAGTCAATATTAGTAGGCTGGGGAATGATAACGTCCTCATTAAACTAGAAGCATATCCAAAATGCCTAGAGGTAGGTGCCAAACTACAGGTTCGAGAAGGCTCAAGAGTAGCTGGTTATACTGAGATACAGGAAATATATAATGAGTAATTACGCAAAGGCAGCTAACAATCACAGGTACGTTGCTACTTCCCTTCTGACGGCTGAGGCTGCGCTCTGGCCGCTAGCTAGTAGGGTCATGGAAGGTAAAAAAACTTAACAGGCCCATACCCCGTATATTGCTATATCTCAATAATCTGTATCAGTTCAACTCAGCCTGTCAAGTGCTTAAAGCGGAAGCCAAAGGGGGGAAGGATATCATTGCAATACCTAATAATCTTCAAAGTATAACTCTTTGAGGGGAATTTAATTTGTAAGTTTGTAATTGTGAGCCGCATTACATTTATGAATCAAAAAATGATGTGTCAGACTTTGTCTTAAATAATGAGATTTAATGCCCGAACCTTGGACGTGCCCGATTCAATATTAGAGTCTGACACGACCACAGTTGGCGATTCGCTTTCTAGCTCGCAGAGAATTTTGAGTATTCTAGTAGATGCTTATACTACTCTTAAATCGATAACCATCAAGAAAAAGTCACTGCACGCTCATTCAAATCATAATACTTGGTATTAACCTTAATCTTGACAGAGCTACCAGTAGCGTCAAACCAACCAAGGTACCCAGTAACCTCTAGGCTTTTATGGGTAGTGGCCATCGCCTCACGTAAACGCTGTGCCCAGGGCCTTAGCCTCTCACCGTCATAACCTGACCCGCAAGCACAGAGATGCAGGTCCACAAAACTACCAGGCAAACCTTCTTTAACCAAAGTAGCTGCTAGTTGCGTGGGAGTATAGGTTTTCCATTCTCCACCCTGCCACGACTCTACGCCCCTCTCGAAAACTTTTGTTTGTTTATTCTTACCGTTATTGCGTTGAGCACCAATTTGCTCACCATCGCCAGCGCCGGTACCATGAGAAACAATATAAAGAGTATCACCAGACTTTAGGCTACTAAGACATTTATCAATCCATCGGTACATAGACTTACCAATACCGGATGTAACCTTGTTGGCAAGAATATGATTCTTCGGAATACTCCATGCGCTCGCCATATTCTCCGCAAACTCTAGCATTTCTTCACTGTTTACGGGGAGGTAAATATACTTTGCCATTTTTACACCTTGTTATTATCACGACACCTGAATTATAACACCAAGCTCCTCACAGAATGAATTATTCAAGATATTTCAGAATTGGCGAAAGGTGTCAGTTACATGAAGCGTATAAGCAGTGGTAGATCTTAACCTGGTTAAGATGTAAGGAAATGCCGTTGATTAATAGGAGATACGAGCTGCAATCTGCTATGGGCGAGATAAAGAAAAGGAAAGGCATCGATCATTTTATCTTCGTAATCGTTGACATTCGTAAAAATCGATCTTATCTGCTTTGGAGTGATGACCAAGATAAAGATGTTGTTATCTCGGCATTTGGAGATTAGGGAAATGAGAGTGGCGGGGCCTGTGTCAGTTGCGCGGCTTCACCACTATCCCTCCTAGAAGAACTATGGCAACCGGTAGGGACTACCATTTGACCGGACGATCTCGGGTTAGTGTTTCGAGCTTGCATATGCTCCTATTACTAGCTGAGGAGTAGATTTCTGCTTAAAGCTCATTATTCCTTGATTCGTGGAGCATTGCTATGGTCGAAAAAAATCTGAACTAGAATAACAAGGAGGAAAGGTCGTTAGATTAATTTCGGTGTTTCGGAGTTATAATCTGCTGTGGCGGGCTTCTACTATTAGCACGATCCTATAAAAAATTATCATTCGCGCGTAGGTAAAGAGAAAGCTAGCGAGATGAACTATATTTATTTGACAGGGACTTCAGCTTCTCGGCTGTCTTAAAATCGGAACTAAACCATATCTGTAAAGGATAGGACTCAAGAATAACTACATCTTTTACCTTTCCTAATTCTTCCAGACGCTGCACTTCCTGTAAAACTGGATCAGGTGTATTTAGGCTGCCTCTCACCATTATTCGCTGCCATTCGGGTTTATCATCTGCCATCATTCCACATGCACTTAGAAAAAATATTAAAGAAATTAGCGTTCTCATACTTTTAAAAAAGGCGCCCAAGGGCGCCTTATCCTAAATTTGGGTGAAGTAATTTATTTTATGGGTAATTCTCAATCCAATCCTGCAAAGTGTTATAGACGGAGCTGGTTATACGCGTTCCACAGTTTTGCGAGGGTGATCCAGTTGTGTGGATTCCGCGAACACTGTTGGACGTGTCTTTAATCCCACTGCCACTCTGACCGCCAGCTGTATCTAATGTGTAACACACTCTGTATGTACTTGAAGACGTGCTACCGGAATCTGTCCACATAGTAGCAAATGGCTTATCTCCTGGGTATCCAGTAACGCTATGAGTGCCGCCAGAATAGACACCCCATCCGGAATATCCATTGTGTGGTGGTTCCGCTAACACAATAATTGCATAGTCATAGTTCGTATCTGAATTATTATGCCAAGCACTGGTAGTCACAGCATTTGTCCAGGATTCACTCCCCCAGGGCTCATAATTACCAGATTGAGCCACTGTAAAATCAAGAGAACTATACCAGTTGCCGGAGCCATCAGAAACACAATGTCCTGCTGTTAGCACATGCTTTGCGGTAATCAATGTGCCGGTACAGCCTACATCAATGCGGCCATTGTACCAGTGAGGATTTTGCACGGTATTAGTAATTTGAACTCTATCGTCGGTACCAATTACAACTGTGGGGAGCAGTTGTTCCTCACCACGAATCATGGTGGGCGTCTGTCCTTTTGATGAAAAAATTCTTGAATCCAAACCATGAGATTCAATAATTGCGATCGCTTGCTCCAATAGCGATAAGGATTCTTGATCTACTTCTGCAGTATATTGCCTACCGTCTGGAGTAACCGAAACAGCACTTAAAGAAGCGGTGCGTTCCATTAACGTATATTCTTTTCTTACTGCGGCATCATTGACTACTGGTTGTTTTGCAACATTATGACCGCTTATAAAACTTGCGGTTTGGTCTATCTCAACAAAGTTGTAAAGGGGGCTGCATGGGATGCCCCTGAGAGCACTACCAATGAAAGAAAAATATGACTTCTGTTCATATCTGATCCCTCTAAATTAATAGGTTTTAAGTAGTGGTACAGCCATTTTTGTTTTCGCACTTAATTTATGTGCGGGCGCATAATATAGTACCATCGTACATGTTTACAACTCGATGATAGTTAATGAGAAAATAACCGGCGCCAGTTTTTATGCGAGGGAAAGCAGAAAATATTTGTCTAAAAGATTATATTAATTGCTTTAGGTGTTGGGGGTTTTGTGGTTGCTAATATTTGTTAAAGTATTGAGTGAATAAGCTAAGATTTTTTAGTATGCGAATATTAAATTAATTGGTTCATAGTGAGGTCTATGTCATTTATCCAATATTTCTCACAGCTGAAGATTATCACTTGCTCAGCTTATGGTTGCATATGATCTTGGTTATTATTTAAATATGGAATGTTTATGTAAGAGGTATAGAGGTCATAAGTGTAGGAACCAACAAGATAAATAAACTGTTATAGAAGTGCTATTTTCTAAATCAGCTGCGGCGGCAGATACCCGTTAAAATCGTGAAGAACCTTGATGGCTATAAATGGTAGAGGGCGATAATCAAAATAAAGGTTTTTGTGGCGCTGGGCACTAGATATTCAATCATCCTCAAAGGAAATAACTGTTTGGCACTCATATATTTTGTAGCGTCAGAGGAATCTGTGAAGTGTTCGAAATAGGTGTTCCAACTATTTAAAATAGCAGAATCTTTAGAGCTACTAGTTGGAATCAAAGCTAATTGGTAGTAAAGCGATAAAGGGCCCGCATACTGCAGGCCACTCTTATCTATCTCTGAGAATCTCCATAGCAGCATTATGCCCAGGTACTCCAGTAACTCCGCCTCCCGGGTGGCTACCCGAGCCACAGAGATACAGATCCTGTATCGGCGTGCGGTAATCTGCAAAGCCCATAAAGGGGCGATTACTCCATAGTTGGTCCAGTCCTAGGGCACCATGGAATATATCACCTCCCATGAGGCCAAATTTGCGCTCTAAATCTAGCGGTGAGTGAATTTGTTGGGCGATTACCGCATCACGAAAATTGGGGGCATAGTTAGTGACGGTATCGATAATTGTTTTTGCAGCTTGGTCACGATAGTCGTCCCAGCTTTTTCCTTGCGGAAGTTCTGGAGCGAATTGCTGGCAAAATAGGCTGGCGACATGTTTGCCTTCTGGAGCAAGAGTAGGATCGATGGTGGAGGGGATCAATATTTCTACAATGGGGTGTGTTGACCAGCCGTATTGAGTTGCATCGACAAACGCCTGCTCCAAGTAGGTCATTGTTGGACCAATGACTATCCCAGATTGATGATGCTGTTGTAGGTGAGTTCCAGGCTTACAGATGAAGTCTGGGAGTTCAGACAGTGCTACATTCATACGGAAAGTACCGGAACCTACCCTGAATCCACGTACGCGGCGGCGGAACTCTGGCTCTAGGTGTTGTTCGTCAATCATCCGGGAGTAAAGCAGCTTGGGACCAACATTGGCGATTACTTTGTCAGCCGTAATAGTTTTTCCACTGCTCAGTCGTACGCCGTTGGCACGACTGCGGTCTACCAGAACTTCTTTGACTTCCGCATCTGTACGAATATTGACCCCAAGGCGCTCAGCTTCTTTTCGCATGGCTTGAGTAATAGCGCCCATACCGCCCATAGCATGTCCCCAAGCACCTTTCTCACCGTTAGCCTCGCCAAATACATGGTGCAACAGCACGTAGGCAGAGCCTGGAGTGCTGGGAGCTGCATAATTTCCGACTATAGAGTCGAAAGCAAATGCAGCTTTGACATGGTCATTTTCAAACCAGGCATCCAGTACACTTGAAGCACTCTTGGTGAACAGGTCAAGTGCATCGCGACGAGATGACATACTCAACTTTTTCGCTCTTAAGCCAAAGCCCCCAGCACGGACTAAATCCACAAAGCCACCGCCCACATTAGGGGGAGCGGAGTAATTCCTCGCGCAAAATATCTGCTACGGTTTCCAGCATGGCATAAAAGTCAGGTAAGGTGGCTGCGTCCTTTTCTGAGAAACGTGCAATCTCAGCTTGTGTATCCAAGATATTTTTATGGAAAGAGAGACTTTCACTATCTGAAAGTGGAAAGAAGTTAGCTTGTGGCCGTAACTTGATTTCCAAGCCGTGTTCACGGAGATTGAGATCTTCGATGATTTTCGGGTTAAGCAAACTTACTGTGTAGCTTGCTACAGAATTTCTAAAACCTGGGTAGAACTCTTCAGTTACTGCTGCCCCCCGACTATAGACCGGCGTTCAAGGATCGTTACTTTTTTCCCTGCTTTTGCTAAATAACAAGCGCAGACCAGGCCGTTATGACCGCCACCAATAATCACATAATCCTTCATTATTATTCTCTAAATGGATAAGGACTAGTATGAATATTTACAGAAAACTATCAAAAGATAAAGAGGGTTTTGGAACCTCAGTTTTGGAGCTACAACTTTAGCCATTACCTATCTGTTTTAGGGCGCTGGAGAAGCGGAATTTAAATGTCCTAACTCCAGGTAATGTGGTCTGAGTAAGTGTAGAGTAACGGAAGTTGAAGGAAAAGGAATTTCTGAAGTTATTAAGATGTAAATTAAAAAGATGCTTGATTCTGAGTATTATTAGGGTGCTGGATGTTGAGATTTTTTTAATCTTGATCGGATAAAGATAATGTCACAGGTTGTGGTCACTTAGTACTTTTGATTTTCGCCAACGACTACTTGTATACGGACGGAGAATGATGTTCCTTAAATTCAAAACTGTTCATGTATGTTCTTATCAATCCTGCAATATATCAATAATTGAGTTGAGTTATGAAAGAGATGTAGTTTAGTTGATGGTTATTTTTTAATTGTCTGGGTTATGTTTGAGTGATAAAGTCAATTAGTAAATGTCTTTATTTAGTATGTGAAGGTTAAAAGGATTTAATAATATGTACAAACGTATAAGTTTAAGTGCTGTACTTTCTTTATGTTCGGTATTTCTGGCTGAAAATTCAGTAGCGCATACGAATGACTTGGATAGTCTTTTTATAAATGCGGTTTCTGAGGAGTCTGTGCCTGGGATTAGCGTGGCTGTAGGGGAAAATGGGCATGTTAGATGGGCAAGAGGTTATGGTTTTGCTGACCTCGAATCTCATGTTCCAATGACTAGAAGAACCAAATTGAGAATCGCCAGTGTTTCGAAAGTTATCACAGCAGCTGCTCTCATGAGGTTGAAAGAACAGGGGATTATTGAGTTGGATACCTATGTCTCTTCGCTGGTAGAGGCTTGGCCTGATTCACACGCTGATATTAGCTTAAGACAGATAACAAATCATACTTCAGGGATTCGCCACTACCAATCTTTGGGGGAATTTCTTTACAATGTGGAGTATAGTTCCACAATAGATGCGTTAGATCTTTTTAAGGATGACGATTTACTTTTCTACCCCGGGACAGACTCTAATTACTCGACCTATGCTTGGACATTGCTCGCTGCCGCAATGGAGTCTGCATCAGGAACTGAATTTAAGAAGTTAGTTCAAGAGGAAGTATTTGATCCTTTGAACCTCAAAAATAGTACTTTTGATGAAAACTCTCCCATAATTTCCCACAGGCAAAGAGCTTATTCTTACTGGGGAGGAAGTCTAATCAACTCTCCAGAAGTAAATAGTAGCTATAAATATGCTGGCGGAGGTATGCTCTCTACACCAAGTGACCTGGTTAGGTTTGCTATGTCACATCTTGATAGTGGCTATCTGAGTGATGAATCGCTTTCTGAGCTTTTTAGCCCAGGAACTCTAACAAGTGGTGAGGAAGTAAGCTACGGAATTGGTTGGATTGTTGACTTTGTCAGTTTAAGCGATTGGTATAATCCGGAGGAGGATGCGGAGCTGATTAGAATTATCGAGGAGCATCCAAACATTAAATTGATGAGTGGTGAAGGAGTTGGCGGAAGTACCATGCTAATGCTTTGCCCTGATCATGCCCGCTCTATAAGCGTTGTCAAGAATGTAGATAGTGATCAAACGGCTGACTTGGTAGAGCTATCTCTGAAAACATTAGATATTTTCCATAATAAAAACTAATCAATTTAAGGTGTCAGAAAGCTAAAGTTGCTAATTTTAAGATTACCCTTCACTCGCTTAGAGCCATTGTCTGGTCTACAATGAGGGGAAGGGTAATTAAACCCCTCCGCCGTCCTCAGGTAACTATTTAGCTTTTTCTTTGAAAATAATCACGAGCACATTCCAGTGTCGCATGGGGTGAAAGCATATCAAAAGTGAAGTTCTTTGGGGTCTGATTTCGTTTTATGGTATTGGGCCAGTCCTGATTGGCTAGGGCCGTTTTACCAAGCGAGATGATATCTGCTTCATTGTTTTTTAGGACCTGAGCTGCGAGTTTTGGGTCTGTAATTCCGCCGTTGGCAATAACCGGTAGAGTACTATATTTCCTTGCCAGACTTGCTAATGAGTTACTGTTTTCAAAGGCGGGATTGTCTATTTTTGGTTCGGTAGTATGAATATAGTCGGCACCACATTGCTTCATTAGCTCGAAAACTTCGGCAGCTCCAGCTTCGCCTTCAGGCCAAATATAGTTGGTATCATTCACTTTTTTCTGAGAGAAACGAACGCCTACTACAAAGTCCTTTCCGACCGCTGCCCTTACTGATTTAAGTGTTTCCTTGTAAATACGTAAACGGTTAGTGAGTACTCCTCCATAACAGTCTTTTCGTTTGTTGGTATAGGTGGTTAAAAATTGGTCTAACAAGTAGCCATTGGCACCGTGTATCTCAACACCGTCAAAGCCGGCAAGTTGTGCCAGGCGGGCAGCCTGAGCGAAGCCCTTAACAACCATTGCAATATCTCGCTGTGTCATGGCTTCCGGCATGGGATAGGGGCCTTCTCCATAGTAGAAGGGCATTTGCCTTCCCTGGGGACGAACCATAGAGGGGCCAGCATTTTGATTGGCATAAGGGTTATATTGCGAAAGGGCGCCGGCATGCATCAATTGGGCATATATCCGGGCTCCTTGCTTATGAACTCTTGTGATAATCGGCTTCCAGCTCTGTGCATGATCGTGGCAGGTCATACCAGGTTGATACTTGTAACCCTGACTATAAAGTCTGTCAGTATATAATCCCTCGGTAATAATCAGCCCAAACCCTCCATGGGCAAATCCCTCATAGTACTCCTCCATCAATGGACCAACGCGACCATCCAGCCCGGCGCTGACCCGTGTCATGGGTGCGACTGCGAGCCTGTTAGGAATACGTAATTTTCCGATTTCAATGGTGTTGAATAGATTGTGATATTTGGTGGCCATAAATATTTCTTACCTATTAAGATTTTTAATATTTTGACAATTAACGAATTGTTGTGTAAATCAGACATTAGGTAATTACAGTTTCAACTATTTATTGAATATGGCAGGAATTAATCAATTAGAGAGCTTGAGGGTTTTCAGTGCGGTCGTGGAGTGTGGAAGCTTTACTACTGCTGCAAATCGTTTAGGTGTATCTGCAGCTTGGGTTTCTAAGTCGGTAGAGAGGTTGGAATCTCGCCTGGGAACCACGCTTTTGCGCCGCAGTACTCGGCATATGCAGGTGACTAGCTCCGGGGAACGGTGTTACATGCGGGCACTTGAAGTGCTCAGCAAGTGGGATGCTTTAGAGGATGACTTATGTGAATCCAATGATAGCCCTAGAGGAAAGTTACGGATTGGCGTCCCGATGTCTTGGGGGTTATCCAAGTTCGGTTCCATTTTGAATATGTTTATGGATCGGTACCCGGAAATCCTTCTAGATATTCAAATGGGAGATCATTATGTGAATGTGTTAGAAGAGAAGTTTGATCTTGTGCTACGGCTAACTAATGAACTAGCTGATAGCGCCTTGTTGTGCCGAAAAATTACCAGTTACCATCGAGTTGCCTGTGCTGCGCCTGAGTACCTTAAAAAATATGGGGAGCCAGGCCACCCCCGTGAGTTAAGTGACCATCACTGTTTGGTATATACCCTACCGGGTAAACCCTGTAGTGGTCTAATCCTTCCGGACACTTCGCTAAGATGGTAAAACTACCAAGCGAGGTGAAGTATGACAACAAAAGGTACACGTCGGCATTTCAAGCCGGAATTTAAGAAAGACGCCGTAGCGCTAGTCTCTGAGCAAGGGTATTCAATTTCTAAAGCAGCAGAGGCTGTAGGAACAACAGCCAATAACCTGCGACACTGGATAAAGGAACTGAAGCAGGAAGAAGACGGTGTGAGGTTGGATGTAGGTGAGCGCGCAGAGTTAGAGCGATTACGATGTGAAAATAAGCAGTTGCGGATGGAGAAAGAAATCCTAAAAAAGGCCAGCGCCTTCTTTGCGAAAGAAATGAAATAAAGTACAGCTTTATTGAAAAACAGCAAGGCAGCTTTCCTGTTAGGGTGCTCTGCCGGGTAATGCAAGTAAGTAAAACTGGTTATTACGATTGGTGTTGCCGTGGTAATAGCTCAATAGATGCTCAAACATGGCAACTATGCCATCGTTTGAAGGCCCTATTTGCAGAATCTAGACAGAGCCTGGGAAGTCGTCGGTTAATGAAGCTGTTACGTAAAGAAGGCTTTGAAGTCGGGCGCTATCGAGTCCGCAAGCTCATGAAAAAGCTAGGCTTGGCAGTAAAGCGTAAGAAGCGATTTACACTGACGACAGACAGTAAACATCACCTGCCGGTCGCAGAGAACCTTCTGAATAGGGAGTTCTCACCGAGTGCTAAAAATCAAGTTTGGACGACTGATATTACATATATTTGGACTTCGCAGGGCTGGTTGTACTTGGCGGTAGTGATTGATCTCTATTCGCGCCGGATTATTGGTTGGCATCTAGATCGCAAGATGGAAACGGCCCTGGTAACTCGTGCGTTGATGATGGCTGTCAATTTGCGTTCGCCCCCAAAAGGTCTCCTGCATCACTCTGATCGTGGCAGTCAGTATGCCAGCCATACCTACCAAACGTTATTGAGTCAGCATGGGATGGTGTGTTCAATGAGCCGTAAGGGAAATTGTTGGGACAACGCACCGACTGAACGTTTCTTCAGCAGCCTGAAGCGGGAGTGGGTAACGGGAAACCTATATCCGACAAGGGAGGATGCGGTAGCAGATGTAAGAGCCTATATTGCTTATTACAACTCACGAAGAATACATACAACACTGGGAGACCTAGCCCCTATCGAATTTGAGAAATGTGCTTAAAGAAGTGTCCGGTTGGAGTTGACCACAACACCCAGCGTGTGGCAGTTTAAAGATAAAGGTAAATGGCTCGATATTTATCTGGAACCTAGGTTGACTTCTAATAACAGTAAATTACTCCATTGTGCTTTGTTAGAGGGGAAGGGCATTGCACTGATCCCCCATTTTATCATTGAAGATGATCTTAGAGAGGGGCGATTAGTCCCGATTTTGACAAGCTTTCAAACTGCTGAATTAAACCTCTATTCTCTTAGGCCTGGGGACCGTATGTCCTCCTATCGATTAAAATTACTATACAATTTTATATGCGAGCAGCTTGGTGAGTAAGATTGGGGATGTATCAGAGGTAATATCTTTTAGCTGGCATACATCCCCTATCAAGCTATACCCTTTTATAGATTACCTATGATCGTGCGGATTAGTTCTAGTTAAGCATTAGGGTTTTACAAACTTATTTCTTGCTCTCTCTATCTTAGATCGCGTGACACATCCCTCTAGATGGTCATTAATTAATCCCATTGCTTGCATAAAGGCATAGACAGTTGTTGGACCTACAAATTTCCAGCCTAACTTTTTCAAATCTTTCGATAGTGTGATCGATTCGTTTGAGGTAGACATAGACTGAGGCTTGCCAAGCATCTCTTTTTTAGGTTCGTATCTCCAGAGAAATGATGCAAGAGATCCTTCTTTCTTTACGATTTCCCTGGCACATTTGGCATTATTAATAACGGCTTCGATTTTACCTCGGTGTCGGACTATTCCCTCATTTAATAGCAACTTTTCCATATTTGTATTGGTAAAACGGGCTACTTTATTAAAGTTAAATCCATAAAAAGCTTCCCGAAAGTTTTCTCTTTTGGCAAGAATTGTACGCCAGCTTAAACCCGACTGAAAACCTTCCAGGCATAGCTTTTCAAATAGGCGAAAATCGTCACTAACTGGAAAGCCCCATTCTCTGTCATGGTACTCCAGGAAATCTGGTGCAGAAGCGCACCAGTTGCAACGGTATTTACCATCATGACTTTGAATAAGTTGCGCGGCCATACCAATTACCTAACCGTTTGTCTCTGGGTCTAATAAAAATTCAAGCTGCGGACTAGCCTTGGATGAATCAATTTCTATGACATCGGCACTAACCACTTTTTCAGATACGAAAGGGTCTTGTTCGATGCGTATTAGCAATTCTTCATAAGTGGTGTTAAATGCTAGGATACCTCCACCAATTCCAGGTTTTATACTTCCAGACAGTATAAAAACTCCATCATTGAAGCCTTTCTGTAACCACTCTCTGTGGCCAGTCATATATTTTGCTGCTTGTGATTTTTTTTCCGAAAAT
The DNA here is from genome assembly GCA_032615215.1 of Microbulbifer sp. MKSA007. Taxonomy (NCBI): domain Bacteria; kingdom Pseudomonadati; phylum Pseudomonadota; class Gammaproteobacteria; order Cellvibrionales; family Microbulbiferaceae; genus Microbulbifer; species Microbulbifer sp. MKSA007. Next base: position 3,614,083 of record CP128433.1, on the reverse strand, counting down.
TTTAACAAAATAATAAACATATACTCACAGTTCCTTGTAAATAGCGCTAAGCTTTCGCCTTGTATGTGTCAACCCAAGAGCACATTTTATTGACTTCGTACTCAACATAGTCCTTGTCCTGAAAAGCATTTGCTAAGGTTGCAACACCCTGGCTCCAAGAGAGAACCTGTAGAGCTAGTTTATCGGCATCAGTATTGGGATTTAGTTGTGTGAATTGTGTTTTTAGCCATTCCCGAAACAGACTGAAAATTTTATTGGCATCCTCTCGCCCTACATGGTTCAACTTGGCAAGTTCATTGGATAGAGTACCTACGGGACAGCCGAAATCTCTGATCTTATCCCAGTTGGTAATGACAATACGGATATAACATTTTATCCGTTGCTCAGATGTATTTCCTTGTGCTTCCCAATCTTCAAGCATTGCTTGGGTTTTTTGCAATCTTCTCTCTATAACACCAGATAGAATTTGATCTTTAGTCTTGAAATGGTGGTAGAAGTTTCCGCGAGAAATATTTAAAAGATTAGCGATATCCTTGAATGAGGTATGCTCAAAACCCTGTTGATAAAATAAGTCATCTGCTATTGCGATGATTCGCTCGCGGGTGTCTAGTTTTTCCATATCGATTACTTTACTGATTTTCTATTTGGGTTGAGGCAAATGGGTAGTCAGTGTAGCCTTTTTCATCTCCACCGTAAAAAGTTGAGTGATCGGCTTGATTGAGTGATATGCCTTGTTTTAGTCGGTAAACTAAATCAGGGTTGGCTAAAAATGGTGCTCCAAATGCAATTAGATCGGCATTATTACTTTTCAGGGATTTTTGGGCCAGTTCGAGATTATAGCCATTATTCGCGATATACACACCCTTAAAGCATTTGCGTAAAGCTGGATAATTAACGGTTTTCTCTTTTTTCATCATATCGCCTTCCAGAATATGAACGTAGGCAATATTCCGGTTACTTAGCTGCTCTAAAACATACTCGAAATTTTCTTGTGGGTTAGAGTCAGACATTGAGTTAAAACTATTCTCTGGTGTTAGACGCACGCCTATACGGTTTGAAGGCCAAGTTTCCATCACGGAATCAATTATTTCGTTTAAAAGACGCATGCGATTCTCTATATTTCCACCATAGAGGTCGTTGCGATGATTAGTCCCGTCACGCAGAAATTGATCAATCAGATACCCGTTAGCGCCGTGAACTTCAACTCCATCAAAGCCGGCCTCTTTAGCCATTTGTGCAGCAAAGCCAAATTGCTCCACGATTTTTGGAATCTCACTAGTTTCTAGTGCACGGGGAAGAGTAAAGTCCTTATGCCCCTCGTAGGTAACCGCTTGCCCAATTGGTTTAATTGCAGATGCGCTCACGGGGGCCTTTTTATCTGGTTGTAGGTCAGGATGGGAAATGCGCCCGCAATGTTGCAGCTGTATAAAAATTTTCCCACCAGCTTGATGCACTGCATGGGTTAACTTCCTCCAACCATCAACTTGATCAGCGGTGTATATACCTGGCGTGTAAGGGTATCCCACACCTTGCGTAGAGATAGGAGATGATTCAGCGATAATTAGGCCAGCGCTTGCCCGCTGTTGGTAGTGCGTAACCATCATAGGTGTTACGACTCCATTTTTGTCCGCTCGATTTCGCGTCATCGGCGCCATAACCATGCGGTTTGTAAGTCGAAGACCTGATAAATCGAAGGATTGAAATAGATTTGCCATGCTGTACTTCCTCTTTAACTAGCATTACAGGGACTAGGACGCTTGGCCTAGAATCAATAATGCTAGGTCAAGCGTCCTAGGCTTGTCAACCGTTTATCATTTGGGATGGGGGTGGAAGCTATAAGTGGCGATAATTCATACAGGTGGAGTGCCTGGTCGTGGGGTTAAGTCTTTATGGCAACATTTGTTCTGGTACACGGTGCTTGGCAGGGAGGCTGGTGTTGGAAGCGGGTATCAGCGTTTCTTAGGCGGTACGGCCATGAGGTTTATAGCCCAACTCTGACGGGGCTCGGAGAAAGGGCGCACCTTTTAGATGGCACAATCAACCTGGATACGCATATACAAGACATTCTGGGTGTTATCGCATGTGAAGAGTTAACGGATATTGTCTTGTGTGGCCACAGTTATGGTGGAGTGGTAATAACCGGTGTGGCTGATAAGGTGCACCAGCATATACGATCCCTTGTCTATCTTGATGCCTTAGTTCCAGAGGATGGGCAAAATGTCTTAGATCTTTTGCCTGTAGAGGTCGGGTTGAGTTTTCAGGATATTGCCAGAACTCAGGGTGATGGATTTCGCGTAGCGCCAAGTCCTGCAATAGATTTCGGGGTTAACATTCAAGATCAGGCATGGGTGGATCGGCGCTGTGTCGACCATCCTCTCGGATCATTTGAGCAACCGATTCAACTACAGGGCTTATGGAAGCAAGTAGCTCGGCACCGATACATCTATGCGTCGGGCTGGGCACCAGGAATTGGTAGGCCGTTCTTTGAGAGAGCCCAGAGAGAACTTGGTTGGGAGACGATAAACCTTCCCTGTGGTCATGATGTGATGCTAGATATGCCCAAAGAACTTACCCAAATTTTGATAGCCTCGATATAGCAATAGCTGCGCTACTTTAGCAACTTATATGGGGCACCCCTTATGGATGCTCCAATGCGAGATGGGTCAAGTATGTCTCTGTATAATTGAAGAGCGTGTCGATATAAAAAATAATTGATCTATTGAATCCAAGTTTTGCGTTGACTACGCCTAATTACATAGTGAAGAAATCAAAGAGAAAAAATATTTCCTCGATTGCGGGTGGGTGGCATAAATCTAGGGGAGCAAGATAAGCCATGGTTGGTACTGCATCACGGTGGCGTGACTGATGATGCGGCTACGGCTTACCTTTTAGTTGTTCCTGAATGTAAGGCTTCTATAGCTTTTGCGACTAACTATGTGCCAGAAAAGTTCTGGCGGATGCGGGGGCGTATGGCGTCAATCTTGAAAGAATACCTTGATGTTGAAAGATGCAACCGCTGGGATTTCCTTCAGCCCTCTGTATAGTTGCGTTAACTTTCATTGCTGCATATGTTGAACGTGCCTCCCGGCAGGCAGCCCTGAGCTTTTGGAAAGGCGGGTTGATGCTCATGTCAAATTTCGATAGGGACTTTAAAGGCTTCTATACAATATCTCCATTTTTAATTTTGACTTATACCTGAAGTAGAAAGAGATAACTTACTGTTTTTGGTTGAGATGAACTGGGCTGGCTAAACTAAAGATACTAGTAGCAGGAGCTATCAGATTAAATAGAGAAGACGCCTGCATAACACTCTAGAAAACGGTCGATATGGGTTGTGCCAAAGGCGGAAAAAAACGCGTTTCTCTGTTGAGTGCTACGCTGCTTAGTGCCACCTGTATGATAGGTTCGGGCTGGTTGTTTAGTGCACAGCTTACGGCAAACTATGCAGGTAATTGGGCTTTTGGAGCTTGGGTATTAGCGGCGCTTTTGGTCTTGATGGTTGGCTTGTGCCTAAGCCGTGTCGTTGCATTCTACCCAGTCCGTGGAGCCCTCGCTCAATCCAGTGCATTGTCGCACAATAGTATTTTTGGAATGCCATTCGCGTTTGCTAATTGGTTTGGCACATTAATGGTTGTTGCGACCGAGGCGCAGGCAACAACCCAATACCTCTCATCTGCTATAGATTCCTCTTTGTTAATTGACAATCACACCTTGACTCCTTGGGGGAAGGTTCTCGCGTTAAGTATTCTTTTTGTATATTTGCTGATTAACTATTATGGAATACGGTTTCTTGCCAAGATTAACAATGTTGTCACTGTTCTAAAGATATTTACTCCCACCTTTGCAATAGTTGTATTGCTTATAGTTGTATTTAGTAGTGATACAAGTGGGTCAAATTTTTCAATTGACTCTAATCAGGAGTTTGGGTTTGGAAGCGCTTTTTCCGCTGTTATTGGGGCAGGTCTAATATATTCGTTTAATGGCTTTCAGATCAGTGTTGCCTTTGCCAGTGAGATAAAACATCCCAAGCGTAATATTCCTTTGGCCGTTACTTTATCAATTACAATAATGACGCTTGTTTATCTTGCATTGCAATATGCTTTTATGGCCTCAGTGCCGAACGATCTTCTGGTGGAAAATGGTGGTTGGCAAGGGATTAATTTTGACTCGCCGCTTTTGGACTTGGCGACACTGCTTGGCTTGCACTTTCTTGCAATGATACTACTTGCAGACAGTGTGATAAGTCCCTCGGCATCTGGATATACTTATTTGGGAGCCTCGTCAAGAATTCTATTTGCAATGGCCTCTGTAGGGCAAATGCCGCGATGGTTAGCTGTTTTAGATCCTGTACATAATTTATCAAGGCGCTCGATGCTTACTAATTGGTTGATAGCAGCAGTTGTACTTGCTCATGCTGATAGTTGGGCAGCACTTATGGTGATCGTATCTGGCTATCATATAGTTGGATATATGGCCGCCCCCATCAGCATGGGAGCACTTGAACCTAGCACGAGATACTTTGGGGCTGCTGTTTTTGCTGTACTGGGGGTGCTCATGATTACCATAACTTCATCATCCCTTTTGTTGGTGTGCGCCTCTTTGTCAGTACTTATCTGTATTTTTGCATCATTGCATATTGCCAGTATTGGGGTTAAGAAATTATCTGTGTTAGTTCTGCCGTTTATTATATATTTATGGATTTTATATTTTATCCAGTATATTTGGGCGGTAATTGTTTTTTCAGTTGCTTTTTATTTGTTAATATCTTCGAAGCCCTATGTTAAATTTTGCAGGGTATATAATAAGCTGTAGCTTGATGTATGGTTTTAAATGGTTGGTGTCTGTGATATTAGTAAAAGATTACAGGGTGTTGGGTGGATCCAAGTACATGAGTGAACCCTTTTGCCAAGGCCAATTCTGACAGGGTCAGTTTAAGTTATTGAATGCCTGATAATAGCTATCATTTTATCCGCAAATATATTGGTAGATGGCAATAGGGGGTGTTCGAGTATAGCTCGCGCAGTAATATCAACTTGAGGAAGCCTATTAATTCTTGTTTGTTTAATAAGTTAGTACTTTTCTCCAAAAAATTACGGTTAACACATTTAAGTCCGGGGAGTGCCGGGTTTTAACTTTTACTACACAGCCCTCCTGGAGGCTCACTTTCGGAGGGAACATAGTTAGTAGGCTGATGTGATAAATTGCTCAATTGTCAGAGCTTAGAGAGCCGTCTTACAGCTTTCTCTCTCCACTCTTTGGATAAGGGTTGTAGTTGACTTGCAGCCTGGAGTACTTGCTTGGTATCGGGAAATTGCTTATCAAAAAAAGCTCTGAACATAGATCGTATGTCGATTGAGTTTGGAGCTTCAGCTATCTTACAAATCGAATCCCCTTCTTTAATATGCCCCTCCTTAATAACCCTAAAATATACACCGCAATTAAAGCTACTAGTGAGAATCTTGGCTGCAGCGTCATTATCTAGGGCCATGCTTAGCTTAAAGCAGGGTATTCTGGGTTGACTTACCTCAAGGATACAACTGCCTATGCGGAATTGGTCTCCAACAAAGATATTTTGTTCTCGAAGCCCTTCTACAGTTAAATTCTCACCAAATGCGCCATACTTAAGGCTCTTTCTGCCTAACAGGTCTTCCCAGTAAGGGTAGTGGTCATTAGAAAACGCATATATGGCCATATCTTTGCCGCCATGATTTTTTAAGTCTGCCTGCTCATCTCCTTCCAAATTATTCTTTCCAACAAAAAGTTTTCCTTGGACTGGCTTCTTGAAGATCCCCGTTGTTACAGTTTTACCCCTGTATTCGCAATCTACTTTTTTGGATACGTTTATAGAGAGGAGTTTCATATTTTCTTATTGGTAGATAATTTATGCAGGACCTGGATCTTAGCAAAATATACGCTTAATGCACAGCTATCCTATGTTGCTTTAATGTCCTATAGGACGGCTTACATATATCTGTTTATTGGTTAATGGTTGGAAGATTTATCCCGATACCAGCGCCAGCGATCTTCTTCGTACTCATAGCATATATTATCGCAGTGGATCTTCTTCTCTACGCACCAGTCTTGATTTTCATTATCTCTAATGCAGTCATAGTAGCTATTCTTACAGGTTTTTATACACCTGTTTCGAGCCTCACGATCATGAAGTTCTCCAGCTCTTACATTCACAAAGAGGCAGGAAGTCAGTGTAATTAGAATTGTGATTAGATAGCGTAGCTTTGGCATGGTTAAACGCCGTTTGATTTTGCTCCTGAAGAGTAATGTCACTAGCGATAAATCAGTAAAATATTTGTTGGTTGGTTTGCTGGCAGGCGGGTGTGCAGATGATGAGTGCTAAGCGTGTATTTTCTGATAGAGTGAATGCCACTGTCCTTAGGCTAGGCGGCAACTTTTTTTGAGTTGCCGCCTTACATTGTGATGAGATTTTTATCCGTTGGCAGTGGCCAATTGGTCAATTACCTGTTGTATTTTATGTTTATTGTTTTTAATGAGTCGATCTGAGTGAATCTTGAGTGAATCGATATTGTCGTATTCAAATAGACCGACATGGGGTTCAGTTACCTCTACATTGAGATAGTCATATTTGATCTTTACATTGTTGGAGAGTAATGACGCAATTTCCAGGGCGTGCAATTGCTGCTCATCCATTGATCTTTGAACACTTGAGATAGCATCTCGTGCCCACTGTAGTATGCCCCAGTTTTTCAGGTCTTTATATTTCACCTGCGAACTGGTTAGCGGGGAGGTGCCGGACCCAAGAATCAGCACATAGTAGTTCTTGTGAGGGAACTCTTTGATGATATCCAGGAGCGCAACACTTGCAGGGTTGTTGGCAGAAATACCTGCGTCGGCAAAGTATTTATGGCCCACTTCTTTGCTGTCAGCCATAAAGCCAACTGGGGGAAACAGTGAAACCCCACTAACTGCAGCTGTGACCAGTTGATATAGGCTGTTGGTAGGAAGCTCACTGGTATCTCCTCCTCGGTTTTTGAAGAGGTGAAGTTCACCAGTATTTACACTGAGTGAGGGGATAATCACATAATTTTTCAAATCGGTGAAGTTAAGCTCTGGTGTATAGTGCTTCTCCATCACTTTGTGAAGGCGGCGGCCCAAATATTTTGGAGAAAAAAGACCGGATGCCGTAAGCAGTTTATGATACCAAGGGGTTGAAAACAGATAATTACTTTTCGACTTGTATAAGTTAATAAGCAAGTCTGTTTTTGAATCGACATTGGCATAGCTTTTAGCCAGGTGAGATGAGCGGACATTCAACCCGGTAACAATGACAGCGCCCGTCGAGACACCACTAAACACATCGAAAAGCTCGTCAACTGGTTGCCCCAGTGCTTTTTCCAAGTGCTTAATGACATATAGTGGTATGAGTCCACGGATACCACCACCGTCAATGACAAGTATGTTGATCGTATCTTTATCATTGAGATGATTGCGTATCGCAGTCTCATCCTCTTGCACGGGTGAGCGATAAAATGTTGCGCTTGCTGTAAGGATGTAGTTGTACAGATAGGCGCAGGCAGTGAAAATCACGATGATCACTGTACATATAATAAGGAAATAACTGAGTTCCATTTCTGCACCTATAAGGTATTTACGTCGCAAGGATATAGACACCGAATCTTTGATATTGACTAAATGGAGAGAGCGGGTTTTGTCGGGTAAGAAGGGGGGCGGAAAAAACGTATGATATTACTTTTTATGGGTTGAACGGTCCGTAGTTTTTTCTCGGTTGTAAGGGCTTTCGGTGAGAAAAAAGTGCGATTTCTAGGTCTGTGCGTCTTATTTTCAGTTTTCTGGTAATGATTATTTCGTATATCGATTTTTTCGAAATTATCGATATATCGATGATGACCGGATGGTTTAATATGAGCTGAAGATGACTATTTAGTTAAATATCAATAGTTTGATGCTGGATGGAGTGCTGTCCTAATTTAGGATAATACTCATTTCAAAAAATAAGTGTATTTCTGTATTAACCCATTAATTTTTCAGTGCTTTTTGCTTGACTGAAAATTCCGCCTTTAGTTACTTTTCACGCATAGAATCTTGAGTGTCCACAGAGTCCAGCCTTATTGGCTGACTCCCAGCAGGATTGATATCAGCGCTTGGCGTACTGGCTGGTATCAAATTTGCCCTTGATAGCGCTTGCCATGCAAATAGCCAAAAAGCTCTCGGTGGCTGAAAAGAGGGGCTCAGCAAGGAGAGGAATGCTTTTTAAATGTATTGAGCAGGGTTTTGGCTTCTTTAAGGCTTAGCAAGTGTGCCTTGAATGAATTGGCCCCGGCATTTACTCCCAGAGAGATCAATTTCATCACTACATTGAACGCGAGTTCTGATTTTAGGTAGGGGGTAAATGCCAGAAAGGCATTAAATATAGACTGATGAACTCTGTTTAGTAACTCTTGTATATCTGGATTGCTGGTTGATATCTTCTCGGCCTTTTTCTCAAAGGCTTTTAGCTGATTGACATACTCTGAAAATAACCTGAGATTAAACACAACCGTTCTGTGCTCTTTATATCCGGCAATGATGGTGCTGAGTGCATCATTGATCTTGCGTAAGGCTATGTAATCATTTCTTGATAGGTCGGTATAAGAATCGGAGAGATAGCCGATCGTATCTCTCCGTAGCTGACAAAACTCAAATAAGTGTTGATCATGCTTCTTTACTTCCAGAAGCTGATATATTTTCGCGAAAATGAAGACAAGAGCAATTGCCGGCAATAGATAGAGCACTACTCAAACTCCTTTTCATTAATTGGCTTCTTGGGCGCGTTTTTCCTAGTGGGAGGTGAATAAGAGAAGGCGTTGTCCATCAACTTTAAAAACCTGTCCCTATATTCTTTATTATCTGCTGCAAGCCGGTCAATTTCAACTTGTCGGTCCTTCAGGCGCCCACTGTACATCCAGAAGAGGAGGTAATGCGCAAAGATGAAAAATATGACAAAGAGGCCATTCTTAAGCCCCACATTCTGTACGAACTGAAGTATATCTTTGAGGATATCAGTCATGTAGTCCCTTACTTCTGATTTTGACAGCTCCTCATGCATTTTTAACTATTGAGACTCTTGATTCAACTTGGTTTAACTTTGAACAGTAATTTTGGTACTTGAGTCTTATTTGCTTCTGTTTAAACCCCGGATATAGCCTTCGTGAGACTGGAGGTGTCCGGCCTTGCAGCGCAAGCCACTTCTCTAGTTTGGGTAGTTAGTCTAAGCATGTGGGGTCTGAAGTAGTGAACTGGTTTCCACTCCAAAGATTTCTTTCATTGCAGTCGGGGTCAAAGGGATCTGCGAGGTCAAATTGCTGATTGCCGTTTAGGGTATTCCCGGTAATCCGGTTGTTTAAGCTATTCGAGTCAGTAACGATAATACCGCCATTGCTTGATAGTATCGATAGCCCATTATTGGATACCGTGTTGCTTGCAATCGAATTGCTTGAGCCGCCACTTAGATTAATGCCCACCTGCCCATTATCCGCCACATTGTTACTTGCTATGTTGTTGAAATTACCGTTTATCAGGATTCCAGCTTCACCGTTATTCTCAATGATGCTGTTAGATACAAATGTGAAGTTGCCGTCAATCTCGAAGCCGTCCTCGCTAAACCCAGAAACGGTAGTAAAGGAGATATTGTTATAGTCTCCCAGGATTTCAATGCCTTCGTCTCCGCCTCCTAGTACCGTACTGCGACTAATGGTGTTGTAATCGCCAAAAACCTCAATACCATCAGAGATGGTTGAAGTAGCAGGACCTGTAATATCGACGTTGGTGATGGTATTGCCGTTGCCGAATAGCAAAATTGCATTTCTTACAGCGCTATTTATTTCCATATTGGAGATGGAGTGGAAGCCTGAGCTGGAGGTGATGACACCATTGGTGCAGTTGGTTAGTTGGCCGTTGCTGAGATATGCTGCGGTGCCCTGTAGGTCTATTGCGTAGAAATCTGTTTGGGTTGGGTCCAGCGATACGCAGCTAAGCTCAAACTCCGCCATATTCAGGCTCCCTGATGGGCCTACAATGGTGAGTGCTACAGGATTGGCGATACTCAACTCGCAATTCAGGTCCTGAGATAGAGTGGTGGGCTCAGATATAGTGTCGCCGCATTCAATGGCCAGTGCGGCCGTAGATAGGGTAAAGACTGCGGCTAACAAACCTAGCTGCTTAAGTACATTCAGAGTCGTGATATCCATGGCGCTACCCCCTGAAAACTTCTCCTTGTTTCCATAATCCAAAGCCTAGCTGTGTTTTGGTGTTGAGGTTGTCGCAATAAAAAAGGGGCTTACGTCAAAAAACGTAAGCCCCTTGAAAATGGCGCGCTCGGGAGGATTCGAACCTCCGACCGCCTGGTTCGTAGCCAGGTACTCTATCCAGCTGAGCTACGAGCGCGTCGAGGAGGCGCACAATATAGATTGGTGTAGGTAGAGTCAAGCATTTTTTTCATATGAAGCACTTTTTTGGTGTTTGGTGGCCGTAAAGCCTGTTTGTCTGTTTCTGCTTTCGCACAAAGGGATTTGGCTCAGGAGCCGTGGGTAGGGCTTTCTAGAGGTTATAAGAGGCTTTCGAGGCTCTACGGCGACTACTGACTAATCGTTCCGCTATTGCTTGTTCCCAGCTGGGTCACATTGGAAAGCTGTGAGGTTCCACTTTGGTTAGCTGTGAGGCTGTTCAGGGTCCCGTTTTGAAGGGATGTTAAAGTGTGGTTCATTCCGCTCTGATTCGACATTACAGAGTTCTCCATGCCGCTTTGGGTGGTCCATGAGCTAATTTGTGAGCCTGTCTGAAACAGTGTTTGTGAATTTTGCATGCCTTGCTGGCTTATATTTAATTGGCTAAAGGAACTGTTGGATTGATTGGCTGACACGGTATTTAGCTCACCAACTTGATCTCCAATAGCAAAATTATTACCGCCTGCACTCTGACCAAGGCTGAATATATTTCCAGTGCCAAATTGTGTAGAGCTGGCAAAATCAGAAATGCTTAAGCTGTGAGATATTCCACTCTCATTTTGATCCCCGATTTGTAAAATTTGAACGGTACCCAGTGAGCTTTCAATCTGTATAGATACTCCGACATTGTTAGTACCATCTTGAGTCATATCCATGAAATTATCGGTGCTATCTATTTGGGTGAGCAAGGTAGTATTAGAATCGCCTTGTTGTAAGGAGATGGCAGTGTCATTAGAAGAGCGAATTTGCGTGCCGGCTGTTCCATTATTGGTCCCAAAAAGTGTCTGGGATAATGTAGTTCCAATAGAATCAATCTGAAAATTTGACAGTGTGTTTCCATCACCATTCTGTAGGATAGTCATACTGGATAATTCAGCATTTTCCTGCTCTAAGTTTAGGCTGGTATTTGCATTGCCTATTTGTGTATGGCTGATGGAGCTATTAAGGGTAGTTCCAAATTGGGTTGCTTCAGAGAAATTATTGTTGCCATTTTGCACTTGTAGAATGGTACTGTTCTGAGTACTGAAGTCGGATTGATCCGTCATTGCCATGTTGCCGGTACCGGTCTGCTGTACAATGGAAGTATTATTATTTGCCTGTAGATGTGCACTGAAAGTAGTAAGTGCAACTGCCATAACTAAAAAATTTGCTTTCATAGTGCGACCTCTAGGGTGTAAATGGAAATAGTAGTTGGATTGATATCAGTAGGATGCGCATACTTGGTTATGTTGCCCTCTAAGGGGAAGTTGATAGTGTCAAAATTGGGGGCTGTTTTGAGTGGCGCTAAGGGCAGTTGTAGCCAAATACTGCAAAGGAGGCTATCAAATTGTAGGAGGCGTCTGGCGAAAGACTTCACGCAACTTGACCCCATTTATGCTCTGTCACTCGTCTCACGGGAAGCCCTTTGGGTAACCCCGGTGCAGCCATCCTTCTCGCGACATCTTGATCAGGTCAATCGGTGCAGGGAAAGTGTTGGTGATCTGAGTTGAAGTTGCCATAGGAACTCAGTGTTAAATTACTAGGAAGAAAGTTCAGGTTTTAGTGCCCATTAAATTCCAAGTAATATCTTCTATTAAAAATTATCTTAGGTTTTAAGTAGTGGATATTGTCAGCGAAGATGAAAGGCCATTAAGCAGACCTCTCCCGACTTAAATCGTAGTACAATTCGAAAAATTGCTACTTGCTACTGATAAATAATACTTGAATTGGAACTTTGGAAGCTGGATATAGCATGTCCGGCAGTATCTGTTATTAAGGTGGGGCCCTTGTATACCCCGAACAGGATGACTTATGGTTGAGATAAATATTAAGGCTTGGATCTAGTTTGCCCTTAACCTCTTGGCGGTTTATTAGCCTTGGCTAACGTGCGATTCTAGTGAATTGATATAACCCATATATATGTCTCGGTCACGCCTGTCTCCATTTGCATCGACTCCTGCCATAATGTCATTGATTAGATTGAATAGAGTTTCCGATAAGGTCTCTGATGCTTCACTCACAGCTTCAAGTCGGACAGACTGGCTTATATGGGTATAGAAGAAGTCCAATAGCCTTGTATCGTGGAGATTTATCGTTGAGCAAGCCAGTTCTATTTGTCGGGCATATATTTTGTATTCCGTCATGACCATTACTCTGAACTTGTAGTCGCGAGGGAGGGCTTCCTTAAGGATATTTGCATTTCTATTATTGTTGTTCTCCAAGTATGCTCTAAAACCCATCATGTCATAGGATGCTGGGGCTTGTTCTTTGTGAGTTATGGTGCTGATAGCCGCGGCACAAAAGTCGGCCATATGAACTCGAAAATAGTGGTATGCATTTTTTAATTGTTCGACTCTTTTTTCTTGTCTTAATTTTTCTTGTCGGTTTGATTGGTATTTTGTAAATTCATTCAATAGTAGCCCAAATGTTGCAATTCCCGTCAGTGTTTCAATGGAGGTTAGTAGATAACCGAGTTCATTGATAGGGTGAATTTCTCCGTAGCCCAAAGTCGTTATAGTTACAATGCTGAAGTAAATGCTTTTTGTGAAATTGAGCTTTTCATTTATACAGGAGTCACACCCACTATATATGGCGGCAAAGATGAAGATTGCTGAAAAATAGCCGACAAGTATTTTTTTCCATGTCAGAAAAGATAGGAAATGTGTCATGTTCTGTGCTCATTAACTATAAGCGATATAATTTGTGCCTGCGTCATTCCTTTTCGGATAATTACGATCGCGCCAGCAAGTTTAAAAGAGGGCTGCTTGCAATCAGTCAATCTGGATTATGGTGACTGTTTTGATCTTACGTTTCTATTAGCATAGTAACGTTAGCTAAGTTGTGAATTATTGAGTCGATACTACAAGGTGTATTGCTTATAGGTTGGTGGTGATGTTGAGAGCATCATTTACATTCATGACTTGATGGGGAAGAGGTTGGTTATATCATCGAGAAGCTCGCCCCTCAATTTTTCTAACACCTAAAACTGCCTGTACACGAGGGGATATAATTATTGCTCTTTAGAAGCGGGTCCTGATACGTAATGCTATTGCATCTAATAATGGCTTTTCGTTGGCTATTTACCCACTGCGGTTCGTCCAATTAATTATTGCTAGTGGAACTCAGTTAAAATCTACCACTTACCCAATCGCTGGTTTTCTTCTTGGGAAAGAGGAGCTGGCTCAGCCCCTGCTTATATAAATTTATCTATATCACTGGCAATTTATGTTTCTGGCAGTGAACGGCCAATTCCATCACTAGCTCCCAGCAATGGGTTCAAGGTGAGGAATACTTCCTAGAAGTTCTTGTATTACGGCCCGGTGACGGATGCCTTATGGTGGAGTTCTGGGGGAGTTGATAGCGGTGGGGCCGACTCAGGCATAAAGGTAGTGCTGGCGGTGATATATGCATGCGGGTTTTACCGCGCTATAACAAAAAAGGGCTTACGCCGTTAAGCATAAGCCCTTTGTTTGTATGGCGCGCTCGGGAGGATTCGAACCTCCGACCGCCTGGTTCGTAGCCAGGTACTCTATCCAGCTGAGCTACGAGCGCGTTACGGGTGCGGATATTATAGATGCCCCTGGTGCAAGTCAACCTAAAGAATGAAAAAACCCTTAAAAATCATTGTGTTGGCTAAAGATTAGGCATTTTGGGGGTATTTAGTGCAAGCCGAGATTTTCTTGGTTGCCGATTGGCTCCCGGTTACCTCTAGGTGGCTGAGAGGCATTTGATTGTTCTTAACTCTAGTAAGTGAAGGGAGCTGCAGCTGCTTTCTCTGTAGCCCCTCCTGTTTGCAAGGTGGATTAGAAGCGGGCTTCCAGCGATAGGTCAAACCCGTTAACGGCTACGATGTCGTTATCGATTGTCTTCCACTGAAGCTTTCCTGAGAACTTATCGGTAAAGTCATAGGTAGCACCAAGGCCGTAAGTTAGATCCACATCTTTTTCACTGTATCTCTCAATTGGAGATATGAGTGACCACCAAGTGGATACAGGTCTGAACTCACTGTCGACTTTGGTGTAGGAAACACCAAGATTCGCACTCAAGGTTAGTTTTTCGAGAACGGGGTAGTGAGCGACACCGCTCAACTGAAAACTGCTGACCTTAAGTGTTTCGTCATCTGCGATGTAGGCATGTTTGTACTCTCCTTCCCATTCGTCATAATAGTTAACCGAGGCGATATATTCGTCATAGGCACTGCCAAAATTGCTGTATGCTGCTTCTACAGAGAAGTGCGGGTTAAATTTATACCCGAGATAAATATTTAAAGAATTTGTTTGATCGCCAAAGCGCTGGCCATCAAGGTAATGATCGGACTGAGCCTTCTGGCCATCAAGGTCATAGTAGCCTAAGCCAAACCCGATATAGAACGGGTTCTCTTCTGCTAAAGTGGCATTAGAGATTGTTAGAGCTAAGGGGACTAATAATAGTTTGGAGATTTTCATACCGGTTACTTCTATTCCATGAAAAGTTTGGTGTAGATGTCGAATTGTATCGCGTTTATATTTTTTTTTATGAACTTGGTCAAGTTATTTTAAATGAGGTGAAATTTCTGAGTCTGAATTCTTAGCACCATAGTAATAGTTACGACTCATGGTGATATTCTGGTTAATGCCGTGAGGGTGTATGTTCGGCGAAGTAGTTTGATAGTAAAGGGCTGGTAGAATTTGGTATTGAAGTATTTTGGTGAGTTTTACATAAAGCTAAATTCAGCTGGATAGCTGTGGAACCCATCAAAATCGCCTTTGCTAAGGGTTACACCACAGTGGCGTGCAATTGCATAAACCATGCTTATATGGAATAGCAAGTTTGGAATTATATATTGATGGATATATTTTGGCTGTGGGAGATCCACGGTTGTAAAACCTGCTTTATCATTGATTCTTCTACTACTGTCCAGATCGGTTACTTCGGGTAAAGAATCCAAATAATTTAGTGTTTTCTGGATGGTTCTCAGAATACCCTCCTTTGTACTGCCATCCTCTTCAAATGTCACAATTTTTTGGTCAACGAGTGGGCAGTATCCACGAAGAGAAAAATTGGCCGCAATTTTTGCATTCTCGGCTAAGCTGAACATGTTAGATGCCAGCTGCTTGTGAAATATTTCCTGCGGAATTTTAGTCACAATTGAAAGTAGTTGGGAAAGATAATTATGAAGGAGGCTCTTGATAGATATTTGCATTAGGTAACCTGATAATAGCGGAGTGAATAATCTTTTTTGGTACACGCGTTCCTGGGTATTGCTACATCAGATATTGTGACAAAGTCTCCCAATCAAACCGTCGAGCTTTTCCATCGCTAAATAAAACCTCGATACGCTTGTCCTCCCATCCCAAAACCCTTCCATAGCCAAGTTTTCGATGCCGCAGCCCCTCTCCAGGTTCTGGTTTTCGCATTGGTGCCCTGGGTGCGCTGATATTGGGGTTGTAATCGCAAGCTTCTAAATAGTGGAGTGCTTGGCGTGAAACCGGTACATCGGTGTCGATTTTTTCCGGGCGCTCCTTTAGGGAGTCTGCCATCAATTTACTTAAAGGAAGCTGCATCTCATTAATAAATAATGAAGGCTGCGAAGCCTCGGGGTCATTCTTTTTGGAGTCTTCTGCAGGGGCCAACAAGAAGAGTTTTGACTTGGCGCGGGTCATCGCCACGTACATTAAGCGGCGTTCGCTCTCCAGTGACGCGGGTGTGCTGAAGTCCCGTTGAGGTTGATAGGGCATATTGTGCTGGGTGAGGGTGGGGATAATCACTTGTTCCCACTCCAAACCTTTAGCCTGGTGCATAGTCGTTATTTGTATAGCATCCGCTTCAGTTTGTTCACCCTCACGGTGTTGGCGTTGCAGCTCTTGTAGATGTGCCAGGGCTTCAGCGGGGGCTGCTTCAGTGTGTCCAGGTATTTGCAGAAAGCGAGGATGGTTTGCTGCCTTTCCTCCCCTTGTTGGCGGGTGAAGGCGTCGTCAGCGATTCCGCTGAGAAGTTCCAGTTCACCGATATGACGACGCAGTAGCTCTCCGGCGTGACCGCGCCAGTTCTCGATCTGGGTAAGCAGGTCTGCCCGTTGGCGCAAGCGCTTGGTCTGGGGCTTACTCAGGTTTTCAGGCAGCAGGGCAATCAGCTTCTTGCCCCAGCCTTTATCTAACACCGCCAGAGAGGAACAGAGGGGCTCCAGAACTTTGCGCGGAATACGCACATGGGGAGAGGTCAGCCATTCGTAAAGCCCCTGCTGGCGCCGCTTGGGTGGAAGTTCGGCGAATCGACCGGAGGCAATATTTAAACTCCAAAATAAGGGGCGGAGCTCCCGGCGCGAAAGGACGGTGTTGCGGCTTGCTGAACGGTAGGGAATATTATTGGCCAGCAGTGCCAGTTCAATAGGAGCGGCGATAGACCACAGCCGCACCAGCACGGCGACCTCCCTGAATGACTGACCTTGCTTTTGACATCGACGCAGGTGCTCTACAAGCCAGCGCCCCTCCTTATCGGTTTTTACCAACTCGATTTCTGTTTGCTGATCTTCATTGGCTGAAACACAGAATATATCGGCGCGATCGCGATTGTTCTCAATAAAGTGGTTGGCGGCCAGGGATAATTGGTGGCCATAACGGAAAGTGCGGCTCAGGTGATAAATATTCGAGGGGGAAAATCCCCATCGAAAAATGTGAGCAGGAAATCCGGTTTGGAGCCTCGCCATTCGTAAATGGTTTGGTCTGGGTCGCCAATCGCGATGACGTTGCCAGTTTTTCCGTAGAGAACTCGCAATAAAAAGTGCTGTATCTCATTGATATCCTGGTATTCGTCCACCAGGATATCTTCGTAATAGCTGCCGTACTGCTCGGCCATCTCCTCATCCATGCTGAGCAGCATGGCTGGGTCATAAATCAGATCGGCGTAGGTAACCGCATTTTGGCTGCGGCGCCATGCCTCAAAAGTGCGAAATACCTGCAGAAAATACATGTATTCATCGCCGAGCTTCAGTTCCTGAAATGCGCTGAGATCTCCCGACAGAATCGTTTTGGTGTAGTCGATAAAAAATTCAGCGGCCTCAATCTCAGATTGCTTTCGTGCTCTAATCTCTTCGAGTTCGTGGGTAGGCGCGCACTCTTCAATGGCCTTCCAGATTTGTAATTGGATTGTGGATTGGGGCAGGGGGGATAGGTTGGCAGCAGCGATATGATCATTGGCGATCATGCGTTGGTATAAACGATATCCAACACTGTGAAAGGTATGTACCGCTGGTGTCGAGCCTTCAGCCAGCTGCCGTAAGCGACGATCGAAGTCCTCCCGAGCACTGCGGTTATACATTAATACCAGCAATCGTTCGGGGGCGATACCTGCATCAAGGCGGTTCTTTATGTAGTGCAACAGAGCAGTGGTTTTGCCGGAGCCGGCAACGGCAATGATCTTGGCGTGACCACCGGCGTGATCTGCAATTGCCTGTTGTTCAGAGGTAAGGTTGTTTCCGCCCATCGCGCTCTTTACTCAAATACTGGATATTTTGCCAGTGTTTGTTGCTGTCTTACAAGTCGCGCTATCTTATTCGGATGGTTTGCCGCTATCGGAGATTTGATGGTGGCGCAGGGCAAGCTCAGCGATGTAGGGGGAGAGGAATACGCGGCCGCTCAATTCCTGCAGTAGCTTAGAGTGGCCCAGGCGATCCAGTACAGCCCCCTTTACCTCAGCCAGATGCAGCTGGATATTTCGATTCTGTAAATCCCGGTTTACTTGTAACAGACGCTCTATCGCTGTGCTGTCGATCCGGTTAACAGACGATAAGATCAGCACCATATGGCGGGTATTGCGATGCCGCTTTATCTCTACAAAAAGTCGCTCCTCAATCGCATTAATGTTGCTAAAAAACAGGTTCTCATCAATACGCAGGAACAAAATTTCAGAGTCGGTTTTCACCGTATGGCGAAGTACATTACGGAATTGCTCAGTACCCGGTACACGCCCCACGACAGCGATATGTGGCCGGCTGGCTCGCCAGATCAATGTGGCGAATGAGAGCCCGACGCCCAGGGCAATCCCGGTCTCCACGCCAAAAAACACTACCCCGAGAAATGTGCCTGCCATAGCCAGTCCATCGGTGCGGTCGTAGCGCCAGTGGTGGGCCATTCCCTGGACGTTGATCAGGTTTGCGGCTGCAACAATGATGGTGGCAGCTAGCACGCAGATTGGCAGTTCGGTAAAGACTTTGGTGGCATACAGAAGTAGCAGGGCTATTAGCACTGCGGCTATCACGCCGCTGAGAGGGGTTTTTGCTCCACTCTCATCGTTAACGGCCGTCCGTGCAAAGCTGCCGGTCACCGCAAACCCTCCTGAAAATGCGCTGAGTAGATTGGAGGCACCCAGCCCCCGCAGTTCCGCATTAGTGTTGAGCTTCTCGCCGCGCCGCTGGGCGATAGAGTGGGCAATAGATAAGCTCTCGACAAAACCGAGCAGGGCAATAATCAGGGCAGGCAATAGCAGTTTGTAAATCAGCCCCGGATTAATAGAGGGGATACTTAGGTGCGGTAGGCCAGCGGGAATAACCCCCACAACGGGTAATTCCTTCTCCCAGTGAAAAATAGCGGTGAGCACAATGGCAATCACCACGATAAGCATGGGCGCCAACCGCGAAAGCAATTTGGATCGTGCTGGGCCGACCCCGATTTTCCTGAGCAGGAAGGGCAAGCCTAGACGGGCGGCAATTAAGCTGGCCAGTGCAATGAGCCCCAGCAGAGCTGCTTCCCGATCGGTTTCGGGCAGGTGGTTAAAGGTGCTGATCAATATCTCGAGAACCGTATCGCCATTGCTTGATATTCCCAGTAAAGGGGCAATCTGCCCGGCAATAATCAGCAGCGCGGCGCCGGAGACAAAACCGTCAACAACCGGAAGACTCAAGAGGTTGGCGAGGCTGCCGAGGCCAAGAAACCCCATTAGTAGCAGGCTTACTCCACTCAAGAGCGCTAATAATATGGCGCCGGAAATGTACTCGGGACTTCCCGGTGAGGCTATGGGGGTGAGAGCTGAAGCGGTCATTAGGGCGAGCACGGCCACCGGGCCGACGGACAGCACCGAGCTGGAGCCAAACAGTGCGTATCCTATTAATGGGAGCAGCCCAGCGTAGAGCCCTAGATAAGGGGGCAAGCCGGCAAGTGCGGCATAGGCGAGGGCCTGTGGGATCAGCATCATGCTGGCCAGGAGGGCGGCAACACTATCTCCCACCAGCCACTTGGGCTGGTAGCGTCGAAGCCATGGAGGGATTAGGTGGAGTAGCCGCATCCTTACACTTGTTTCCGCTCTCTTCCTGCCGCAATTGTGTGAACTGCTCAAACAAGATAGACGGCGGCTGCCTCACCGTTGTGCTTGGGCGCAAGTTACTCCACTGCGGCAGTGCGCTTGATCCCGAAGAGTTGGAATATCCCCATACCCGTGAGCATGGCGAGCGTAAAAATTACCGCTTTTAGCTCTCCCGCCCCGGTAGCGACAATCGCCGGTCCGGGACAAAATCCCGCCAATCCCCAGCCGGCACCAAATAGAAGACTGCCCAATACCAAGCGGCGATCAACCCGGTTACTTGCCGGCAGGTGAAGCGGTTGCTTCCAGATAGACTGTCCCCGGTGCCTGATGAAATGGAATAGTGGCAGACCCACAGCGATAGCGCCAAACATCACCAGTCCCAGAGAGGGGTCCCAGGCGCCGGCTAAATCGAGGAAGCCCAGAACTTTCTCTGGGTTGGCCATACCGGAGAGCAATAACCCCAGGCCGAAAGTGAGCCCGGCCAAAAGTGCGCTGATATTGGTTTTCATCATCATTGCCCCAGCTGGCCGATCAGGAGGTGTCGCATTAGAAACACGGTTGTGAAGCCCGCGGCCATAAATATCAGGGTGGCGGTTAGCGAGCGAGTGGAGAGTCGGGACAAGCCGCAAACACCATGGCCACTGGTACAACCGGAAGCCATCCGCGTGCCCAGGCCCACCAGTAATCCCGCTGCAATTAAGGTGGGATAACCTGCCTGGATATCAATGTCGGGCACTGTTGCAAAGATTTTCCAGGCAAGAGGGCTTATCAATAGCCCCCCGATAAAGGCCAGGCGCCACAGGGAACCCTGGATTTGGTCAAGCAGTCCGCCAATGATGCCGGAGATACCTGCGATACGACCGTTGAAGGCGAGTAAAGCGGCACTGGCGAGGCCAATCAGCAGCCCCCCGGCGAGTGCAGTGCCCGGGGTGAAAGCGGTCCAATCGATGGTCATGGGATTACTCCGCACAGTAGAGCTGGTAAAGGGTTTGCAGCAGGGCGAGTACTCGCGGGTCTGCAACCCGGTAGAAGACGTTTTTTCCTTCGCGGCGTGTTTCGACCAGGCCTTCGCGACGGAGGACACCCAGTTGTTGGGACAGGCTTGGCTGATGAATACCCAGGCGCTCTTCCAATTCGCCTACATTTAACTCTTCCTGGCTGAGCTGACATAGAAGTAGCAAGCGGTCCTGATTGGCCAGGGAGCGCAGCATCGCTGCCGCCTGGCCAGCGGAATCGCGCATTTTGTTGAGATCGAGATGTTCAGTATCAGGCATAGGAACTAAATCAATTTACACAATTACAATATATTGTTTTATATAATATCACATTGTATATTGTTGGTGTAGTGAATACGGGAGAGCAGAAGATGGCTCATGAAGAACACTGTGCCCGGGTACAGCCGTTCCTGGATCGGGATACAGAAACCTGGAGCTATGTGGTGTACGACAGGGAAGGGGTTCCGCCGCTATTGTGGACTCTGTGCTGAATTTTGATTCAGCCTCGGGTCGCACCAGTAGCCGAGGTGCTGAGGAGCTGGTGTCATTTATTCAAGAGAAAGACCTGACTCTGGAGTGGATACTGGAGACTCATGCCCATGCTGACCACTTATCAGCGGCACCGTTTTTACGCCAGCAATTGGGTGGACGTATCGGGATCGGTGAACACATTTGCCAGGTGCAGAAAATCTTCCGCGATGTATTTAACCTTGAGCGGGAGTTCCTGGCAGATGGCAGTCAGTTTGATCATCTCTTTAAGGATGGTGAAACTTTCCAGGTTGGTAAGCTGACAGCGAAAGTGATTTACAGTCCCGGTCACACCCCCGCAGATATGGCCTGGCTAATCGGCGATGCGCTTTTTGTTGGCGATACCTTATTTATGCCGGATGTTGGCAGTGCGCGATGTGACTTCCCCGGCGGCGATGCGTCAGAGCTGTATCGCTCAGTGCGTAAGATCTTGTCCCTTCCCGACCAAACCCGCATGTTTATGTGTCACGACTACCCGCCTAAAGGTAAGCGGGGCTATCAGTGTGAGACCAGCGTGGGAGAGCAACGCAGGGAGAATATTCATTTGCGCGATGGGGTTGCCGAGGAGGATTTTGTCACGGTGCGCCGCAAGCGCGATGCCACTTTATCTGTGCCGCGGCTGATAGTACCGTCTGTGCAGGTGAATATTCGTGCGGGGCAAATGCCCCCGGCAGAATCGAATGGTACGGTTTATTTGAAAGTACCGCTTAATCAGCTTTAGACGAAATTACTGATCGATATATTTATTCAGTTGAATGCATAGAACTGAGGTGACAATGAATATTAAACAATTAGATGAACAGGTGAGCGTTTCTGAGCATATAGCCTGTGAAAGTATGGTGCCATTGGCTCAGAGTGGGGTACAAGTTGTAGTATGCAATTGCCCGGAAGGTGAGAGTGAAACTCACCCTTCCTATGTGGATATGGAGCAGGCCGCATTAGCGGTGGGCATTAAATTTGTGGCTATACCTTTTACTCGCGGACGTATGATGCGAAATCACTGCGAGGCATTTCGTGATGTTTTGCTGGAAGGAGACAAAGTGCACGCGTTTTGCCGGACGGGAAATCGTTCCAGCCAGGTATGGGCCGGTGCCAAGGTCCTGATGGGGGCAGATAAAAAGCAGCTCAATTCCCAGGCCCAGGCCGCAGGATTTGATATTGGCGCTGTGCTGATATCGATTGAACCCTAGCTCTAAAGTGCAGCACTTTCGGTGCTGCAATTCAAACCCTTCTTTTAAGGCGATAGAACTCAGGCCGTAAGGCCAGAGCGGAAAACAGATCATGGCGATGCAGCATCTCACCAGATGGTTTCCCATTCTGGCTACTATTCACTCCTATAATCGGCAGCTGCTAGCCCAGGACCTACTGGCGGCTTCAATTGTTACCGTGCTCCTTATTCCCCAGTCCCTTGCTTACGCTTTGCTTGCCGGATTGCCACCTGAGGTGGGCCTCTATGCGAGTATTGTTCCGCTGCTAGTCTATGGCCTGTTAGGCAGCAGTCGAACACTATCCGTAGGACCTGTAGCGGTAATCTCCTTAATGAGCGCCGCTGCTCTTGGAAAGGTAACAGCGAGCGGTGAGGTAGACTACCTCACTGCAGCAGCGATATTGGCGCTCTTATCTGGAGGAATTCTCACAGTATTAGGTATATTAAAGTTAGGTTTTCTCGCTAACTTTTTATCACACCCGGTAATCTCCGGCTTTATAACTGCCTCTGCATTATTAATTGCACTTAATCAGGTTACCCAATTGCTGGGGCTATCGGTCCATGGAGATACAATATTAGAGCTGTTGCCTGGCTTGTTTGAAAACTTGGGTGGCTATAATCAGTTGACCTTGTTAGTCGGTTTGGGGGTGGTGCTATTTCTATACCTATCTAGAGCTTGTGCGGCAAAACTATTGCAAAGATTAGGAATCACAGCTGATACCGCTAATCTTCTGTCTAAGTCATCCCCCGCAGTAGCAGTGCTGATAACCGTGTACTTCTCATATACTTTTAACCTTGAAGCATGGGGAGTAGCCCTTGTTGGCAGTGTTCCTTCGGGGCTGCCTCAATTTACCTTGCCAAAGTTGTCGGTTTCCCTATTTGAGTCACTTGCGCTACCTGCGCTAATGATTGCTATCATCGGCTATGTAGAATCGATATCCGTGGCAAAGACTTTAGCCGCAAAACGTAGACAAAGAGTTGATTCCAACCAAGAGCTGGTGGCTTTAGGGTTGGCGAATGTTGGGGCAGGTTTTTCTGGTGGATTTCCGGTAAGTGGTGGCTTCTCACGCTCAGTTGTAAATGCTGACGCGGGAGCACAAACACAGTTTGCCAGCCTATTTACCGCAATGGGCATTGGATTCACGGCTCTTTTTCTCACGTCACCACTATATTTTCTTCCGAAAGCTACTCTCGCTGCCACTATTATTGTTGCAGTACTTTCACTGGTAGATTTTTCTATCTTGCGTAAAACTTGGCAATTTTCCAAGGCGGATTTTCTTGCTGTAGCGGTGACAATCTTCGTTACCCTATTATTTGGCGTTGAGTCGGGCGTGCTCTGTGGAGTGGGTGCATCGCTATTATTATTTATTTGGCGCGCATCAAAGCCTCATATTGCAGAGGTAGGATTAATCGAAGGCACTGAGCATTTCCGCAATATAGATCGACACCCAGTTAAAACTGCTTCTGAGATTCTTACTTTTAGAGTAGATGGCCGTCTGATGTTCTCTAATATAAGTACATTGGAAGAGCGTATTTATAGCCGTCTAGGAGGTAATTCCCAGGTCAGGCATATTATCCTGATGTGTAGTGCCGTTAATGAAATTGATTGGAGTGCCTTGGAAGTACTGGAAAGTATAAACAGTATCTTACTTAATAGAGGTGTTCGACTTCATCTTTCTGAAGTTAAAGGTCCGGTGATGGATCGTTTGGAGAAAAGTAGCTTTTTGCAAAAGCTCTCTGGCGAAGTGTTTTTAAGTCAGTACCAGGCATTTGTAAATATACAGGTGGGTCAAGGAGGTAACACATAGATGCCTGGAAACCTTCTAGGTTTCCCTTATGTTGATTTAAGAGTCATTAGTCAAGATTTATCGCTTGAATTTTTAATGCTCTCACTTTTTAAATGGTCGACAATTAGATCGATTTGGGCTTGATTGTCTTTGATTAGTTGGTCCGAGTAGTTCTTTAACTTTGGGAGCTTCTTGTGCTCAAATATGCCGATAAAGGGCTCTCGAATTTCGATATTTAGATAGTCGTATTCTATCCTCCCTTCTTCAGATAAAGACTTTGCAATTTCCAGTGTATGGAGCTGGTGTGTATCCATTGAGCGCTGCATATTTGTTAATGCATCTCGAAACCAGTTTATTTGTCCCCAGTTTTTCAATGTGTCGTAGTTTGTTGTGGAACTAAGGAGTCGAGGGCTTCCAGCACCTAATACCAGGATGTAGTAATTTTTATCGGGAAATTCGTTGATAACATCTCGAAGAATCATACTGGCCGGGTTGTTCATAGCTATAGCTGCATCTGCAAACACACATTGGGATTCGTTTTCCGATTCTGCAGATTCAGGCTCGCAATACTGGATACCTTCATCTTCCGAATAATTGAATACGACAGGAGGAAAAGCAGTTTCAGCACTTACTGCGGCTGTCATTAATTGATAAAGCCGATCGGTGGGGAGATAATTAACCGTCTCACCTTTGTTCTTGAAAAGATGTATCTCTCCATCCTTTAAGTTTAAAGAAGGAATGATTACGTAGTTCTCAAGTTCAGTAAAATTAAGGTCTTTAGTATAATGTTTTTCCATTACCTCATGTAATCGGCTGCCAAAATAAGAGGGTGAAAACAGACCGCCTGCGGTTAGGAGCTTGTGATACCAAGGGGGAGAGAAAAGGTAGTTTACTTCGTTCTCATAGATATCAACCAGATAGTCGAGATGGGATAGCTTTTGCCCGTTTCTGCTGGGAATAGCTTCATCAGGAATATTGAGGCCTGTTGCGATAATGGCTCCAGTGGAAACCCCTGAAAAAACGTCGAACACCTGATCAAGGGGTTTCCCTAATTTGTCTTCAATATACTGCAGTACATGTAGAGGAATTAAGCCTCTGACTCCTCCGCCTGCTACGACGAGGATATTAATCGTGTCTTTTTGCTGGAGATAATCGGTATTGTGAGTAAGATCATACGTGACCGACTCTCGGGGGAATGTGGTTGTTTGCGTAAAAAAATTGTTATAAACGTAGGCGAAAAAAGCATAACCAACAGCAATATACACAAGTGCAATAATAGTCTTTTTGAAAGAGGCGTTGAACTTACTTGCCATGTTGTACCCAAAACCATCTATTCCTTATGGGTTTTGCCTTTTAAAAGACAAACCCCCAAGGGTATATTAACTTTTATTTTATATCTTCAAAGACTGAATGGTAATAAATCAAAATCTATAAGCAATATAGTAAGGAGTTTACACGGAGCTTAAGTAGAAAGTGTAATTGTTCTAGATGGTGGTGACTTGTCTCGAAATCCGACGCTGGTAAGCTCCGCCTTTCTATTGATATAGCATATGCAATGATATCTAGCGGAAGTAATGCGGCTAGATTATGTATCTTGGTTTTTGAAATTAATGTGTTTGGGTTGTAACAAATAATTCGCACGGTCTTGCCGCAAATGAAACAGCGTAGTAGTGGAGCTGTTATCCACAAGTCAAGTGTTTAGGGGAGGATTCGTATTACCTTTTATTGGCTCATATAATGCTACCAAGCACGCGATAGAGCGAATCGGAGAAAACTACCGCGTGGAGCTGGCTCAATTTGGCATTCAGTCTCTAATTGTTCAGCCTGGTAAGCATTCATTTGGAACAACTGTTGATGGTACAGGATTAAATTCCATGATTGGGAAAATTAACAAGGCCACAGAAGAGACGATGCAAGAAATTTATTCAGCTTATGGGATGAGCAATATGTTCCAGATTAAGTAGCTTTGCTAATATAAATAATTGCTTGGCACTTCAAAGAGTAAGTTGATTTTTAGCGGGTTTGTGAGGTGCTTATTTGTATAAGAGTTAATTTTTTAATGGCTGCTTTCAGGGTTTCCATTTTAAGGTTGTTTGCTTAAAGTATTTGCTTGCATGGAATGCTATTCCGAAATAAGGCCATTTAATATACGCATATATTCATTAACAAATAAATCAATACTATGCCTGCTAATCAATGGTTCACAATACCCAAAAACAAAGACCGAATTACGGTAAGTGGTAAAGGTTGCAGCCATTAATGGATTAATGCCGTTAGTTAGAGTAATCATCGGCATCTGAATTTCAAAGTACTCCATTTCATCAGCTAAAAAGGGTATGCTGCCTCCATTGGAAACAATAATCCCTGCGGGAAATGATTTGTGCTGTGCTGTGATTTCAGTAGCCATATGGGTTATATCGCTCATCTTATAGTCTGAGCTGAGATTTTTACTCATAGGCCTTTGCTTGAGCAATACCGAAATGATTTGATTTTGTAGCATTTTGGCAACATCAACAACATTGGCAGACTCTATATTTGGGGGAGCTTCAAGCTAGCAGTTTCGGAAAAGGCTCCAATATGTCCTAAGGGAATGTTAGGGGAGCATAGCCCCTGGCATCCATCGATAAAGTGACTTCTGTTAATTTTTTGTCAACCGGTACTGCTCGCGCGGCAATAGATGCAATGGCACAGTAAATTGCAGTAATTTTTATGCCGTTACTCTTGCCCCAATTGACGAGTTTTTGAGTTTTTTCTGGCGGCATAACATATGAAATAGCACAGGACCTACGCTCTTTGGGGGCGACTTGCTTTTCTACCGGCCAGATGAAATCGTCAGTGTTCTTATGTTCAACTTCTTTTTCTCCATAGTATCCAGCTGACTCTAGCTGGCTTGCAATACTCTCTTGTAGTGGTAGTGACTTGGTCTGTTCAAGTGTTTCGTTAGATCGCAGAAATTTGTCTAAATCTGAAAATATAGTCATTACTGATCTGCCATCAAATGCCGCATGAATATTGATGACGGAAATCCACTCTACGAGACCTCCTTTGTTGAGGTAGAGCTTTATGCTGTATACATATTTTTCACTGTCCAGGCAGTTTATGCCGTGATCTCTAAACTCATCCTCTAAATTGAGGGTATCACCAACTTGGCATATATTTAACGGGATATCATTGAAGTCAACGTCGCAAATCCAGCGAAGTTTTTCCCCTCTTTGGATTCGAGCGCGTAGAAGAGGGTGGCGTCTGTGTAGGTACTCTAACCCTGTGCGTAAAGTGTCAACACTTAACGATTTGCAGACTCTAATGAAAGAAACAAATTGTAAGCCACCATAGGACAGCCTTGTCATCTCTATAAACAAGGCCTCTTGTGGGCCAAGTTCTCGAGATGGAGTTTCTAAACTCATAAAAGACACCGATCAAAATATCGACGATCTTGATTATTTGGGGTCAGAGCAGCATGAATGCCGCATTCGGGAATGTATCCTGACTTGCTGTCAAGGATAGTATTACTCCGCAATTGACTACTTCAGTGCACCAAGCTGCTTTAGGAATCCATATTTATCCCAAGTGACCCAAGCTTCGACTATTTTGCCGTCCTGAATCTTGGAGAATTCCACAGCATCCCAGGTGATTATTTTTTTGGTTGGAGTTTCCCCCATAAACGAGCCGACATGATTAGCGCTGACTGTAACATGAGTTGCGACTAGATCTCCTTCAGCTACTTGCTTGGTACTGACTGCCTTGATGTCTTTGAATGCTTTGTGAAACTTAGCCACTTCTTGTTCAAATTGTTTGAGGTTACGCTTTTGTGGGCCTGCGCTATCCGTTGTCGCAGAATCCAGGTTGTTTATATAGTTAGGAGATAAAATTGTCATGGGATCTATCTTATTTCCGCTTAGCCACAAACCCACAGCTTGCATTGCGAGTTTTTTATTCTCTTCTAGGTTATTTGGCTGCGCTACCACCAAATTGGTAATACTGAATAAAAGGGCTACTAAAACAAAACAGGAAGCTCGTTTGAACATTTGATAGATTCCTTTTTACATAAGTGAGGGGGTGTTTCAGGACGTCTTTTGAACGATATTAAAAATGAGCAAAGAATTGTGTCATCTCCTATTATGGACACATATTCCATAAGGTGAACCGATATTCAGGTAGTTTGGCAAGCTGTCCATCTTTAGACTTTACTGGATTAAAAGTCTGCCGCTAAGATTGATGTTTCAGATTAGCGGCAGAGTATGTATACGAGGTGAGTAATAGAGATGCTGCTGCCAGTATGATAACTGACAGCAGGTTATACGGCTGACCTACAAACTTAGCATCTCCCGTAAGCGAGTAGCGGGGCGTCTTGCAGCCTCAATTTCTTTTCCATCGGTCATTGTTATTAGTAGTCCGCTGTTGACCCATGGTTGAATATCCTGAATAAAATTCAGGTTTATGATTTGCTGGCGGTTGGCGCGAAAGAAAATCTCAGGATTTAAACGCTGCTCAATTTTAGATAATGATTTATAAATGAACGGTTTGTTGCTATCAAAGAATACTTGAGCATGATTTCCACAGTTTTCAAAATAACGGATATTTCCTATTTCTATTAGCCAGCAACGCTCTCCGTCCTTGATAAAGATCTTGTTGTCGGTGTCTAGGTAGTTCGATGAGTGATTATCATCCTGTAAGGAAGAATCACTTAGTGTTTTGTTAAGGGCCCGCTTTAATTTTTCCGGGTTGATCGGCTTGAGGAGATAGTCTAATGCGTTGACTTCGAATGCTTGTATGGCGTATTCATCATAAGCGGTTGTGAAAATAACCTGGGGTGCAGTTTCAAGCTGTTCTAGTATGTCGAAGCCAGTCCCGTCCGGTAGATCAATGTCTAAAAAAAGTAAGTCTGGTTGTTCTTTTAGAATCAGAGAAACTGCCTGCTCACAATCTTTTGCCTCTGCAACTAAATTTATATTTTTGTGAGGCTTTAACAGCTCTCTCAATTCATTACGAGCGAGTCTGGAATCTTCAATAATAATGGCTTTCACTTATTATACCGCCAACTGTAGAGATGAAGTAGGAATATGGCATTGGGCAATAACTTGCTGCCCTTGTTGCTTTATCTGGAAGGATGTGTTGTTACCATATTGAAGAGTCAATCGTTTTTTTATATTAGCTAGCCCCAATCCGGTATTTTCATTTTTCTTTTTGCTGGGCCTTGTTTCTAGAGGTGTGTTTAGTTCTAAGGTCCCTGGGTTAGATACCGTGATGACTAGGTGTTCCTCTTCATGGGATACTCTGATGGTTACTTCACCGCCATGCTTGGACTTTTCAATTCCGTGGCGTATCGCATTTTCTGTAAGCAGTTGGATAATAAGAGGAGGGATTCGTTCTCCCATCAATTCTGGATCAGTTATCAACCTGAAAGTCAAACGATCTTCATATTGTATTTTGAGGAGGTCGATATATTGACAAACAATTTCCAGCTCATCTCTGAGTGGCACGGTTTTCTGTTTATGTGCCATCAATGTATATCTCAGTAGATCAGAGAGGTTTGTCAGCATCGTTCTTGATTTAGTAGCATCCTCAAGAATTAAGGCCCGGATATTGTTTAGTCCATTGAAAAGGAAATGTGGGTTAAGCTGCCCCATAAGTGCTGCCATTTTAACCTCATTGAGCTGTAGGTTAAGTTGAATGGCTTCCTGTTCAGCTTTGAGTAAACGGTCTTGATTAACTGCTGTAACATAAATCAGGGTCCAGCTTACTAATAAAATAGTCATGATAAGCCAGTTGCCAAGTATGTTGTGCCAAATTGATTCGGGGATGGCATACCCCATTAAATTATAATATGAGAATAGAAAGATAACTGAAATATAGGCACATGCAAATGCAAGTGATATTGAAGATAGAAAGAAGTAGGGCCACTGTTGCCTCCAGTTTTTATCTAAGAGGTCAAAGCGATAAATCACTTCTCGGATAATTAGCGTTAAAGCTCCGCAGGTTAATATCAGGGTGAGTGCATGTATGGCGAGCTGCTCGAAACTTTCATCGGTAAGTAAGCCCCGAGAAATGGAGTTCACTAGGGCGAATATTAGCCAGCCGCCAAAATGATACGCTAAGAACTTTGTCGTAGGTGCGGGGGACTTCAGTAACTTCATAAATTAATACATGTTAATAAAATGGCCCCTTGTTCTGGGGCCACAGAGTTTAATTAAAATCAGAATCTCTCGTTCAGCCAGGTTGACATCATCTCGAGGGCAATAGGGGAAAAGGTTTCCTCTATTTCCGCATACTCGGCATAGCTGCCGGTTTCGGCTGTTTGAAAGAGATGATTCATTTTATCGAGTTCAATAATTTCATAATCCTTATGATTGGATTTACTCAACACCTTTTCTATATTGCCTAAGTTCATTTCCGCATCAACTTGAAAATCCAGTGAGCCGTTAAGAGCCAAAATAGGACATTTTGTACCCTCTAAATAGGGCTCAGGGTTGAAGTTCAATGCATAACGAAACCAAGGGGTGGAATACTGTTTCTTAAGTACCTCAACTTGAGCTTCCAGTTTGCCTCCTTCCAAACCTTCGAGTTTAACACTCTTATGAAGAGCTTGATGTAAGCCATCACTGATAGTTCCCCCTATGGGAAGACGAGCAAATTGTTCAAAAATAATTTTATCAAGCTTGCGTAACTCTTGTAGGTTTTTCTCAGTCACACCGCTGTGCTTTCTATCCCTGTGCCACTGGTCGAAAAAGAGCTCTTGCATTTTAACCCCTGGGCCGCCGAGAAGAATTGTAAACGCAATATCATCACGATTGCTGGCTACCATGGGGGCAATCATCCCCCCTCGCTGTGCCCAATCAAGCCCGTTTTACCCTTGGGGAGATCGTTACGACTGTTCAGATAATCCACAATTGCACTGGTATCATTGGCAAAATCTTCGGTAGTTGCCGTGGAGAAACTCCCGGTAGAGTCACCAATTCCTCGTTCATCATAACGTAATACCGCGTACCCTTGCCGGGTTAAATCGTCGGCAATTACCGCAAATGCTTTATGGCCGAATGCGGTTTCATCCCGGTCTTGCGGCCCCGAACCACTAATCAGGATCGCAGTAGCTTTTATCCTTGAGTTTGGTTTGGTCAATGTTCCAGAGATTATATTATTTGTGATTGTACTTTTAAAACTTACCTCTTCAACAGTATAGGGATAGGGGCCTGTTGGTATTTGTGGACGGTTATCCGGTTTAGCAGTATTTATCTTTCTGAAGTTAAGAGTCTGTGACTTCCCTTGAGTAAATGATCCGAACATAAGCTCAACTACTGGGTTGTACGCCCCCTCGTAGCTGATTTGTAAGTCTTCAATTTCGAAGGATATGTTGTTGCCGCTAATGTCCAAGGATGACATCTCTATGCCATAGGCATTTTGTGAAGGGCTATCCAGTACGCCCGTCCATTTATCGTTATCCTGATCAAAATGGAGGACAATCGGAAGTATCTTGTCGTTATCTGTTTGGATAGTGGCCTTCCACTCTCCATCAATGCCACCAGCACTTGCTGTAGTAGAAAACAGGCCGGCGGCTAAGAAAAGCGTCTTTAACTTTGCGTTTGTCTTTGAAAATCTAGTTTGAATATATCGCATAACTATTCTCTCTGTGTTCACCTGCTGAATGCTTGCCATCTTAGAGGAATCTTATTCTTCTGGATTAAAATTAGGATAAGTGGCGAATAGGGCTGCTGAAAGGCGAGGAAGTCTTGACTACCCTTTGTTTAGTTAGGCGTGGGGCAAAGGTATATTACGTCATCAGATAGAGGCGACTTATCCTGATAGCTGGGACGGAGAGACTAACTAACAGTGCGGATTGTACCTATGACGAGCACGGAATCGCCTATATACGTTGGTAAAAAATTTGGCCATTACTGGGGGTATGTATGTAAGGCAAGAGTTGTTTCGGAAATAATTCTTTGGAAGATGATCTTTCGGTGCCAATGAGTCCATGGGTGCTGCCCATTTATGGGCAGCACTGCGAGATGAAGCGTTTACTGTAGAATTACACCTACGTTTGCGTTTCCGGTTTGATTGGCAATAGCGGATTGCGCATCGCCAATTTGTGTTGTTGTTTGGGCGTTACCCACACCATTCTGGTAAGTTTGAGCGGAAGAACCAATACCTGTTGCCGTAATATTGGCAAAGTTGGAAGTTCCGAGCTGCTCGGTCAGTGCGTAGTGATCTGAACCCGTCTGGTTATGAATGGCAACATTGTTGTCGCCAATTTGCCAGAGGTTGCTCTCGTGATCATCGTTGGTTTGAATCACATTTAGGGTGTTGGTAGTACCGTCCTGATATGAGTAGGAGTAGTTGGAGTCCCCATTGACTTGATTGTGGGTCGCCAGGTTGGAGTCGCCGAGCTGATCTACATAGACTTCACTGTTTGACGTCAGTGTTTGGGTAACAAATGCGGTTTGATTTACCCCAGCTTGAGTCACCACAATAACATCATCGGTACTATTGGTTTGAGTTAAGGTTGCACTGTGGCCATCCCCATCTTGGGTAATGGACATGGTGCTACCGTCAACAAATGACTGGAGAGTGAAGACGTACTGATTGTTGTCTCCCTGATTGATCTCGATATAGGCGCCTACAGAGTTATCCTGATAGGACTCGGCGGTATTCATATCGCCAGTTTGGTTATGAATGATCGTGCCACCATCACTGTTAGCGGATTGCTCCGCATAGCTGGTGTTGTTATCACCGATCTGAGTTTGATCGATGGTATTGTTTGTGGCGGTTGGATCACTTTGATCAGCTGTTGCAGTGTTCCCAAGACCTTCTTGGTAAACCGTTGCAGTATTGGTGTCGGCGATAGCGCCCTGGCTAATGATTGCCAGGGCAATACTGGCGGCTAGAGGTGCAATATTCTTCATCATAAACTCCTTTAGTGATGAGACTGTACGACCAATGTCGTTTTCCATTGCATTTTCAAGGTTGAGGTCGTATCAATCACCGTTCACTAGCCTGATCATCGGAATTTGGCCGACAATCTGGCACGTACTCCTTGTGAATGGGGTTGATACAAGTATGAGTTTGATAGATGGCCTAGATAGATGCTATGAGAGGTAAGTGCTGATTTAGTGGGACATTAGTTTAATGGGAGGTATTACTTATTGTCGGTTTGAAATTCTTGCTGAAGAAAGCTTGATAGAGGACTGCCGGTAACAATGTATGATTTAACTTACAAGGTATTCTATTGCCCAAATGATAGTCATTGAGAGAAGGCGATACAGAACTTGATTATCGCCTTTAGTTTTGAGTTATTTAGGGTTTAATTTATTCTAAACATGAAGGGTCACGGGTAACAAAAGTATTACCTATCCAAGTGTTATCAGTGCAAGTTGGATCGTTGGGTGAGTAAAGGTCAAAGATCCCATTGTTTAAGGAGGAGTTAGATAAGACGGTATTACCGTCGGCGCTTCCACTTTCAATAGATATTCCGTAGTCATTGTTATCACTTACACTATTTACACTAATGGTGTTGTTATCAGCGCTCTCAACCCTGATACCTGTCACGTTATTTGTCACTACATTTTGAGAAATGAGATTAGAGTTGGAATCTATCTCAATGCCAACGTCTGTACTGTTATCAATAACATTCAATATAAGGATATTTGAACGACCATCGGGATCGAAATCAACACCGTCACCACCAGCATTTGTGATTATATTGCTAGTAACATTGTTTGAGATTCCTGATCCTACCCATCAACGATGGACACTCTCTTAAGCGATAAACTACGCAGCAGAGGTGCTCTATGACAAGATCAAATAAACCAACCAAAACCACTCGTAAACAATACTCAGAGGAGTATAGGAAGGATGCCCTAGCACTGGCGCTCAAGGTCGGGGTAAGCGTTGCCGCTAAACAGCTTGGATTGCATCCTTCCCAGATTTACGGATGGCGAAGTAAGTCTAAGTTACATCAGAGCCGAGGGGATGCGGAGAGAGAGCTGGCCACAGAAAATGCTCGACTTAAGCGGCAGCTGGCTGAGCAGGCAGAGGAGCTGGCGATCTTAAAAAAGGCCGCAGCGTACTTTGCAAAGAGCCTGAAATGAGGTACGCCTTCATGCAAAAGCACAGGCATGAATTCAGCATCAAAGCGATGGCCAAGGTATTGGGCGTATCTCGCAGTGGCTTTTATAACTGGGTTTCAAGATCGGCTGACCAATCCAAGCACCAGCAGTACCGAATGCAGCTCGATAGCTTGGTACAGCAGCGCTTTATAGCCAGCAAAGAACGTAGCGGCGCCCCTCGTCTGACGAAGGAGTTGGCCAGTGAGGGGAGTAAATATAATCAGAAAACAATTGCTGCCAGCATGCGTCGACAGGGCCTACGGGCTAAAGCAGGCAGGAGGTATAAAGCCACAACCTACTCAAAACATGGTCTGCCAGTAGCTCCAAATTTGCTTGAGCAGAACTTTAATGCTGAAGCGCCGAATCAGAAATGGGCTGGGGATATTACCTACCTACGAACGGAAGAAGGTTGGTTATATCTGGCTGTAGTGATAGACCTATATAGTCGGCTGATTATTGGTTGGGCGATGTCAGAAACGATGACGGCTACATTGGTCTGTGACGCCCTTCAAATGGCTTTATGGCGACGTAAGAAACCTACGAATGTTATCGTGCATACTGACAGGGGAAGCCAGTATTGTTCTAAAGATTATCAATCTTTAATTACAGCGTATGATCTGCGGTGCAGCATGAGCGCCAAAGGTAATTGCTATGATAATGCTTGTGCAGAAACGTTCTTCCACTCACTTAAGGTAGAAGCAATCCATGGTAACCGCTTTCCTACAAGGTGCCTCATGCGAGAAACCGTATTTGAGTATATAGAGATAGACTACAATCGAAATCGCTTACACAGCGCCAATGGCTATCTCAGCCCTGAGGCGTTTGAGGAACAACTAGTCGCTTAGTGGTGTGTTCGTTGTTGATGGGTAGGATCATCCCTCTAGATATATTCCATCTCCACCGGTGCTATCGATAGTATTTCCGATGATTTGGTTATAATTAGCGGGATCTTCAGTTTCTATACCATTTCTGGAGGTTACGCCATCAGATTGTATCTGGATGCCGGTGACAAAGTTACTATCGCTTGAAATAAGTACTCCTACTCCATCAGGATCATCTATATCAACACTTGTAACATAGTGGGACCCATCGTCTTGTAACATAATAGAGTTGTTACAGTTATCGATAACTCCAGAGGTTAAACTAGCAGATAGGCCATTTAGGAGTATGCCGTCGTCTGTTGAGGCAGAGCACGTAACAGTAAATCCATCCATATCAAGTCCGCCCAAGGGACCGGTAATTGTTAGTGCGGGATTAGTGGCACAGACTAAGTCCTGAGTCAGTGTTTCTTGGGAGGTAATGGTATCTCCACAGCTAACAGCATAGCTTTCGAAGGAAATTGCTATTCCAGCAGCGGGCAAAAGAAAATAGGCAAGGGCTAATTTTAGTTTTTTCATACTTTCCATTCCTTGTTCGCGGTTGTTATGTTATTGAGGGTGATTCATTTTCTATGGTTAGATTGGATGAGTGCGTAAGCTGGGCTAGCGTTACTTTTACTATTATTAGCTTTTTTATTTGTTTTCGATAATATTTAATTTAAATTATGGCTTTGATTTTAAAACCCATTGTAAATATTGAATCTTACTTTCAGTAAGGTTTATGGGTGTCTGGAACTTTTGCGTAATACTTTTTTTCTGGTAGAAGTCAGTTTTAGCTTTATCCCATTAGTGCTGGCATGGTTGTAATTTGGGGGCTATGAAGATGTGAGTATTGATTTCACTCTCAATCCGTTATCGGGGAGTATTAGCTACGAATGATTGCTAAGAGATTCTTTACTTTTTTTATACTTTATAAGTAAGCAATATACCGCTCGGCTATTGCTTAACTAGATAATTTTATGGATTTAGTTTGGCAAAGCCTCAATCCAAGCAGTTAGGGTCATTAATGGTAGAACTATTGCCAATCCAGTTGTTCGAAGATGTGCAGTTTTTCTGGTAGAAGTCAGTTTTAGCTTTATCCCATTAGTGCTGGCATGGTTGTAATTTGGGGGCTATGAAGATGTGAGTATTGATTTCACTCTCAATCCGTTATCGGGGAGTATTAGCTACGAATGATTGCTAAGAGATTCTTTACTTTTTTTATACTTTATAAGTAAGCAATATACCGCTCGGCTATTGCTTAACTAGATAATTTTATGGATTTAGTTTGGCAAAGCCTCAATCCAAGCAGTTAGGGTCATTAATGGTAGAACTATTGCCAATCCAGTTGTTCGAAGATGTGCAGTTCGGATCATCAGGGGAGTAAAGGTCGAATATACCATTGTCATTGGCTGTATTAGATAAAATGTTATTGAATTCTGCGCTAGTTCCCTCGATCACTATGCCATAGTCAATGTTATTGTCAGCTTCATTGCTGCTTACTGTATTGCTGTCACTGTTATTGATTCTGATTCCAGTGGTACTGTTCGATATACTATTTTGAGAAATGAGATTTGAATCTGAACTTACAGATATTCCCACATCTCCATCGCCATTGAGAGTGTTGAATATTCTCGCTTTACTGTCACTGATTATAGTGTTAAGTAGGATTAAGTTGCTCCCTCCATCGGAATCAAGAGCTATGCCAAAATCACCAGGGTTAAGAATTTCATTTCCGGTGACTGTATTGCTTCGCCCCTCGATATATATTCCTGAAAATCCCGGGA
This sequence comes from Microbulbifer sp. MKSA007, assembly GCA_032615215.1. Classification (NCBI taxonomy): domain Bacteria; kingdom Pseudomonadati; phylum Pseudomonadota; class Gammaproteobacteria; order Cellvibrionales; family Microbulbiferaceae; genus Microbulbifer; species Microbulbifer sp. MKSA007. The sequence goes on along the minus strand of CP128433.1, from coordinate 3,577,092 downwards.
ACTCTAGAAAATTTCCAGTGATCTGATTGAGGCTTGCGGGATTAGCTGTTTCTATGCCTATTGCATATTGCGTACCATTAAAAGGTATCACGATGCCGGTAACAAAATTACTGTTACTTTCAATACGTACGCCCACACCTACAAGATTGTTAATCTCAATATCACTGACAAAATGAACACCATCTTCCGTAAGTGCTATTGAGTCATTGCAATTGTCTATTACGCCGTTAAACAGGCTTGCAGCTAGCCCTGTTAGATAGATGCCCTCATGTAATGGTTCTATACAGGTAACAGTAAACCCATTTAAGTTCAGCCCGCCACCGGGGCCGTCAATTGTGAGGGCTGGATTGGTTTCGCAGGAGAGGTCTTCTGTGAGGGATTCCTGGGTAGTAATCGTGTCACCACAGCTCACAGCAAAACTGTTTGAGGCTAAAGGTAATCCAAAGGTTGGTAGCAGGGTTAAAAATAGCGTTAGGCTTGGCTTCTTCATGGGGGGCTCCCAAGATAATGAGTCTATTATTTACTCTAAAGTTTTCTTTCGATTAGTAATTGATAGGTGATGCCAAGTGGTATTTTATAGGGTTTAATCAGTTTGTTTTTGGTTTGTTAATAATATATATAAATTAAAGGTGCGGATTTAGTGTCCATTATAAATATAGGTTTATAAATGGCGCATGATATTTTATGTGGGCTCAGGTCTTAGCTTGAAATCTGTTCTCCTATATTGTCCATGCTTAAAGTGAATATAAAAAAGGGCCAGTCAATGACTGGCCCTTTTTAACGCTTTGGTGTTATTCAACCGAAGACCTAATCAAGTAGTCAAATGCGCCCAGCGAAGCAGTTGCACCTGCACCCATAGAGATCACTATCTGTTTGTAGGGGACAGTGGTCGCATCGCCGGCGGCGTAGACGCCGGGGACTGAAGTTGCGCCGCGCTCGTCGATCACGATTTCGCCCATGCGATTCATCTCTATATCGGTTTCGTTAAGGAACTCCGTATTGGGTACCAGGCCAATCTGTACGAAGACGCCTGCCAGGTCGAGTTGCTTGTTTTCACCGCTCTCTCGATCGGTATAGGCCAGGCCGTTAACTTTGTTGCCGTCGCCGAGTACTTCGGTGGTTTGCGCATTGACGATAATATCAATGTTATCCATTAACTGAGCCTTGCGTACCAGCACCTCGTCTGCACGCAGTTTATCGGCGAACTCCAGTACGGTGACGTGCTCGACGATTCCGGCGAGGTCGATCGCTGCTTCGATGCCCGAGTTGCCGCCACCGATAACAGCTACGCGCTTACCTTTAAAGAAGGGGCCGTCGCAATGGGGGCAGTAGGCTACGCCCTTGGTGCGGTACTCCGCTTCGCCAGGTACCCCCAGTTCTCTCCAGCGGGCACCGGTAGCCAATACTACAGAGCGGCTGGATAGGGTAGCACCGCTTTGTAGTTTGATATCTACCATTTCGTTGCGTCGCAAGTTGGCTGCGCGTTGATCGGTAATGATATCAACACCATACTCTTTTACGTGTTGCTCAAGGCTGGCTGCGAGCTTGGGGCCCTCGGTATAAGGTACAGAGATAAAGTTCTCGATGCCTACGGTATCCATTACCTGGCCGCCGAAGCGTTCTGCCACTATGCCAGTGCGAATGCCTTTGCGAGCGGCATAAATAGCAGCCGCTGCGCCCGCTGGGCCACCCCCTACCACTAAAAGATCGTAGGGTGCTTTTTCATTCAGTTCTTCAGCTTTACGCTCGGCTGCGCCAGTATCCAGTTTTCCAACAATCTCTTCGAGGGACATCCTGCCTTGGCCGAAGTGTTCACCATTGAGGTAAACCGCAGGTACAGCCATAACATTGCGCTTTTCAACTTCCTCCTGGAACAGGCCACCGTCGATCATTTCGTGGGTGATGTTTGGGTTGAGGGTTGCCATCAGGTTCAGCGCTTGGACAACATCCGGGCAGTTTTGGCAAGAGAGGGAGATATAGGTTTCAAAGTGGAATTCACCCTTCAGGTTTCGTACCTGCTCCAGTAGCTCCGGGTCTGCTTTTGAGGGATGGCCCCCGCTTGCAATAGTGCCAGTACGAGTGAGGTAAATTCATGTCCCAGGGGAATACCGGCAAAGCTAACCCGGGGTTCCTCTCCGGCAGGGGCGATGGCCATACTCGGCGTGCGCTTGGCTTGACTCTGCTGTGCAGTAATTTTGTTGGAGAGTCCGGAGATTTCATCTACCAGCGCCTCCAGCTCTTTGGATTTTTCACTGTTATCTGTGGACACACGAATCTCGATCGGTTTGACGATATTCTGCAGGTAAGTGTCCAGTTGTTTTTTCAGGTTTGCGTCCAACATCGGTGTGTCCTTTCTCTAACAATTTAAGGCTTGGTTGTGGCCCACCTTTTGATGGGCCGGGTCAGAGGTATTTGGGTTAAATCTTTCCTACCAGATCTAGGGAGGGGGCTAAGGTCTCTTCGCCTTCTTTCCACTTGGCCGGGCAGACTTCACCGGGATGAGCGGCGATGTACTGGGCAGCTTTGATCTTGCGCAACAGCTCGCTGGCATCGCGGCCGATTCCGCCGGCAGTGATCTCGACAATTTGGATACGGCCTTCCGGGTCGATTACAAAGGTGCCGCGATCGGCTATGCCTTCTTCCTCGATCATCACACCGAAGTTGCGGGTGATGGTGCCGGTGGGGTCGCCGATCATCGGGTATTGGATTTTGCCGATGGTGTCGGAAGAGTCGTGCCAGGCTTTGTGGGTGAAGTGGGTATCGGTAGATACGGAGTAGATCTCAACGCCCAACTTCTTGAACTCTTCATAGTTGTCCGCCAGATCGCCCAGCTCAGTGGGGCAGACGAAGGTGAAGTCTGCGGGGTAGAAGAAGAATACGGCCCACTTGCCTTTAACGTCGGCGTCGCTGATATCGAAGAAGTCGCCGTTTTGATAAGCCTTGGCGTTAAAGGGTTTCAGCTGGGATTCGATGTAACGTGACATGGATAGCTCCTTATTTATCACTGTCTTGTCGGTCGTTGTTTGGAAGTGGGATCAATACTATCGGTCGATGCTCTTTGATAAAAATTATTAATGTAAATGCGTGTGATAGCTTTTGGCAATCGTTGTTGGCTATTTGATTGATTGGGTGTTTAGCCGCTATTTAATGGCTTTGGCAAAGCGACAGCCGTTAGGTGAAACCTTATCGGTGCATCCTGATGTCTATTGAGCCGCAAAGACGACATATAGATGTGTTGATCGCGGTCCATACCCTCAGGCATCAAAAAAGAGTTGAGTCGTAAATCAGCGCACATTAGCAATAAGTTAGAAGTGCAAGCCCGGTTCTGATGATCTGGGTAGTGCCAGCGGATGTGAGGTTAAATGTTGCCGCTATGAATCAGAATGTGGTGCATGTCACGGTGGTAGGTGTCGGTCTGCCTGGGGAGTCAATCGGATGGCTGCATTTGTCTCAGCTAATGAATATGCGAAATGTAGTGGTGGATGCGATTGTTGAAGAGTATTGGCTTTCCAGTGATGTCGAGTCATCTGAAAAAGGGATGGTTTTCCGAAACGAGATGGCAAGACTTAAAGCTCAGTATGGCGATTTCAAAACTTATTCCTCGGTGGCGCAAATACCTGATGCGCATCCCTCCTTTAAAAATTTGGTTGTTATCTCGGTGAGGACTCCACTCGCGAAGGGGATTTTTAAATCGGTAGTTAATAAAGGATATAGGAATATATACCTTGAAAAACCAGGTGCAGACTCGCTGGAAAAACTGCGTGAAATGGAAAGGATTGCCGACAGGAATAATGTAAATGTTGTTGTTGGCTATCAAAAGCATATCGCAAATTACGTGGATAGAGCCGAGAGGCTTAACGAGCAATGGAAGTTGAAGTCCAGGAGTGTCGGATTCATTCATCACAACCCGCATCCGGAAGCCAACCTGGAAAGCATTTTTAGGCAAAATTCCGAGGGTATGCTGCTCAACCAGTGTTGCCATGAACTTGAACTCTGTATAGCAAAGTGGAACCTTGCTCCTCACAACATTACTGATGTAGTAGTGAATCGAGATGAAACCGTGCAGAAGCGCTTCGGTGATATCGAGGACTTCAAAAAGCTGTCTTTTACGCTAAAAACTAATCTGGGAGTGAGTTTCTCTTTTCTGGCTACCCGTTGTGAAGGCGTAGAAAATTGCATAGTGATACGAAAAGGCCTTCGAGGTGACCCTGTTTTTATTCGGCAGGCCATGGAAGATGTGCTTGATCGGGCACTTGAGCTTACTAGAAAAGAAAAGGGAGGGATGTGGTATTGCTACTTGTTTGAGCGAGATTATTACAATCTGAAGCGGCTGTTTATTGAATCCATTCTAGATAGCGATGATGAGAAATACTTGAGCCTGCCGCGACTGCTTCATGCATGTGGTGTTCTCGAATTAGCCGCAGCGATAGAGCCCAGTATTAAGGCTCAATTAAGAGAAGATGAAAGCCATCATTCTATCGTACAAATTTCAGATACTATTTGTCAGGCTCCAACAAACCAAAGAATCTGGTACCACCATGGACTCTTTAATCCTGGTAATAAATTCCTTATAGAACTCCTAAGACCGCCGCAGAACAGAATTATTTGTTGTGTTGATGACAAGGTATGGGAACTCTATGGGAAGGGTATTACCGAGTGGCAAGAGTCCATGGGGGTTGAGTTCATCCCGATAGTTATGAAGGGTGGCGAACAGTCAAAAAATATTAATAGTCTTATCAGTATGATTGATGAGATATGGAAGGCAAATCCTCTTCGTTACAGGGAGCCAATCTTAGCTATGGGCGGAGGGGCGGTAACCGATACGATTGGGTTTGTCAGTGCGGTGTGGCGACGGAATACACCCTGGATACGTATTCCAACGACTCTAATGGGAATGATTGACTCCTCTATCGGCATTAAAGTCAGTGTGAACCACAATATTAAGAATGGGATTGGTGCTTTTCATTGTCCCTTGCATACCATTATTGATCCCTCCTTCTTGAAAACTAATCCACAGCGGGTATTAAAAAGTGCAATTGGTGAAATGATTAAGGTTGGAGTGGTATTCAACAAGGATGTGCTCGATACCTTGTCAGCTCAGGGTGCCACTCTGTTGGAAAATAGTTTTTTAGAACCTGATGGCCTGCCGGGAGATGCATCCTATAAACTGCTGATAAATTGTATTGATGCCATGCTGGATAGTATTGCGGGAGACTTAAAAGAAGAGAACTTATCTAGACCAATGGACTTTGGGCATACGTTATCCCGCTGGTTGGAGCGTGATGAGGCTTTTAGGTTGATGCATGGTGAAGCTGTGGGCATTGATTGCCTGTTTACTTCGCTGGTAGCTGAAAAAATGGGATTGATATCCAAGGCAGACATTGAGTTACTGTTTGGAATTTACGTGCAGCTGGGACTTGCAGCTAGTGTCAAAGGGCTGAGCCTGGATGTATACAAGACGGCAATAAAACAGATCTCGATTCATCGCTCCGGTACTTTGCGAGCGCCTCTCCCAGCCCCTTTAGGAAACTGTATTTGGGTCAATAAGATAGAGGCGAACCATCTGGAAAGCGCTTGGTATGACCTACAAGAAAGGCTCACTCGTCATCCAGAGCTCATATTGGATCCTGATGAAATAGCAGAGGAGGAGTATTTACCTAAGCAATTAGACTTGACCAGTCATCAAAGCGCTAAAAAACTACCTTTGAGAAGGCTGCGCTGGGGATTTATAGGCTGTGGAAGAATAGCAAATGATTTTGCATTAGTCCTCGATTACCTGGATTCCTCAGAAGTGTTTGCTGTAGCTTCCAGGGATTTTAATAGAGCGAGAGAGTTTGCGAATAGTCATGGAGCAAGTAGGGCTTATGGCAGTTACCTGGAACTTGTTTCTGATCCTGATATTGACATTGTCTATATTGCAACTATCCCCGAGTTACACCGACAACATGCTGAATTAGCATTAATGGCAGGTAAGCCTGTTCTTATTGAAAAACCTCTGGCGTTAACAGTTGAGGATGCTGTAAGGATTAAAGAGCTTGCCAATAAAAAACAGCTGTTTTGCATGGAAGGGATGTGGATGAGGTTCTTCCCTGCTATTAAATACTGTAGAGATATTATTAGTCTTGGAAATATAGGTAAGGTAAGCCAGCTTCGTGCAGATTTGAGCTTTGACCTGCGCAAGGATGAAGGGTTGCAGTCTCCAAAATGGAAGGTGGGAGCTGGTATGGATGCCGGAGTGTATCCTGTCCACACGGCGCTGATGGTATTGGGTAGGGGGATATCAGACCTGGAGTTCTCTGGGGTGCTGGATAACTACGGTTTCCAGAAGGATGGTGCCGGGCTCATTTATGCGCACTTCGATAGTGGATCAACAGCTGTAGTTTCCTGGAGTCATCTGGTTGAGGGTGCGGAAGAGTTGGAAATCTATGGTACAGAAGGGCGAATAAAAGTGTTTGCCCCGGCACATTGTCCAACTAGGGTGTCAGTGACGCGGATCACTGGTGATCGAAGGACAGATAATGAGACTAAGTTGTACGAATTCCCGTTACCGAGAATAAGAGGCAGGTTTAATTATCCAAATTCTGAAGGGCTTTATTATGAGGCACAGGCCGTTCAATTATGTATTGAAAAAAACTTCATAGAATCACCGGATCTTCCTCTTGCCGATTCTATACAAGCAATCCGAATGATTGAAGAATGTGATCAATATATCAAAAGAAGGGCTGCGTGAAACGCAACATCTATTGGTTTGGATTGCTTTCATGCTATGGGGCTCTATTTTTACTGGGCTTTGTGGAGGTCTATAAAGCTCCAATTTACCCCAAAATTTTAGATTTTTTTTCCGTTTCCCCAACAAAGGGCTCCACCTTTTTCTTCCTGTCCACTTTTTCAGCCTTACTGATGACTTTATCAGGGGCTATCTGGGTGAAAAAAATCAGAGTGATCTCTGGGTTAGCATTATTCGTAGTTTTTATGGGGGTAGGGTCGGTACTTTCAGGTGTTTCTGGATATCTGTACTCGTTTACCCTGCTTATTCTGGGCAGCTTTCTCTTTGGTTTGGGTGCCGGAGGGAGCATGGTTTTGATTAATGTGGCAATCCCCCTTTTTGTGCCTGAAAACTTAACTCGTCAAGGTTATTGTGGATTACATAGTACCTATGGGGTTGCCTCCGTATTGTCTCCTTTGTTACCCGGGTTGTTATATAAATTTCACTTTGGATGGGAGGGCGGTTTCTACTTGTTTGGGGGGATAGCAGCAAGCATATTATTTTTCATCTTGTCTGGATTAATAAGAAGAAAAGGAAAACTGAGGAAAAATGGGAGTTCTTTTAACCCTGGCGCCTATAAAGAGGCGAGCCAACGAGATAAAGAACCGAAAGAGTGGTGGATCGCAATTGGTGGCGGGTTTATTGTTTCTGCCTACAACGGCGCTGAACATATATTGGCGAGTAGGATGGTGCTGTTTCTTGAAGCTAGGGGAGGGCATTGGGCCGTTGAGGCGGATATTTTGCTTTCAATCTTTTTCGGATTACTTTGTTTGGGGAGAGTGGCCTTCACTTTTATCCTGCTGAAGGGAAGTGCTTTTTTCTGGTTGATAGTCTCCTTTTTATCGACAGCAGCCGTATTTTCTCTGGGCTACTGGGTGAGTCCACTATGGTTTCCAGTATGTGGATTGACACTATCCTACTTGTTTCCTTATGCCATGGAATGGTTGACACATTGTAGTAAGAATCCCCCTTTTACAGTTTCATTCTCCTTAGGCATGGGGGGAATTTTCTTGATTCTGGCGCATGCTTTGGTGGGGTGGTTAGATGAAAGTTACGGAATACAAACAGCAATCTTTGTAGTTCCTGTGTTCCTCTTAGGAGGAGTTGTATGTTGCTTGCTTTTATCACTTATTGCGAAGCAAAGAAGCCATTAACACCGATTTGCAATATTTGATTAACGACAATGCCCGCCAAAAGGGCGGGCAAGGCCAGTTCCAATCCTGTGAGGGCTTGGGAAGACTTAAATTTTGCCTACCAGATCGAGAGAGGGGGCCAGGGTTTCCTCACCTTCCTTCCATTTTGCTGGGCAAACTTCACCGGGGTGAGCAGCGATGTACTGGGCAGCTTTGATCTTGCGCAGCAGCTCACTGGCATCGCGGCCGATACCGCCAGCAGTAATTTCCACAATTTGAACACGGCCTTCCGGGTCGATAACGAAAGTACCGCGGTCGGCAATGCCTTCTTCCTCAATCATTACACCGAAGTTGCGGGTAATGGTACCGGTAGGATCACCGATCATCGGGTACTGGATCTTACCGATGGTGTCAGAGGAATCGTGCCAGGCCTTGTGGGTGAAGTGAGTGTCTGTGGAGACTGAGTAGATCTCTACACCCAGCTTCTTAAACTCCTCATAGTTGTCTGCCAGATCGCCTAATTCAGTGGGGCATACAAAGGTGAAGTCGGCGGGGTAAAAGAAGAATACGGCCCATTTACCTTTGACGTCAGAGTCACTTACATCGTGAAATTCGCCATTTTGGTAGGCTTTGGCGTTAAACGGCTTGAGTTCGGATTCGATATAGCGGGACATGGTTAGCTCCTTATTGGGTGCCTGGCTCTTAACTTTGATGCTGTTTATGCTATTGACTGGCAACCAATAATAGAAATTAACAATTTAAATATCTTAGATAGTTTCCTGCTATCTAGGCAGCCTGGCGATAATTTAGTCTGCAATCCGTACCAATTTGAGGTCGCTGGTTACATCGGGGATACTCGGGACCAAAGTATTAATACCCATCCATCGGGTATGGGTAATTTTTCACAAGGCGCATCTATGCGATTGATTCGGTTGCTTAAGCATGACCTGGCCCGCGAAGCCGGAGATTGGGTTGAAGACGGTGTGATCAGTGAAGCTCAGGCTGAGCAGATCTGTGCCCGCTATGAAGTGGATTACCACCGGGCGCAAGAAAGAACACTTGGATATCGTATTTTGATTGGGTTGGCCTATCTCTTTATCGGGCTGGCGGTGATTACACTGATTGGAGCCAATTGGGAGGAAATCCCCAGAGCGCTGCGAATGGGGGGGCTGATCGCTTTGACCTTGGTGACCCAGGGAGTGGCGTTTAAGGTTTACCTGTCTGGAGACCGGAAGGCCGGAGAGGGCTTGTTCTTGTTGGGTAACCTGTTTTTTGGTGCGGCGATTATTTTAATCGCACAGGTATACCACTTGGGCGAGCATATGCCAGATGGTATTTTCTGGTGGGCACTGGGTAGTTTGCCATTTGCTTTAATTACCCGCAGCCCATGGATTGCAGAGCAGTCTTTGCTTTTGGCTTTGCTTTGGTTCTTCCTGGAGTCGAGTTTAGGCTTTTACCCCGCCCTGTTCCCAATTTTCTTGCTGGGGGCCCTCTATATCCTGTTAAGTGGTCGTGCGAGCGTGATTCTCTTGCTGACCTTTATCTTTGGCTTAGGTTTTTGGCTGGAATTTTCCCTATCAGAATTTTGGCGTTTGCAGGATGGGAAATTTAGTGCGGATATTTATCCAGAGAACCTTGCTGTTGCAGTCTCGCTCTTTATCCTGATGTATTGCTTTGCCCATTGGTTGGCAACTCGCCCGTCGGCGGTAGCCAAGGACTACGCAGCAGTAATCTCTATTTGGTGCCTTCGGTTTACTTTAATTGGCTTACTGATTTTTAGCTTTGAATATCCCTGGGAGGAGATGATAGAAGCCCCCTGGAGTCACCTACCTTCTATGTGGGCGGTAGTAGGAGTTATGTCTGCCGTGTCGATAGTGTTGGCGCTGCTGTCTCAGAGGTTGCTATTCGGACTGGGGTTGTGCGGTGTTTTTGCGGCAGTACTTGCGTTCGTAACGAATGCCAGCTCCAGTGACTACGCAGTTTGGTTACAAATTTTTACAAACTTCGCCCTGATTGCCTGTGGAATCTGGTTGATCTTCAGGGGTATTCACGATGGTATCTCGCACTACTTCTTCCTCGGAGTTATGGCGGTCCTGTTGACGGCTCTGCTGCGTTATATTGACTTGATTGGCGACTATATAGGAGCATCTCTCCTGTTTATTCTCTTCGCAGTTTTATTGCTGGCAGCAGCCAAGTATTGGAAATATCACCAGGCGGGGGGAAGTTTGCGATGAAACGTAGAGTTGTGATTGGCCTGGTTGCCGCCATTGGCGTGCAGTTTTTTATATTGTTAGGAATGTATATTAAGGCTCAAATGCCGCTGTGGACGGGCCAGCCTGTCTCAGTGAAAACTGTTCCTGTAGACCCGCGCTCATTGTTTCGGGGTAACTATGCCCAATTAAATTACGCCTTTTCCACCTTAGATAAAGCCTTGTTTAAAGGGCAGGGACGACTGCGTCAGGGAGAGGTGGTTTATGTGGGCTTAGAAAAAGGGGCATCCGGATTGTATGAACGAGCCTCTGTCAGCCTTGAACAACCACAGGGCGGAGTCTTTATTCGAGGGCGGGTAGCAGGCCAGAATTTTTGGAATTCATCAGATAGCTACCGGATTCGCTACGGTATTGAAGCCTACTTTGCTCCAAAGGAAAAAGCCCTGGATCTGGAAAAACAACTGCGGGACGGTGGCGTGGCCGAATTGATGATTTCTGCGGATGGGCGAGCGAGCTTGAAGGTTGTCAGAGGCTCAGGAAATCAATAGGCAAAGGGAAAAATCAGGAATGGAAGCGATTGGTCCGGCACGGCGCAGCCTGCCGGTTTTCTTTTTTTAATGGATATTCAACTGGGCTGTCTATTGCTTGCGGCTCTGGGGCTCTACCTTGTGCCAATGGAAGTTTCATTTATTGGTGATACGGTTTGGTTGCAACTGCTGTTGGGATTATTAGGCGCTATTGTCACATTTGCGGTAGTACTGACATTAGCTCGTTCTGAGACGCTATTTGGGAAAATGCTGCGGCTCCACTGTACTCAATTGACCCCGCTATTTTCCAAGTTGTCCCCATCACAAATGGTATGGGTTGCTTTAGCTGCGGGTGTTTGTGAGGAGCTGTTGTTTCGTGGTTTTCTACAGTCTTGGCTCTCCCAGCTCAGTACGCCATTCCTCGGTTTATTGGGTGCATCACTGATATTCGCATTACTGCACTGTGTTTCCTGGGTGTACTTCTTCCTCACCTTTATGATTGGGCTTATTTTAGGCATTTTCTACCAAATGTCCGGGAGCTTGGTGGGGGCGATTGTTTGGCATGCGGTATACGACCTTTTGGCAATTTTCGCCATAGTGCACTTTCCCCATTTGCTCGGATTAAAAAATCAAGTCTTAAAGCGAGGGTAAGTAGCCAGCTTTGGTCTGGAGACCCACAGAGATGTTACGGAGTTACTCGCGGGCCCCTAGGCGTTGCGACTTCTTGAAAGGTCTAGACATTCCTGCGAAGCCGCGCCTTGATTGTGAACCGCTCTGCAAGCCAGAGGTATCACGGAGTTATTCAGAGGCTCCCTAGATCACGGCAACGATCACCACTAGTACCAGGGAGGCCGTTAGGATAAAAGCAATAAGCGCTAAGAGTCCATCTCGAGCTGCCAGCGATAGCCCAAAAATGGTGAGAGCAAGACCAGCAGTTGAGGCAGAGAAGGGGATTACTTCCATTATTGGCAGGGTCAATGCAATAAAAATGCAGGTTCCAGCAATAGCGTAGGTGCCATATCGGCGCACGATAAAATCCATCCGTGGCTGAATCCAGCGGTCGGCAAACCGGGCGGGCTTTTCCATCCAGTGCAGGGCATCCATCAGCTTCTCGCTGGATATGGAGCGGTTGATTAACCACTGTGGAAGCCAGATATAGTTGCGCTTCATCAGCAGTTGTAGGGCAAACAGTAGTAGCAATACGCCCATCGCGGTAGACATTCCGGGAATACCGCTCAGAGGGGAAAACAGGATCAACCCGATAAGGATAAGGAATGGGGCAAAGGATCGAAGCCCCACAGCCTCAATAACATGCTGGATGGAGATTTTCTCCTGCCCCTGACTTTTCTCCTCAATATCCTTCAGCAGCTGGCCCAGTCCTATGATTTCTTGTGTCATGGTTGGAATTAGTTGCTGTGTAGTTTCTTTGCAAGACAATCTACTGATAAGAGGGCTGGAAACCGGGTAGTCTCTACGAGCTATCCGGTTCCAGAGATATTGTCGAGCATAGCACTGTGACTGGCTTTTCGGCTAAAGTCAGGCAGTTTTTCAAAGGGGATAAGCTGTCTGACGTCAAACTAAACGGATAGAGATAGGCTGTTGGCGGAGGATTATGCCTGTCATCATTTTCTGTTAGATTATTGCTGATGGCGGGTGTGCTTATTTCGGCTGATTGAATTTCGGTGTGGTTTCTAGTTGGTACGGAATCCTAAGGCAGTCTATTTAGGTACTGAGCCACTCGACTACCTCGATAAACTACTAATAAAAAGGACGGTCACAAATGGATGCTGTTGACCAAACAAAAGGGAATCCACCAGTTTTTCTTTTATTAATTGGCACTCAGGTTGTTTGCTTGTTGCTGGCCCTTCTGGGCTTTTATCTGGCTTCACTCAAGGTAGTGATCATTGGTGATAGTGTAGGGTTGCAAGTAACAATTGGCATCATTGGTGCAATGGCTACCTACGGTGTGATGTTGTCGTTAACTCGCTCAGAAACGACCCTTGGCAAGTCAATGCGGCGTCAATCGATCGCCCTGATTCCGCTATTTTCACGATTGTCTTTCTTTCAGCTGCTGTTGATTTCTGTTGTAGTCGGAATTTGCGAAGAGCTTTTGTTTCGGGGGTTTTTGCAGTCCTGGTTGTCAGAACTTAGCTCGCCATTGTTGGGGTTATTAATTTCCGCAATTGCATTTGCGCTACTTCATTTCTCATCGTGGACCAATTTCTTTCTGACTTTGGGAATTGGTGTGGTTTTAGGAGTGGTTTACCAAGTGTCCGGAAGTTTATTGGGAGTAATAATTTGGCACGCAGTCTACGATGCAATTGTCCTTATTGTTTTGACTCAATACCCGCACTGGTTAGGGATTAAGATAAAAGAATAACCGCAATTTTCGGGGGCGATTTACTTGTTTTAAGCTCCCGAATTTAACCTTTGGGGTTTAAGGAGCCTCCCAGACCCGCAAAGACATTGTAGAATTATTCGGAGGCTCCTTAAGCATTGAATAGCTCATCCAAACGCAGGGTCTCAATCCCTGTTCGTTCTTGTCGACTTAAATAAACCATTTTTTTGGCTACTTCACGCCCCTCAATGGGTCTATAACGTCTCAGCCCCGGCAGCATACAAATTACTGGTAGGAGGGTGCCTCCGATTTTCTCACCGGGGCGGGCATTTGCACGATCTCCGAGGAGTAGGGAGGGTTGCAGTATACTGATGCGCTTAAATGGAAGTTTCTTGATTTTCTCTTCCAGCTCACCCTTCATACGTAAGTAAGCACTGGCGCTATTGGCATTGGCTCCGCTGGATGAAACCAGTAAGTAATGGCTGACTCCTGCCTCCGCTGCCAATTGGGCCGCTTTGTATTGATATTCAACGTCAACCTTGTGCTGTGCGGCTAGGCTGCCGGCTTGTTTGCGAGTGGTGCCGAGGCAGGAAAATAGAGTATTTCCCTGAAAAAGAGGTGCAGCTTCCTCCAACCGATCAAAGTCGACAATATGATTATGTATTTTTTGACTTGCAGTGGCTTTGGGGCGTCGAGTGAGTGTAAGTACTTCATCAAAGACTTCTTCACCAGCCAGTTGCTCTGTGAGATGGCCACCGATAAGGCCCGTAGCTCCGAGGATAATGGCTCTTATGCTCATTGGAGGTCGATTTCCATTGATTATAAGTTCGCAAGGCTAATAGCGTACTTTAGCGCAAAGATGTCTATGTTTGTTAAAAGTTGCCAGCTGGAAAGGTTGTCTGGTGAGCAAAGAAGGCCGAAGCGTAATTAACTGAGGGAAATCTAACTCTGGGATTCCTCAGTAATTCTGGAAGATACAAAAATTCTCTATCAGATTGTGGATGTTTAATAATTGTTCACTGTGCAGATCCTTGCTGCATCTCATTGCGTCGCATGGGCATGCTGTCGATACGTTGGAAAACTTCGACGGCTGAGAATTTATTGGCTTTATACTTTACTTCCCCATCCTTCCCTATAAGAAGTACTTGCATTGCTGGTCCTTGCAGATATTTTTCCCGTACATTTTTAGCAAAATTGTCTGTGACTTTACCGGGGAAGTTAGTCTCAAGGGTGCTGTTAGAGAATAGGAACCATATCAAGTTTCTCTCTGCAAACTGCGGCGCTAACTTGAGTAATTCATTGATTGTGCTATTGGGATCTTCCGGGATATTCAGTAATAGAATGCGGTTTTTCCACTGGAAATCTTTTAGGTCGTTCACCGTAGATCCCTGGGCGAATGTAGAAGAAGTCAACAGAACCAAGACAAGCACAATGAACTTATGCATTTACTAATCTCATCTATTAGCGTGATCTTAGGGAACTCATTAGGCTATCCAATCACTAATTCAATTTTACGGCGCTTGGATGTCCTTTAAGCATAAGATATGAGCTGCCAGTTACAAGGCAGATGATGATCGGTATCGACAGTGAAAACTGACTAGTCAAAAGGCGTGTAAATGAGCGAGTGGTCTAGGCTCTAGGCGGGAGTAACAAAAATATATCGCAAGCTAATTAGGTTCTGAAGGATTACCTGATCGGCTCGGGTGTCGAGTGAATTACGCAGTATGGCTAAACAGAGCGGCAAAATTACACGAGATCAGTACTTGGGGTTGGCTGCATTAGTTCTCGCGGCCTTCCTTATTAGTAATGACTATACTGCTTTTGCCCCCGCACTACCTGCCATCGAAAGAGAATTCAATGCAGACATAACTAGCTCCCAGTGGATCATTAACGGCTACGCCTTGGTTTTTGGTGTTTTCATCATAACCGGTGGCCGCTTGGCGGATATCTATGGCCGCCGCAGAGTATTTATGATTGGAGCGGGAATATTCGTTTTCTTTGCCGTGCTGGGTGGCTTGGCAATGGATATGTGGATGTTATTGATATCCCGCGCATTGATGGGAGTGGGTGCGGCATTGATGTGGCCGTCCACTTTGGCAATGACTTTTAACCTGTTGACCTATGAAAGGTCAGGGTTGGCGGGTGGTATCCTGATGGCCACCTGTGGGTTAGCGAATGCAGCTGGACCAGTTTTGGGTGGGGTGCTCGCAGATTTTTTCAGTTGGCGATGGATTTTCTTCGTTAATATTCTCCTCACTCTGGCAACAATGCTGGCTTGCTGGTGGGCAGTACCCCCCGATAAACCTCGTGACACTGAGGAAAAAATAGACTTCTTCGGTGTGCTACTACTGTGCACCTCGCTATTTTGTTTGCTTTTTGCACTGGATGTCTCCGCGGAAATTGGTTTCAAGCATCCTGTGGTTATCAGCCTGATCGTTGTGTTCCTGGTGTTGCTCTGCCTGTTTACAATCGTGGAGTATCGAGTTGGTAAAGATGCCCTGATTCCCCCTGATATTGCAAAGAACCGGAAGTTCCTAGCGGTAGGTGTTACGACACTTCTAATCTCCGTAGTATTCCTATCGGCAATTCTCTATGTCCCCCAATTTTTGGCGAATTTTCGTGGTTACTCAGCATTTCAGGCCGGTTTATCTTTGGTCCCTTTAATGGTTATATCGGGGCTGGTTGCTATTATCTCCGGCCGCCTCTATGAGCTAGCTGGACCAAAATTACTCGTCTCATTAGGTATTTTGGGGATGAGTGTTGGAATGTTCATGCTTTCGAACCTGACTTCGGACACGGGTTTTCTGGATATGTGTCCGGGCTTGGTCGTGTTGGGAGTGGGTATTGGGCTGTTCAATCCATCCAGTACGACTGCGGGTATTACGGTGGTGGAACCTCACCGTGCCAGCTTGGCAGGCGCTATCCTCTATATGTTTAAAATTGGTGGCGGTGCGGTTGGTTTGGGTATGAATGCTACAATCATTGCCTTCGCTCCAGATATACCTTCGGGTATAGATAGAGCTTTTACAGTAAATGCTTACCTAGCCTTGGTTGGTTTGATTGTTTGCATGTTCTTTGTGATCGGTAGGCCAGAGAGCCAAAGCGGAGAGCTTTCTTGATCGCAAGTGAAGTGCGTCTCATTTCTTTTGTGCTGTAGATCTCTTTTATTTGCTGGAAGTGCTTTTTTCAAAATTTATCCATTCTTTGAGTTTTTGTGAGATTTGAATTTCCTCACATCTGATTAACCCTCTATTCAATACAATGCCGCAGCTCAAGGCTCTGTTGTGCCTGGGTTTATTGCGGTCCTGTTCCAGATTATCTGACAGGAATTGATAGTTTAGGGTTGGGTCGGAGGTAGGCCACATGTTCAGAATTCTTCAGATTGTACTTTTCTTTCTGTTGGCCAGTACTGGGCATGCTCAGACTATTGATAGAGATGATATCCGTGGCCTGGATGAGCAGATTCAGGATGTTAAGAAAGATGTTATTGATCTCACTGCTGAGTTGTCACAGCTGGAGGAAAAGCTCTTATTCCCCTCTAATACGCAGGTAGCTCTTTTTGTCTCGGTGGCTGATGAAAAGCCCTTCGAGCTGGAGTCGGTTGAGGTCACACTGAATGGCAAATTAGTTGCCCATCACCTCTATACCTACCGGGAAATTGAGTCCCTGCAAAAAGGTGGGGTACAAAAAATATACACTGGCAATGTGCAAGTGGGTGGGCACCCATTAGAGGTTAGTTTTCTCGGTAAAACCCCATCAGGAAAAGAGTATCGGGCCACAGCTTCCTACACTGTAGAGAAGGCAGTGGGTCCTAAATTTGTCGAGATTAAGGTTCTGGGAACCGAGTCCACGATAAACTTCAAGGACTGGTAATCATGCTCAGGTCCCTGGTAAATGTGTTGTCCTGTCAAACCAGGGTGATGCTTGGTGCTCTATCCCTTTGTTCTTTGGCTGCTCTCCCCGCTGCAGCGGCGACTGAACCGCAGGAAGAACTTAAAGACCTGTTTTTTGGTGCGGCAATGTTTCATGCCCATCAGGAAAGTTATTTTGATGCGATTGTGGCACTGGACACAGAACTTGCTCAGTATCACCGCTTAGATCAGCCTGAACTCGATCCTTTCAGTGCGCACTTGGGGCAAGCTGAGTTTTCGGTGGGTGACTTGGAATTGTCCTATCGAATGCACAGGGAGGCTGGGCGGGCTATTGAGGCTGTACTGCAGGGAAATGTTTCCCAGCCGGTGCGCAATGAAGCCGCGTATCGACTGGCAAAAATTCACTATCACAAACAACAGCCGCGCAACGCCTTACATGCCCTGGAAATGATTGATGGGCGGGTTCCCGAGAGGGTCCGTGCAGATGAGCAGTTTTTGCGTGCTCGAGTCTATATGCAGCTCGGTCGATTCGAGGAGGCCGTAGAACTGCTGCAAGACCTAAAGGGTGAAGAGTCGCTAGAGGGCTTTGTTTCCTTCAATTTGGGTATTGCCCAACTGAAGGCGGGAGAAGAGGCGCGCGGTGTTCTGGAGTTGACTGCACTGGGAAGAAAGCGCAGTTCAGAGGCGGCCCTGCAGGCCCTTTACGATAAAACCAACCTCTTATTGGGCTCCCATTTAATGGAGCTGGGCAAGCTGGATATGGCGCGCCCCTATTTTGATCGTGTAAACCTCGATGGCCCTTTTTCAAATAGGGCGCTGCTGGGCGCTGGCTGGGTAGAGGCCCGCGCGGGTCGCTATGACCGGGCACTGGTGCCCTGGAAACTGTTGCAAGACCGCAAAGGCACCAGTGAGCCAGTGCAAGAGGTCATGTTGGCGGTGCCCTATGCCTATGGCAAATTGGATGTCCACAGTACGGCAGCAATTAACTATGGCCGCGCATTAGACGCGTTCGGGCGCGAGATTGATACCCTCACTCAGTCTATTCATAGTATTCGCAAAGGTAAGTTCCTTGAGGCGTTGCGTCGTAAAGAGGCTACCCAGGTACAGAACTGGGTAGTGGCCTTGCGCAATTTACCGGAAGCCCCCGAGACCCATTACTTACTCGACCTGATGGCGTCCAATGACTATCAGGAATTTCTGTGCAACTATCGCGACCTCAACGATTTATATGAGCGCAATGAAGAGTGGCTAAAAAGCCTCACAGCCTACGAAGATATTATTCGTATTCGCCGCAACTATTACGAGCCCTTGTTGCCGGAGCTGGACAGGCAATTCCGGGAGCTCGACGCCCGTATCAAGCTGCGGATGGAGCAGCGCGATCAGTTTGCCAGTCGTATAGAGCAGATGCTGATCTCCCGCCACCCAGAATACCTGGCAACGGCCGAAGAGCAGGAGGCGCGATTGAAGCTCCTGGAACTTAGCGGAAAAATTGCTGAGCATCCCCAGGGCTTTACTGAAACTACTTTGGAGCGGGTTCAGCGGCTTAAAGGTGTATTGGACCTGCGTCTTTCCTTTGAGTACGACCAGCGTTTGACCGAGGCCTACAAACACCTGGCGGAATTAAACCAGGAGATCGAAAGTCTCCAGTCTGTTTACGATTCCTTTGTGCGCAGTCGCCAGGCGGCAACTCACAGCTATACCGGTTACGACCGCGATATTACTCGTTTGCGCGCGCGTATCCAGCAAACCCAACGGCGACTGAAAACCCTGATGGCGCGCCAGGGCACCATGCTTGAGGCATTGGCAATTGCCGAGTTAGAACGCCGTCGCGCACAGTTGGAGAGTTATCAAATTAAAGCCCGCTTTGCCCTGGCAGACAGCTACGACCGCGCTAATGAGCTGCAGGAGCAGCGTGAAGATGAATTTAAGGTAGAGCAGCACAAGGCGCTGTTGGAAGAGCAAATTCCTGAGGAGAATCCACCGGAGATGGAGCAGGTGGAGGAAGAAGAGTCAGCAGAGGGAGGTGATTCGTGAGTAAGTTGCTCAAATCTAAATCTCAAGCTGGTAAATCTCTCAATCGTGCCGCTGGTCTTCTCTCTGCACTTATAGTGCTAGGGGGTTGTGCGGGAAACAGCGGCAAGACAATCGGCAGTCTTCAAAATGTCGAAGTAGAAATTAAGGAAGAACATATTGATGGCAGCCTGGAGAAGGCACTGGCCAGCTACCAGAAGTACTTGCAGGAAACCCCTGAATCCAAGCTGACCCCCGAGGCGATGCGCAGGATTGCCGACCTAAAAATCAAGCAGGCACACCGCGCTGAAGATGCAGAATTCGATAACCTTGCTGGAGTAGCTGCTGGAAGCGGGGCGGTGATCTCTGTCGATGCGTCAGAAGCTATGGCTGAAAATACCCTGGATGCTCCAGAGAAGACAGCGCCGGTGGCGAAGGTAGAGCCGGTAGTGGCTGAGGCGCAGGCCCCTGGGGTTGTCGAGTCTGATGAGGAGTTTGAAACCCGGGCTAGTGGCAGCATAGAAATAGCTGCAGATGAAACCCCGCTTGAAGCGCCGGGCGTTGATTCTGAAGAGATGATGTCAGCCAATGCCCGCGAGGCCATCGATCTTTATATTAAATTGCTGCAAAAGTACCCCCTGTATCACCGCAACGACCAGGTGATGTATCAGTTATCCCGAGCTTATGAAGAAGCGGGAGAGATTGATGCAGCGGTGGATGTGCTGCGTCAGCTGGTGGCCAACTATCCGGACTCGCGACATATCGATGAATCCTGGTTCCGGCTGGGCGAATATTATTTTACCCGCAAGAAGTTTCTCGATGCGGAAGAGTCCTACGGAAAAGTTATCGATATTGGTGTGATATCCAGTTTCTACGAGCTTGCCCTGTATAAACGCGGTTGGGCGCTGTTTAAGCAGGATATGTATGAAATGGCCCTGGATGACTATATCGCCATGCTGGATTACAAAGTCTCCCAGGGCTATGACTTCGACCAGCAAAACAATAAGGGTGAGCGCAAGCATATTGACGATACTTTCCGTGTGGTCAGCTTGAGCTTTTCTTACCTGGAAGGCCCTGATTCGGTTGTCGATTACTTCACCCGCAAGGGCAATAGAGATTACGAATTCCGGGTATACAGCCAGCTGGGTGAATACTATTTGGAAAAGCGTCGCTACCAGGATGCGGCAAAATCCTATATTGCGTTTGTTGATCGAAACCAGTTGCACAGAGTATCTGCGGATTTCTCAATTCGTGTTATTGAAATCTACAGTAAAGGCGGCTTTCCCAAGCTGGTGCTGGAAGCGAAGAAGGATTTCGCCACTACTTATGCACTTAATGCCGATTACTGGACTGTCTTCGATATTAACGAATACGGTGAGGTGGTTGCCTTCCTGCAGACCAACCTGATCGACCTCGCCGGGCACTACCATGCGGCTTACCAGAATAAGAAGTTAAAAGACAAGAAGGCCGAGAATTATCGCGAGGCGATTCACTGGTATCGCAGCTATCTCGATTCCTTCCGGGAAACTGAGCGCGCACCGGAAATCAATTATCAGCTTGCCGGATTGATGTTGGAAAACCGGGATTTCCATGGTGCAGCTCTGGAGTATGAGCGCACGGCCTATGAATATCCTGCGCATAAGGATTCCAGCGAAGCAGGCTACGCAGCGGTTTACGCTTATCGCGAACATCTGGCTAATAACTTAAAAGATGCAACGGATGAGCAGCGTGCACCACTATTGCGGGAAATTATTCGTTCATCGCTGACTTTTGCGGCCACATTCCCCGAGCATGCCAAAGCACCACAGATCATGTTAGGAGCGGTGGAGGATCTCTACGGGTTAAAAGACTATGCCCCGACAATCGCCAATGGTCGTTCACTGTTGGAGCAGTTTCCCGCTGCGGAGCAGGAGATTAGACGTTCTGCCTGGCTGCTGGTGGCTCACGCTTCTTTCGATACTGCGGCCTTTGCGGATGCAGAAATCGCTTACGGTGAAACTTTGACGCTGACTGCCCAGGATGCAAAGGATAGGGCGGGACTGGTAGATAACCTGGCGGCTTCCATCTACCAGCAGGGTGATATGGCCCGTAAACAGGAGGATCATGCAACCGCAGCGAGTCACTTCCTGCGTATTCGAGGTACTGCACCTGGCGCGACCATTCTGGCTACGGCGGAGTATGATGCTGCCGCATCATTGATCGTTCTTAAGGATTGGGTACAAGCGGCAACGGTATTGAATAACTTCCGCAGTCACTTCCCGGAGCATGAGCTGGCGAAAGATGTCACCAAGAAGTTGGCAGTGGTTTACCAGGAGAGCGGTGAGCTGTTGCTAGCAGCTGCGGAATTTGAGCGTATTGAGCGGGAATCCGAGGACGATGAAATACGCCGTGAGGCCTTAACCCAGGCGGCAGATCTTTATGCAGCGGCAGAAGATAGCGCTAAAGCGCTGTCTGTTTTGCGTCGCTACGTCGATTATTTCCCCGAACCCATGGAGCCGGCGCTGGAGACCCGCCAGAAAATTGCCGATATCTACAAAGTGTCCGGGAATCAAAAGCTTTATATGGCAGAGCTTCGTGAACTGGTGAAAGTTGAGTCCCGCGGTGGTTCCCAGCGCAGCGACCGCACCCGTTATCTCGCAGGTAATGCGGCCCTGCTATTGGCTGAACCCAGCTTTGAGGCTTTCACCCAGGTGGATTTGGTTGCGCCTATCGAGAAAAGCCTCAACCTCAAGCGCAAGCGTATGAAAGCAGCCACCCGTGTATTTACTGACCTGATTGATTATCAGGTGGCCGATGTGACCGCTGCGGCAACCTTTTACCTGGCTGAAATTTATCTCCACTTTAGCGTGGCCCTGAAGGACTCGGAGCGTCCAACCAACCTGAATGCCTTGGAGCTGGAAGAGTATGAGTTGGCATTGGAGGAGCAGATTTATCCCTTCGAGGAAAAAGCCATTTCTGTTCATCAGAAGAATGTCGAGTTGCTGGGCGTCGGTATTTATAACCCCTGGATTGATAAAAGTATTGGCAAGCTTGCCAATTTAATGCCCGCTCGCTATGCACGGGCGGAAGAGGCTGGTGAGTATCTCCAGACTATTGTACCCCTGCCGCCAGAGCCGGAATTGCCTTCAGCGGGATCAGCAGTTTCGGGTCAGTAATAACAGGCATTTGCCTTTTGGAGTGGAAAGTTATGCAAAAACAAATGCGTTTGTTTTTTCTGGTGGGCTTAGCCTTGTTGTTGGCAGCTTGCGCCAGCACCCAAACCAAGTCTGGAAAAATCTCTGATTATTCTTCGGTGCGGGTATCGGGCAGTGTGAGTCGGGACTTTGAGCGATCCCTGGAATATCTTGCCGAGCAGGATTATGCGAGTGCTATTGAACTTCTGCAGTCAGTGGTGGAGCGCGAGCAGCGCCTTCCGGCACCCTATATCAATCTAGGTATTGCCCACTACAAAAGTGGCAATGAGGCAAAAGCGGAAGAGGCTTTTTTAAAGGCATTGGCGTTGGACGAAAAGCATCCGGTGGCAACTAATGAACTGGCCGTTCTCTACCGAAAGCAAGGGCGCTTTGCCGAGGCGCGAAAAATATATGTGAATGCTTTGGCAGAAAATCCAGAATATCTACCTTTGATAAAAAATCTGGGCATATTGTGTGATCTGTATCTGCAAGATCTCCAGTGTGCTCTGGCACAATTCGAACAATATGTTCAATTGGAACCAGAGGACCGGGATGTCACTATCTGGTTAGCTGATATTCAACGGAGGGCTGGTAAATGATTAAACTTCGTTGGGCTTTGCCATTCGTGGCCAGCTTTATGGTTGTTCCTTATGCCTTGGCTCAGTCTGAGGGAGAGGAGAAAAAAGAATCCACCGATAAAAAGGTGGATTCAAAAATTAAGGAGTTGTCGGGTATTTCTATTATCGGTAACAAGGAAGCCCCTAAGTCTCTCTATATTGTCCCCTGGAAAAGTTCCGAAGTGGGTGTCGAAAGCGACCTTGTCTCCAGCTTGATGGACGACAAACTCAAACCGCTCGACAAGGAAGTTTTCATGCGTGAGTTGGAGTTCTATCAACTCAGCCTGTCCGGCGATTAACGCCATATTGATTCTGGCTGTCGCCGGAGTAGCACCAAGTTTTAGCTGTATTTCTCAAGAGGGTTTGTAATGGACTTTTTCAATAACGTCATCGAGTTTTTCCAGACGGGCGGTACTTTCATGTACCCGATTCTCGTGGTTGCCGCACTGGGTGGTGCAGTGGCTATCGAGCGCTTTATACGACTGCATTTGGAGCGCCGCAGCAACCGCAATATGTGGGATAAGCTGCAGCCGGTATTAGCTTCAGGAGACTTCGATCGCGCCCGCAACCTGGTAAAACAGGACGAATCCAGTGTGAGTAAATTACTGTCTATGGGGCTGGCCCGGCAGGGGGCTGTTCGCCGTCGTGAAGATATCGAAATCGCGATGGAAGAGAGCATGATGGAGATCACTCCACAGCTGGAAAAACGCACCCCTTACGTAGCTCTGTTTTCCAATATCGCAACTTTGCTGGGGCTTCTGGGAACCATTATGGGTCTGATCGAGGCCTTTACGGCGGTAGCCAATGCCAACCCGGCAGAAAAAGCGGACCTGCTCTCCGCCAGTATTTCCGTGGCGATGAACACCACCGCCTTTGGTCTGATGACTGGTATTCCATTGTTGATCGTTCACGCACTGCTGAACTCACTTACCGGTGAAATTATCGATAGCCTGGAGATGGTCTCTGTAAAAGCATCCAACCTGATTGATGGTGCAACCCGTCGCCGTTTTGAAGTGGAGCCCGCAAAATCCAAGCCGTCTAATGAAAAAACTGCCCCAGCTAAAACCAATCCAGTAGCACAGCAAGCGGAAACTGCGTAATGAGAAGGCGGCGCCACGGGCGGGATAAAGAAGCTCCTGAGCTGGATATCACTGCTTTCTTGAATTTGATGGTGGTATTGGTGCCTTTTCTATTGGTATCGGCGGTATTTTCGCGGGTGACAATTCTCGAACTGAATATGCCGAGTGGTGCCGGTGGTGGAGCACCGGATGATCCCACAGTTACGGTGGAGGTGGTTGTGCGAGAACAGGCCGTGGAAATCAGTGATGGTGAAAAGGTTATCGCACGTTTCCCCAACCTGAATATCGAAGGTGAGGGTGAAAATGCTCCTATTGAGGCTCCCGTTGGAGCAGATACAGAACAGGCTGAGATTCTCGCTGTGCTGCCCACAGCAGAGGTGTATGACCTAAAGAAGCTCACGCAGTTTTTGTTGGAAGTTAAGGCCAGTTATCCGGAAAAAACTGATTCCATCATCCTGATGGAGCCCACAATCGCCTATGAGCATTTGGTGGGCATTATGGATACTGTGCGCGGAGCTGAAGTACGTGTTGAGGGGAGTGATCCCAGTGACCTGGAAGCGGTGGAAAAGGTGGTTTTATTTCCTGATATTTCCATAGGAGATGCGCCATGAGAAATGAAAGCCGACGCATGAAGCGTATGGCGCGAAGCCATAAGCGCAAGAAAACCTCGGGCATGAACCTGACTTCCCTGATGGATGTTTTTACGATCCTGGTGTTTTTCCTGCTGACTAATACCTCCAGCAATGAAGCGCTGGAGCCTCCCAAGGTGATTACCTTGCCGGACTCTGTGGTGGAGACCAAGCCTCGGGAAACGGTGACCTTGATGGTGACCAATGATGAAATCCTGGTGGAGTCCAACTCGATAATTGCCACCTCCGAAGTGTTGGAAAGCGAGGAAACCATTATTGCGGCCATTAAGGAAGCGATGGTTGCAGAGCTGGCCAAGGCAATTGGAGTTGCACAGGCCTCGGCAGATTCAGGTGAGGGTGATGTCGAGGGGGGCAGGATCCAGAACCACCGGAGGTCAATATTCTCGCGGACAGAGGCATTCCGTTCAGTTTGCTGAAAAAGGTGATGTCCAGCTGTACAGACGCTGGCTATACCAAAGTTTCACTGGCGGTTATTCAGAAAGCATCTCAGGGTTAATGGAAGTTTGTGAGTAATTTTCTTCAACAACAGCGGGCGGTAGGTGAGGCGCTTGAGGCGGTTCACCATCGCATGCAGCTGCTCGAGGATGAGCGGCACCAGATCGAAGAGAAGCTGGCTGAATTGCAGGACCAGGGGTCCAAGTACCAGTTGCTCGACGAGATTTCCGAACGCCTGCGCAAGCTTGAAGAAGCGGGCGCGGGAGAAATGTTCTGGGCGGAAGATTATCGGGAGAATGCTTCTGCGCAGGTTATCGAGCGGATCGGTCAGTCGACACGCAGTTTCAACCAGGGCCTGGAGCAGCTGCGCGATGAGCGCAGTGCTATACAGAACAGCATAAGCGAGTGCCAGGAAGAGGTCTTTGCGCTGGATGAGCGCGCGGATGAGCTGCGCCGCGAGGAGGAAGAGTCAAAGTTCGAGTTCGAGATAACACGGGAATTCGAACAGCCCAAGTTCCGTCCTATGGTGATGCCATGGCACAAGCAGGGTGAGGACGAAAAGCGTTTTCGCCGCTGTGTCTTTGCCTCACTATTTATCGCCGCCTTGCTGGGCTACCTGATTCCTCTGTATACGGTGCCCCAGCCCGAGTCTCAAATAGTGGAAATTCCCGAGCGCCTGGCCAAGCTGGTTATTGAGAAGAAAACCAAGCCCAAGCCACCGCCGGAGCCAGAAAAAGCCAAGCCTAAGAAAGAGGAGAAAAAACCGGAGAAGAAGCCTGAACAGAAGGTAGCCAAGCAGGACCCGAAACCCTCCAAGACGGAGAAAAAGCAGGCGCGTAAAAAAGCTGAGCGATCCGGTGTTCTCGCCTTTAAGGATAACTTCCAGGACCTGATACAGGATGATCTGGATAACCGCCTCGGCCAGCAAACCCAGCTGAGCACGGCCGGTAAAAAAGAGAACCGCAGTCAGCGCTCACTGATCACTGCAGCATCTACGGCGGGTAGTGGTGGTATCAATACGGCGGAGCTGAGTCGCAATGTGGGTGGGTCTGGTTCGGACTTGGGTGGCGTTGCCTTTGCGCGAGTGGAAAGTTCTATCGGTACTGAAGGTGACTTTGCCGGTGAGGACCGTCCTCTCAGTGATGGTGCTGGTCCTTCGCGGACAGATGAGGAAATCCAGATTGTTTTTGATCGCTACAAAGCCACCTTGTACCGTATCTACAATCGTGAGCTGCGTAATAATCCCGCGCTGCAAGGTAAGATGGTGTTGAAGATTACTATTGAGCCCAGCGGATCGGTTTCTGCCGTGAGTGTAGATTCCAGTGATGTGGATTCGCCGTCACTCAATGCAAAAATTGTGGCTAGGGTCAAACGATTTAACTTTGGTGAAAAGGCCGGGGTACCGACCATAACCATTCTTTATCCGATTGACTTCTTCCCGCCAACCTAGGCTGATAATTGGCCGGAGCCCACTGAATAGTGGGTTCCGGCCGTTTCATGGTGATGAAATTTTCGTCATACCTGTTCAATTATTTTTTGTCCGTTCTGGACAAAAATTTTCCCTCACTGAGGGCCCGCCTGAGAACCACTTGGCAATCCCTACAAAAGTTCCACTTGTCAGCTGGCTAATTATGACTTGTTTCACGGCTACCTAAGTGGGTTGTAATTAAAGTTCGCCCACCGTGGAGTGTCTGGTGTAAATGCCCGATTTATCTCCAAACATCTGTATTAGAAAGTGGCGGCCGTTAAGTGATAATGAAGTCGGAATTTGTTGAGCAAAAATCCTGCAGGTCTGTGATTATTGGATTTTTATTGGTCTGTGCGGTGGTCCTGCTAACTGCACCGCAGGCATTTGCTCAATCCAACTGTCCTTCTATTACCGATGATCCTGCAGGGTTTAATATTCTCAGTCACCGCTCTGGCCAAAGTTGGTGCGTTTTATGTGGTGATGGTCAGGTAACCATCGAAGTTGATGTACCCAGTATTTTCAGTGGCCTATCGGGTACCCAGTCTATTCAGGATATCGTTATTAGGGAGAACCTCGGGTCCTCCGGTCTTGAGTATGTGACTGGCTCTACTTCAGTGAGTTCCGGGGTTGTTCTGGGTGAGCCCACTATCAGTGGTACCACAATTACCTGGGATCAAAATGACCTGTCAGCACTCGCAGAGCGCGACGAAAATACGACCCTGACTATCACCTTCAACGTGCGCAGTCAGGATGAAGAAGAGGAAGAGCTGGTTGTTAATAATCGCACCCTAAATGCTACCGCAACTTTTGACTACTGCAGTTACCCCACCACTACAGATACTCACAGCATGGAGTTGGCGATCCGCGAGCCGGAACCCTCCATGGACAAGCGCGGCCGTAATATTGATGCGGCGCAAACAAACTACACCAATAATGTCTATGGCAATATTGAAGATGATGTGATCTGGCGTATTCGTATCTCCAATGATGGTGACGCAGATATGCAGGATGCGCGTTTTGATGATTTGATGTCCAACCCCAATATGGATATCAACTACGCCTGTCCGAGTGAAAGTGCCGCTGAAGCTGTTGCCAATAATAATGGTGTTGCGCCTGGTGGCAGTAGCTGTGTTTCCGCAAGTAATTCTATTAATAACTTTGAGCTGGATGGTAATTTTTCCAATAGTTCAGGGCGCACTGACGTTCCGTCTGGTGGCGACCTGGATATCTACTTGGTAGGTAAGGTAAATACCTCCTGCACTAATGGCACCAATACAGTGTCAGGTTTACAGTGGGGTTGTGAAATTGATGGTGATACGGGTGTGGGCGGTATTTCAAGCCCTGCGGAAGCCTCGGCTCCGGGCTCTGATACTTCGGAAATGCGTGTTGAAGTTTCAACTGATCTCACTATTACCCAGGAGATTACCGGTACCAACTTGAATCAACCGCTCGGTGCTTCCGGTTACGTCACTATAACCGTAAATAACCGGACGGGTGGCTCGGTAAGAGATATCCAGTTTGTCAGCGATCTGCCCGATGAGTATGTGGTTGATACCACCTTTACACCGGAAATTACCCGAGAGCGTCGCGGTATTGATAACCATGGCGCTAACTACAGCTCAGACTATGACGGCAAAGCCGATACGCTGGAATGGCGTGTGGGTTCTACTTGGAATCAATGGGATACAGATCCACTTAATAATAACCAACCGGAATTCCGTTTGCTGAGTAGTACAGTTCACTCGGTATACTCAGACCAAGAGCACATGATGCGACATGGAGATGAAATTCAAATTCGTTTCCGCATCGTTACGATTGAGCCAGATTTCTATGACTTGGATGCTGACCTGGATGTAGAGGAGGAGTCTTCTACTACCGGTACCGATCCAAATAGCAATATCGCCCTTGCAAACAATGTCCTCACTATTGATTACGAGGATTTCTGTTCTTCAACCAGCCCTGCTACTCAGGTAGATACGGAATCGGTTACGCCCGACCCTGAAGATCTGGATGTTAGTACTGTTCATCCACTTTATATTGTTCGCGATAGTGGCACTTCAGAATTGACGGTGGATATCACCAATAACGGTGGCCACGATGCGGATGATTATTCCGTTTATGTCACCTTCGGTGAGGCGATGAGGGTATTGTCTAACGACCGCAGCTGTACGGCGTTGGGCAATCCGAATGTAGGCACTGTACCTCAGCACCCTGTATGGAACCAGCCGGATTACTTGCCAGATTCCTCAACAGTGTATCGCTGTGACAGTGGTGATCTTGGTGGTGAAATTGGACCCGGTGATACAGAACGGGTGATTTTTGTGGTTGAAAAGAATCACTCGGCCACCGATGACGACCTGACTTTTCGCGCAGATGTGATCGGTGAGATCACTCTGAATGATGGTACACCTCTGTACTTTCCGAGCCCTGCCGTAATTACCGAAACAACACCAAGTCAACAGCTGGCCAACAACTATACCCTTGATGGTATGCGCGCGCGGGTAATGGGTTTTAACCTGGTCAAGGACCGTTCCGATGAATGTACCGAGCTGACCAGTGAAACTGCTTTCCCAAATAGCAGTGTATTGATTGGTGAAGAGTGTAGTTTTGAAATTCAAGCCGGTGGTTGGTTTGGATTCGATACACCGGGATTTACTTTGATAGAAGTGAAGGACATTGATGTTATCGATGATCTTCCCGACGGCCAGGGTTATATTGCGGATTCACCGCTAAATTGTTCAGACGTGAGCCTTCCTGATCCCACCTCTCAGGCAAATTGTGTGGTTATTTCGAGCAGTGATATTGTCGAGGGCGGTGGTCTGAATAACTCTCTGAGTGAGACAGATTTACAGTGGGATATTACTACCAATATTACAGCGAAAGATCGCTGGTTCCTTGCGGATATGACAACCCGCTTGTTGAATGACCTAGTGGATACAGAAAACACTGATCCGAATCAACACGCAAATGACAGTATCGATTACGCTCGCGCCCAGTTTACTGCGGTTTTTGATACTGAAACGATTATCGTAGATAACTACAATACCAGTGGAACCCTGACCAATATTGATGGTGTTCCAACCACGGTCCCTGGTTTTCCGGATATCACCGAGTGGTCGGAATCTGTCACCGTTACTGAACCCTCGATAGAAGTCGACAAAAAAGTCTGTAATGAAAATCTCTACGGCACAGGAACAAGCTGTAGCAAATTCGTTGATTTTACTAATGAAGGGCACCGGGACCAGACTTATATCTTCCGTCTCACGGTGACCAACCGGGCTGCGGATAGCGGTGTTGATCGCGCTCCTGCATACGATGTTGTAGTAACTGATACCCTGGATTCTTCCGGCCAGATGTGTGTGCAGGCAATGGATTCCGATAGCCTGGATAATGATGCTGATGGCAGTTCGGAAACTGTCAGTGGTGATGATGGCTTGGTGGGAATTACCTCCGGTGCAAATAACTATTCAGAAGCTACCCACTGTAGTGATGGTGGTACTCCGGCTATTATTACTTTTTCCTATGAGCATTCCACTGCCCTTGAGCGAATTAACCCGGGTGACTCCGTAACCCTGTATTACCGTGTGAAACCACACCAGTCAGTGGCACCACTACAGCTATTTACCAATACTTTCTTTGCTCGCTATGACAGCTTGGAAGGCGATTTTGGTAATCAGACTTCCCCGCAAATTGATAGTGACACGGACAATGATGGTGTCGGTGATGGCACTCCTGCAGCCGGTCGGGCACGCCACTACCAGTCCGATGATGCCGAAGCGCAGATGAGGATTATTGAAGTACAGGCAGAGCCGAAAGAAGCCCTTGAGTTCTCCAACGGCACGGCCAGTGGAACCAGCAGTGACACAGCGGTTGTCGGTGAAGAGGTACGTTACGAACTGACAGCACAGATTCCGGCAGCGAAACTGCGAGATTTTGTGATTCGTGATGAATTGCCGGCAGGTATGCGCTGTATCGAAGGGGAGACCATCGATTTAAGTGCCTCCCCTTACGATGCCGCTGGCTTTGTACCGGGAGGTACTTTTAATGCTACCTGTACCAGCACAGGTACTGCAGATTACGTTGAGTGGGATTTTGGTGATCAGGAACTCACCACCGTATCCGGTAGCCTGTTTGATTTTCCGGTAGAGTTTATTGCCCGTATTGAAAACAGCAGTAACACCAATGACGGCGATGTTTTGGGTAATGGCGGCAGCTATACCACTGCGCAAGTTACCTATGTGGATGAGTCCGGTGCTGCGGTGGCGGTGCCATTTGATGCCCATGAAATAACAGTACTCGAGCCACAAATACAGCTGACCAAATCCTTTGCTGTTACCAATAGTGATGCTGACGATATTTTGACAGTCACGGTTACAGCAGAAAATATTGGCAGTGCCGATGCCTACAACTTGCAGGTGCTCGACGATCTCACCGGCAGTAATCTTATTTACCTGGGAAATGTGGGCGGTAACGATCCACCCAATAATGTCGATGTCACTACGGTGGGCACCAATGCTCCCATCTTTAGCTGGAATCGCAGTAATAGCGATTACACTATTGCGGTTGGCAATACAAAAACATTCACTTTTGAAGTCCAGGTAGAGCAGGGCGTTGAGCCCCATGAAATTCTGGACAACACCGTTGAAGCCCGCTGGCAGTCCCTGCCGGGCTCGGATGTTGCACTTAACAGTGGCAATTCTATTGGCATTGATGGTACCGCTGACGGCATGCGTATTGGTGTTTTGCCCAATGTCGGCGATCCTATCAATGATTATGAAATCACTGCCAATGCCCAGACTGAAGTACCTTCATTAGCGTTGACTAAAACGGATTTGGGCACCTCGGTAGTTCCCACCATTGGTGCCCATAAACAATTCCAACTGGAAATCAGTTTGCCGGAAGGTATCAGTGAAAATGTAGTTATCACTGATCAGCTGGGTAGCCCTGAGGGTTATGTGCTCTCTCACAATACTGACTACGATATCACTTACGATTTTGTCGGTATTGAAACTATTAATGGCAGCGCGCCATTTGAATCGGCCTTTAACAGTTTTCCGGGGGATAATACTTCCGGAAATGCTACCTGGGATATCGGCACCGTCGATACCAGCAGTGAAAATGACACGGCCGGAAGCACAATTGCTCCGCTGATTCGAATTACCTATTTTGCCCGCATCGAAAATGATCTCGCCACTAATGATGGTGATAATCGCCAAAATAATGCCGCGCTTACTTACAGCAATGGGGAAAGTGGCAGCACAGAAAATATCAACGACAGCACAACCAGTGTAACGGTAGTAGAGCCGTTACTCGAGATTAGCAAGACAGTGAGTAATGCCACCAATCCCGGCAATCTGCCGGTGGGTGGTGATGTGCTGGAATATGTTATTACCGTGGAACATGATGCGGGCTCCAGTGCCGCAGCTTATGAGCTGAATTTAGTCGATACGCTGCCTTCAGAGTTGACTTTTGACAGCAGCTTTACACCCACCGCAGAAATAGGCGGTACCGCGGTATCCGGCTTTGTCGCCACACCAGCGGCAGCTCCAGCAGGTCCACTCGTATGGGGTCGTGACAACGGCGATAACAGTCTGGATTTAGCGCTGGGTCAAACTCTGGTGCTCACCTACCGAACCCAAGTTACAGGCGTTTTTGGTTCGCCTATCAGCAACAGTGTGATGCTGGACTGGACCTCCCTGGACGATGGCAGCATCAATGACCTGGCCTATGAGCGCGACGGTGCTGGATGCCCCAGTATTTCCGCACCTGATGATTACTGTGTTGGTCCTGCAGAAGCCAGTATTAATACGGTAGACAATACCAGCATTACAAAAGCAGTAATTGCCGACACAGATACCGCAACTGCTGTGGGCACTCTGCGTGTTGGCGATACTGTCACTTACCAGCTCACCTTGAATTTACAGGCGGGAACAACACCTGCAGTAACTATTGATGATACGCTGCCCAGTGGCTTGGAGTTTGACACTGTTCTCAGCGTAAATGGGGATACCACTGCTCCCTACGACGATAGCCTGAATGACTTTACCTATTCAGCGATTTCGGTTCCCACTGCCGGTGATACTGGCACGGTGACCTGGGATCTGGGGGATATCACCAGTAATTTCGGTAATACCAATAACTTTGTTATTGAGTACACCGCTAAAGTAGTGGCGGGTTCGGGAATCACCGCGCCTACCGCAACCCTGACCAATACGGCCCAGCTAAATTACACCGGTGCCGCCAGTACCTTGCAGGACATCGCCGATATTACTGTACTGCAACCGGTGATCGACAATCTCACCAAGACCGATGCTACCTGGCCCAGCTCCCATATGAATGTGGACCCGGCCAACGATATTATGCAGTTTACCCTGCAGGCCTGTAACTCGGGTCTTGCCCCCGCCTACAACCTATCGCTAACTGACGATTTAGCGACGCAAATGGACGAGAGTTCCATTGCCAATCTCCAGGTGAGCCTCGACGGTGCTGTACTGACACAGGGAGCAGATTACACCTATAGCGCGCCGGCAACGCGCGGTGCTGATATGGGCTTCGATTTCCTGGTGCCGGTTGAAGCGGGCACCTGTTTGGAAATCAGTTACCAGATCGGTTTCTATACAGATATTAGTGGCGGTGAAAGCTGGGTTAACACTTTTGCCGTCGATGAATTCTGGTCGCTGGAAGCTAGTAATGGCGAACAGTACTCTGCAGTTACCTTGGGCACTCCCTATCCGATGGGCACTGTTGCGACCAGTGTGACTGCTCCACAAAAAACACTGCAAACAGCGACTACTGCCGCTGTCGGTGACGAGGTTGTATACCAGATACAGGTCCCCGGTAGCGGCACCACCTCGGCCATTTACGATATTGCAATTGCCGATGTATTGGACACTAGCCTGGAGTTGGTGCAACTGCAGGAGATTAATGGGCTTACCTACACCGATAATACCACTGGCAATAATATCGATATGGCAATCGATATTATCCCAGCCGGTACCGTGGCAATTTTTGAAGTTCGCGCCCGGGTTGCCAACAATGCCACAGCCCAGGCTGGCCACAGCTTTGAAAATGAGGTGACTTATTCTTATGCCGCGACTGATGGCGGCACTTCTCAGTCCGGAGGCACTGGTACTGCGGCGACACTTACCATCGTCGAGCCAGAAATAAGTGCAATTGCCTCTGTCGCAAATCAAACCAACCCCGGTAACGATCCGGATGCGGGCGATGTACTGCGTTTTACCCTGGATCTCAGTGCTGCGGGTAATGCGGAAAATTCTGCAGCTTACGATCTTTCGGTTAATGAGTTGTTATCCCTGGGGCTTGAGTTTGTACCGGGCACCGTGACTTTTGCCGGAGCCTCCCAGGCAGATCCCACCGTGAATGGTGACGGAGTTACTAGTGCACAAAACCTGGTTTGGGATAGGGCCAATAGTGATCTGGATATCACCGCAGGTGATAACAGTGAACTGGTGTTCGATGTAGTTGTACTCGACAGCGTACAGCCAGCAGCTGCGCTGTCCGCAACTGCCAGTGTGGAATGGACCAGTCTCGATGAAGATAACAGCAGTATTTATGAACGTAACGGTGCTGATGGCAGCGGCGGCCTGAATGATTACTTGCTGGAAAATATTGCTGCTCAGCTAGATGCTGCCAATGACAGTACAATTAGCAAAATCCGTTCAGATGACAGCTATGGTAGCGCTGACGAGCAATTGCGAGTGGGCGACTTGGTTGAATACCAGATTACCCTCTCCCTACCAGAGGGCACGGCCTCCAATGGGCTTATTGTCGATACTTTGCCCCAGGGAATGGTGTTTGTAAGCACACTTTCAATTAATGGCCAGACTTCTGCACCATTTACGGCTGCGGCGCCCTTTACCCACACCGATATTGCAGAGCCAGTGCAGTCTGGTGATCCTTCTACTGGTGCCACTACGGTTACCTGGAGTATTCCCGACCTGGTCAACACGGGTGATAACGATACCAGCAACGATGAATTTGTTGTGCGTTACCTTGTGCGGGTTCTCAATGAGGATTCCCACCCCTGGCCAGCAACGAACACCGCGCTGACCAATACTGCAGAGTTTGATTTTGATGCTGCCACAGGAGCTGAAACCCGTAGTGATAGCGAAACACTGGACCTGTTACAGCCGGATCTCGCCGTAGCTATTAGCTCAACTCCCGCAGATGGCAGCACGCTTTCCGCCGGCGATACCATTGAATATACCGTTACGATTACCAACAACGGTTCTTCACCAGCCTATGATCCGGTATTCCGCGATGTGATTCCTTTAGGTCTGCGCCAAGGGGGAGTCAGTGTCCAGTCCCTCACGGTAAATGGTGCCGCAGCAACAGTGGTTGCGCCTACTTTCGATAGTAGTAATGGCGAAGCCGTTTGGGATTTTGCCGCAGGTACGGGTTACGGAATCAACGCTGGTGAGTCCATGGAAATGGTATATCGCGTTGAAGCGGATTCTAATTTAGGTGCTGGACTTAGCCTGCAAAATGCGGCCTATGTTGAAGTTTATTATTCGCTTGATGATAACGATTTGCCGTCTCTGAATTCCGTGGCGGTCACTGACGATTTACGTGAGGATTATGGCCCGACTTCTCCGGTGAGTGTCCAATTTAATACTCCCAATGCCGCGCCACTGTTGATTGAAGTTACCCAATTAACAGCTTCCATTGGCGAGCCGTTTAACTATCGCATTACCATCCCGGAAACGGTGCAGACCACGGCGCTTCACGATGTCACTGTGCTGATGGATCTGACTACGTCTGCTGCGGATCTGGAATTTGTCAGTGCCAGTAAAGTATCTGGCAGTGCATCTTTCACTCCGGAAAATAACGGCAGCTCCACCAGTCTCAGTATTGCAGATAGCACTAACGGAATTGATGTGCCCGCCGGCGAGCAAGTCGTTATTGATGTAACACTGCGACTGCTGGATATGGACCCGCCGAATTTGGACGGTTTGAATTTTGCCGCCAGTGCCAGCTACAGCTACAACTACGATAATGATAATTCCTCTGCAGGGCAGGGTGCGGGTAGCGGCAATACTACGGCGGACATGACGGTAGTAGAGCCCACGGCTATTACCCTGACTAAAACTGGCCCCACCAGTGTCCAGTCCGGTGTAGGCGGTACCTTTACTTTAGATTTGCACAATACCGGTACGGGCCCGGCCTGGGATATTAGTGTTACCGATATTTTGCCGGATAATAACCCCGGTGGAATGTGTGAAACGGCCCCGGCCAATTTCACCGCGCAAATTACTGACAGCGCCGGCACCACCACGGCCACCCTGACAGAAGGTTCCGACTTTAGCGCGGTATTCGATAACGATAGCTGCACCCTCACAATCACCTCCATTGGTTCAGTGGCAATGCTGGATGCGGATTACCATCTGCTGATTGGTTACGATGCCTATTTGGATGCCGACACCGTCGATGGGGATACGCTGACGAATATTGCTGGTGTTACTCAGTGGCACAGCTGGGATAGCAGCCTCACTGAAGTTCGCCAGTACACCCGTGCGGCGCCCACCGATGGTACTCCCGGTGTGCTGGATCATGAGGATGCTTATTCGGTTAGCGCCTCTGTGCCGACAGTGACTTTCTACAAAGCTGTGGAAAATATCAGCCGTGGAGAAAACCCGGCCACTGCCGCCAGCCCCACGGAAGTTTTACGTTACACATTGACTCTGACCAATACGAGTGGTGTTGATGTGAACGGAGCCGAGATTACCGATGACCTGGGTCGATTAAATAATTCGGCACTGTTTGAATCGGGCACTTTACAGTTGGTGAGTGCTCCGACTGGCAGTGACAGCAGTGCTATCGATGCTTCTGCCGGTACCTGGAATAGTGGCTATCTGGAAGTCAGTAATCTGGATCTTACGGCGAGCGGTACCGCGGGAGATTCTATCCAGATTGTTTATGAAGTTACCCTGGCAGCAGTTATTGATAGTGGGACCCAAGTCTTCAACCAGGCCCAGGTTCAGCTTCCCGGGCAATTACTGCAAGACAGTGATGATCCCAATATCAACGGCACTGATGATCCGGATACGGCAGGTGATGA
The DNA here is from genome assembly GCA_032615215.1 of Microbulbifer sp. MKSA007. Classification (NCBI taxonomy): domain Bacteria; kingdom Pseudomonadati; phylum Pseudomonadota; class Gammaproteobacteria; order Cellvibrionales; family Microbulbiferaceae; genus Microbulbifer; species Microbulbifer sp. MKSA007. Next base: position 3,540,736 of record CP128433.1, on the reverse strand, counting down.
AGATCCCACAGAAGTACTGATTGAGTCAGAGCCATTACTGGTGGTAGAAAAAACGTCGGCAGATATGACTGATGATGCAGATCTGCTGATGGTTGGGGATACCCTGCGATATACCATTACCGTGGAAAATGCCGGTAATGAGAATGCGATCAATGCCCTGATATTGGATCAGATCCCATCTAATACAACTTATGTCAGTGGCTCTACCACCCTGAATGGCTCCACATTGTCTGATGTCAGCGGCACCTCTCCTCTGGCTGCAGGTATGAGCATTAATACCGATGGTGAAGCCGATGGTTTTATCGGCGCAACGGCCAATGGCGCACCTGCAGCGGTCATCACCTTTGACGTCACCATTAATGACGTTAATGATGGCACCGTTATTTCAAACCAGGCATTTGTAAATGGTGAAGGTGCGGGTAGCGGTACTTTTGATGAAGTGCCCTCCGATGATCCGAATACCGATGCTCCCAATGATCCCACGATCGATATTGTTGGCGATGTACCCCTGTTAATTGCCCACAAGACTGTGGAGATTGCCGAAGACTATATTTCCGCAGGGATTGTCGATCCGGGTGATGTACTTCGCTATACCATCGCAATCACCAATATGGGTGGTGTAGATGCTCTCGAAGTAGCGCTTACCGACCAGGTACCAAATGACACTACTTATGTTGCTGGCACCACCACTTTAAATGGTGAAGTGGTAGCGGATAACGGTGGTGGTAATTCACAGTTGGATTCTGCCCTACCGGTTTCATCCGATGACCTGACACCGCCGCTACCAGGAGCCAATGAAGGCATTATTACCTCGGGTCAAACTGCCACAGTCACATTTGAGGTAATGGTGAATGCTGGCACCCCGACAGGCACGGTTATCAGTAACCAGGGTAGTGTTGAAGCAGATGAGTTGGCACTTACCCTGACCGACGCAGATGGCAACCCAGCCAATGGTGCACAGCCAACTGACGTTGTTGTGGGTGATGCCCAGTTGCTCTCCATTGTGAAAGAAGTTGCGGTTGTCGGTGGCGGTGCCGCAGAAGCGGGTGCGGTATTGGAATACCTGGTAACCGTCGAAAATATCAGCGGTGTCCCAGCAACTTATATTGAGATCACCGATGACCTGGCTATAGCTGGAGATGGAGTTCTTACTTATATCGCTGATTCGGCCATGCTCAACGGGCAGACTGACGGAATAACTGTTGTCGATACACTAATCACTGCAGACTACGCCACAACTTACGGTGATTTGGAACCGGGAGAGATGGTTACTCTGCGTTTCCAGGCGCAGATGTCAGAAAACCTGGATTATGGTTTTACTGTAGTAAATACCGCAGAAGTACAGTGGAATGATCCGGCTTCCAGCGCTCAGGCCAGTGTTGCCATTGACGTTGGCGGTACCCCGGGCATTGCCAACCTGGCTGGTTATCTGTGGCACGATGTGAATTTCAATGATGCCTTGGATACGGATGAGAGCCTGCTGTTTAATTGGGCGGTAGACCTGTATTTCAATGACGAATTGATGGAAACAGTTCAGTCTGATGAAAATGGTTACTTCCAGTTCCAGGGGCTTGTACCGAACAGCTATGGTGGCCTTAGCTATGAAATGCGTTACACCGCACCAGATGCTACTGAAAGTACAGCTTCATTGGGTAACTCTGTTTCTGATTTCACCAACGGCCCGCAGTCCATTATTGAAATTTATGTAGATTCGGGAGCGAACCCGCAGGACTTGAATTTGCCTCTAACACCCAATGGCGTGGTTTACGATTCAGTAACCCGCTCCGCCATTGAGGGTGCCACCCTCACTATGTTGAGGGTGAGTTCCGGTCAGGAATTGCCTGCGCGTTGTTTTGATGATGAGAAACAACAAGGGCAGGTAACCCAGTCTGGGGGTTACTACAAGTTTGATATCAACTTCAGCGATGCAGCCTGTCCATCCAACGCGGACTACCTGATTCAGGTGGATATCGCGGATGAGGATTATGTGGGTGGTGAATCACTGGTAATTCCTTCTCAGACCAACAGCGAAACTGCCGGTTTTGATGTGGCCGGTTGCCTGGGCAGCAACGCCGATATGGTTCCTGCGACCGCAAATCATTGTGAGGTTCAGGAATCGTTCTCTCACCCCTCTCTTGATGTCGAGGCGCGGGATGCGGCAACGGACTACTACCTGCGAATGACTTTGGATGATGGTCAGATTCCAGGGGAAAGCCAGCTGTTCAACAACCATGTCGCCATGGACCCGGAGTTGGAAGGGGCGCTATCCATCACCAAAACCGCGGCCATGCTCAATGTAACCCGCAGTCAGTTGGTTCCTTACACCATTACTTTTGGCAATACGCTGCCAATTCCACTGACAGATCTACAGCTAGTAGATTACTTCCCGGCAGGCTTCAAATATGTCGCGGGCTCGGCGCGCCTTGATGGAGAAGCGGTTGAGCCTGAAAGCGAAGGCCTGCAATTGAGGTGGTCGGATCTGCGCGTGGAGGCGGAAGAAACCCGCGTATTAAAACTGTTGCTGGTCGTGGGTTCCGGTGTGGGCGAGGGCAAATATGTTAACCGCGCCCGTATGTTCAACCAACTCTCAGGTCAGGCCGCGTCAGGTGAGGCCTCTGCCACTGTGCGCGTGGTGCCCGATCCCACCTTCGACTGCACCGATGTTATCGGCAAAGTGTTTGACGATAAAAATATGAATGGCTACCAGGATGAAGGAGAGGGTGGTTTACCGGGTGCTCGAGTGGTGACGGCTACCGGCCTGAATGCTACTGCGGACTCCCACGGTCGATTCCATATTACCTGCGCAGTGGTGCCGAATGGGGATCGAGGTTCCAATTTTGTGCTCAAGCTCGACGATCGCAGCTTGCCAAGCGGGTATCGTCTCACCACTGAAAACCCGCGTGTGCTGCGAGCCACCCGAGGCAAGATGCTGAAGTTCAACTTTGGAGCCAGCTTGCACCGGGTAGTGCGCCTGGATATTGCCGAAGCGGTATTTGAACCGGGCACAACAGAGTTGCGCCCGCAATGGCATTCCCGAATGGATTTATTGTTGGAAAAACTCAGTGAAGCTCCCTCTGTTTTACGCCTTGCCTATCTTGGGGAGAATGAAGATCCGGATCTGGTGGACGAGCGTCTGCAGGCAATTAAAGATCAGGTCGCCCAGGACTGGGAGAGCCGTGAAGGTGACTACGATTTGACCATAGAAACTGAAGTTTTCTGGCGCCGTGGAGCGCCTCCTGGTAAAGGAGGTTTGGAGTGATGTCCTTTGCAAAACGGAATCGTGACCGGCGAGCTTGCTCGATAAATACTGCCGCGAAGACGACCCGCTTTTTCCCCCGGCGGGACTGCCGTCTCGCTACTGCGATCGCGTTGGCATTGACACTTCCGGCGCAGTCCCAGGAAGTGGGTGCGCAAGTAGATGAGCCTAGTTGGTGGCAGGTCTGGCAAAATATTCCAAGCCTGAGTTCTGAAGAAAGTGGAGCTCAATCCGAACTCGAAGAGCAGTCGATAGGCAGTAATACTGAAGGTATGCTGCTGCGCGCACCTACAAATCAATGGTTGCAGGATGCAACTCAATTTGTTGCGCCGCTGGACCCGATCGTGGTGGAAGATTTTATCGACCCAATCCTGTTCTATGGCGTAGAGGATGAAGTTCCTCTGGAGACCGTGGAGTTACTGCGCCAGAGCTTGAATGACTTGGGTGAGACGCCCAATTTTAAGTTGCACTTTGTTGGCCATACAGATTCCGATCCCCTTACCGGGGAGCAGGTAGCAGACTTTGCCAGCAAAGAAGAATTTACTTTGGCGCGGGCCCAGTTCGTGGCGGACTTCCTTCAAGAGGCCCTTGAACTGCCTGAGCAAATGATTGTTGTTGAAGGGCGTGGGGATATAGAACCCACAGCGGATAATATTACTACCGCAGGTCGTGAAGAGAACCGCCGAGTACAGGTAAAAGTAACCTACGACGCCCTGGATGAAAAAGCCATGGCGGACCGTGCCCGTGCGGAGGCATTATTGCTCAACCGGGTGAAAGTATGTCGCCAGGAAACGGTGTGTAGACTTACTTACGCTGCAGGCAGTGAACAGCGGGCACGCCTGAGAAACCTGGTGACGCCACTGAGGATGGAGCCCGGACAAACAGAATTGCCGGAAGCCTTTATCCGCCGTATCCGCGAGGTTCGATCTAACCTTGCGGATAAAAACAATCTGGTTATTCACTTTATTGGTCATACCGACGCCCGTCCCCTGGACGTGAGTGAAAATCCGGAAGCCCAACAGAGTGCTTATCAGGAGCAGTCCTATAGCGAAGCTCGCCGTGTCGCTCAGGCCCTGGGTACTGCATTGAATTTGCCTGCGGCCATGATCACCAGCAGTGGCAAAGGGGCGAGCCAGCCGCTAGCGGCCAACGATACGCCGAAAGGGCGAGCCCTCAACCGTCGGGTGGAAGTGGAATTTTGGTATGACGACCCACTGGAAGTCGCTACAGATTCTGTTCAGGCGTGTCCGGAAGCTGCCGCTGCGGAAACTCTCACTATTGCCTATGAATCTGCGGGTGGAAAACTGTCGCCGATTCGTTTTGATAATGGCGATCCGATTATCAGTCAGGCACAGCTGACACAAATACGTGCGGCCATGGCTGAAATTTCCAATAAAGCGAATGTTCGTCTGAGCTTTATTGGCTACAGCGATAACCAGCGTATGGATCGCCGCGAAGCGATGGTTTACGGCGATGACCAGGGACTGTCCGGTGCCCGCGCTCAGCGCGCTATGGCACAGGTACAGGAATTACTGAATCTCGAAGATACCCAGGTGGAGTTTGAGGGGCGCGGCTACGTCCAATCTGCCGATGTAGTGAGCAATGGCTTTGAGCAGCGGGATGGCGCCAGGGTTGAGGTCGAAATCCTGTACGATGAATTGGCAATTCTCACTGAAAGTGATCGCTTGGAAATCGAGCGCATTAATCGTGAAGCCATAGCCAATAATCCCTACGCACTTAACTTGATGCGTATTACCGTCGACGGCAGCCCGGAATACGACCCCTATAAAAACTCAGCGGACTTACAGCGCTGTACTGATGTGGCCTTGCAAGAAGCGAATATTCAATTTCGCTTCGACAATAAAAAAATGCAACCGCGCCTGAATGTGACAGCGTGGCCCAACACCATCCGTTACGCAGATAACCCGGATACCGATCTGGCAGAGAACCGGGTATTTTTCAGTAGCTATACCAACTATCCCTCTTTTATTAAAAGTACCGAAGTGCGATTGTTCGAAGAGGGACAGTCTCTGCGCGATACACCTCTGGCAATTGTACCGCTGGATCACTTTGGCAAAGGGGAATGGCATGCAGAATTTTCTGAATTCCAGGCGCCTCTAAAAAAATTACACTACGTACTGCGTGCCTATGACAACAAGGGCCGCTATGACGAGACTACGGAACAGACCCTGTGGTTGGTAGATCAAATTGAAGAGTCTGCAGAAAATGAAGATATCGGTAGGGAATTATTAGTAGGCTACGGCGAGAACCGCTTAGCACAGCGGAACATCCCTCTGGATGGTAACAGTGTATTGGTCAATGGCACTCAGGTGCCGTCCGGGCACACCGTATGGTTAGCGGGCAATCCAGTACCGGTCGATAGTCAAGGCCAGTTTATCGCCGAGCAAATTTTTGAGCCGGGCATGCATACGGTTGAAGTGGCGATACTCGATGATGAGGGTAATGGTGAACTTTTCCTGCGGGATTTGGATTTTGCCAAAAACGACTGGTTTGCTGTAGGTATTGCCGACCTTACTGTGGGTTACGATAAAACCAATGGTCCAGCGGCCCTGGTTACCGGTGATGAAACTCACTATGACAACTCAGTAAGCTACGATGGCCGTCTGGCGTTTTACACCAACGGCGGTTTCGGGGAAGGCTGGCGCCTGTCGGCCAGTGCCGATACCGAAGAGGGCCCGGTAGAGGATCTGTTTTCCAACTTTATGGAAAAGTCTCCCGATGCCTTGTTCCGCCGCCTGGATAGTGATTTGTATTACCCGACGTTTGGCGATGACTCCACCGTAGTTGAAGACGCCCCCACGTCAGGCAAGTTTTATGTGAAATTGTCCAAGTACGATGACTACGGTCTCTGGGGTAATTTCAAAGCCAACTACGCCGATAATGAGCTCGCTCAAATTGACCGAACGCTCTACGGCGGTAGCGGTCACTTTGAAACCGATGCGATGACTAGCTTTGGTGAGAAGCGCTTTCAAATAGATGCCTTTGGAGCAGAGCCGGGAACCATTGCCGGGCGCGATGAGTATCGTGGAACCGGCGGTTCCCTGTATTACCTCCGCCACCAGGACATTTCCAGCGGTTCGGAAAGTTTACGAGTAGAAGTTCGGGATAAAGATTCCGGGCTGGTGCTCGCAGTTAAGACTCTCACCGCAGTAGTTGATTACGACATCGACTATATCCAAGGGCGTATCCTGCTTAACAGCCCCTTATCTTCCCTGGCAAATGATGAACTGCTCATTGAAGATGGCGCTTACAACGGCAATCCCCAATACCTGGTAGCACGCTACGAATACACACCAGGTTTTGAAGAAATGGACACCCTGGCTGTTGGTGGGCGTGCCCACTACTGGTTGGGCGATCACGTCAAATTGGGCTTCAGCAGTATTCAGCAAGATGAAGATGAAAATGAAAGTTCCTTGCAGGGTATTGACCTGACTTTGCGTAAAAGCGCCAGTAGTTGGGTAAAAATTGAAGTGGCCGACAGCGAGGGCAGTAATCTCGATAGCGTCAGTTCACTCGATGGCGGCTATACCTTTGATGACGAAAGCCTGGATTCCACGGTTGCTGCCAGTGCAACTAAAGTGGAAGGCGTTTTACAGCTGGGAGAATTCTTCGAGAGTTTGCGTGGCTCTGGTAATTTCTACCATCAAGAGCGTGAAGCTGGTTTTTCCGGTCCAGGCCAATTTGTGGATGGCGATACCATCCAATATGGCGGTGGCGTTAACCTGCCGATCGGCGAAAGTTTTGATGTAAGAATCAAAGCCGATACCAAAGAGGAGGAGCAGGGGTTACAAACCAATGCCATGGACTTGATGCTCGGCTACCGCATTAATGATCACTGGCGACTCACCTCCGCAGTTCGCAATGATAGCCGTGAAGATGAATCCGAAGTTGTCGCCGCTACCCAGACAGAAGGGGATCGCACAGATGTTGCTGTCGAGGCGAGCTATGATTCCGGTGAGAGTTGGAGCGCCTTTGGTTTTGTTCAGAATACGATGGAAGTGACCGGTACCCGCGAAGAGAACAATCGCATCGGCCTCGGTGGCGCTTATCGGGTAAGTGACCGTTTGACAATGGACAGTGAAGTTTCCGGTGGTGATACTGGCACAGCTGCCCGACTCGGTACGGACTTTCTGGTGACTGACAGAACCAGCCTCTATATGAATTATGCGCTGGATAATGAGCGCAGCGATACCGGTGTGCGTGCACGCAAGGGCAATATGAGTACCGGCTTCCGCAGTCGCTATTCTGATACGCTAAATATTTACGGTGAGGAGCGCTATAGTCACGGTGATGTTTCCACTGGCCTGACCCACGCCCTGGGTATGGATCTGGCCCCCAATGACCGTTGGACCTATGGCACTACCCTGGAGGCGGGCACACTCGAAGACCCGGATACAGGAGCTAAGACTGAGCGCAATGCCATGGGCTTTAATGTGGGCTATGGCTTGGATGCTATACGTATCGCATCCGCGCTGGAATACCGTACGGATATATCGGAAACGGTATCGGGCGAAAATACTGTATCGGAAACTGAGCGCGATACCTGGCTATTAAAAAATACCTTCAACTACCAGTTCACTCCGGACTGGCGCTTGGTTGGCAAACTCAACTATTCAGACAGCAAAAGTTCGGAAGGTGAATTCTACGATGGTAAATTCACCGAAGCGGTAATGGGTTATGCCTACCGCCCGGTAAACAATGACCGCCTGAACACCCTGATGAAGTACACCTATTTCTATAATGTGCCGACTCAGGATCAGGTTACGGTTGAAAATACCTCCACTGAATTTATCCAGAAGAGTCATATCTTTTCGATAGATGCCAGTTACGATCTCAATCGACAGTGGACTTTGGGTGGCAAGTACGCCTATCGTCTGGGCCAGTTGAGCATGGATACGGAAGACCCGGAATTTTTCGATAGCCGTGCGAGCCTCTATGTACTGCGTGCCGATTGGCATTTTATCAAGCGCTGGGACCTCCTCTTGGAAGCGCGTCTGCTCGATTTACCCGATGCCCAGGATAGCAAGAGCGGCGCCTTAATCGGCTTGTATCGCCATGTTGGCGACCACCTTAAGTTGGGGGTGGGCTACAACTTTACCGACTTCTCTGATGACCTCACCCAGCTGGACTATGACAGTCATGGGGTGTTTATTAATATTATTGGTAAGCTGTGATTTTAGGGCCCGGTGCAAGCTGGGCCTTAATTCTTATCCCTTTCGTTTGAGCTTCAAACAATAATGTGAAGTTATTAAAACGGAAAAGAATCAGGTTGTTTAATCCCACTATTTAACTCCAATTTTTAAGTAAAGAGTAAATGGCGTTATTAGCCGTCACTAGACGGACTCAGTCAGTAAGCCTCCAAATCCACTTCAATCGTCGCCAGATGCAATATATGGAGCTATACAAGCTGTGAGACTCTTCCTCTGAGCCCATGGACTAGAGTGTCACTAAGTAGGACCTTAGAGAGCTGGCATCGTAAAAATGACAAAAGTGAAGGGGATCTCAGAGGGGCAAATCTGGGGACTGTTTGTTCTCTTTTTATCAGTATTTTTGATCGCCAGCGATTTTACCGCCTTTTCACCAGCTCTCCCCGCTATCGCCAAAGACTTTTCCGTCCGCATATCATTCGTTCACTGGGTAGTGAATGCCTATGCCCTGGCCTATGGAGTCATTATTGTGACCAGTGGACGTTTGGCGGATATCTATGGGCGTGAAACTGTTTTCTTAATTGGTGTTGGTATTTTTTCTTGCTCATCGCTATTGGGAGGGCTTGCGAGTGAGGTAGGGGTACTGTTAATCGCCAGGGTATTGATGGGGTTGGGAGGTGCATTAGCCTGGTCGGCAATGCTAGGGATGGCTTACACACTGTTGCCATCTGATCGCGCAGGATTTGTTGGGGGCTTTGTTTTGGCTGCATTAGGTGTGGCTACTGCTTGCGGGCCTGTTATTGGAGGAGTGTTGTCAGATTTTTTGAGCTGGCGCTGGATTTTATTTATAAATATCCCCATTGCTATCTTTGTGGTCGTTTTTTACGTATTGAAGTACCCGTCAGAGCAGTTTGAAAAAAAGACGAACGAATTGATTACTTGGGCGTGTTAACTCTCTCCGTATCCCTTTTCCTGTTTTTGTTGGCTCTTGATTTAATAACTCAGACAGGTATTTCTCGACTCTTGGTTTTCTGTCTTCTGGCAATATCTTTATTGGCTGCGATAACTTTTGCTTTTGTTGAAGCTAGAATGGCAGATGATGCTCTTATTCCAGAGAGCTTGGTGAGAAATCGTGTGTTTATGACATCAGGAGTTAGTGTGTTTTTTGTCGCTATCGCCTTCTTTGCAACCCTTGTCTATATCCCTTTGCTTTTTATTAGCGTGCATCAGTATTCTGCATTTCAGGCCGGATTGGCTTTGTTGCCAGCTATGGTCTCTTCTGGCATTTTTGCATTTGTTTCTGGAGTAATTCATGAGCGGTTTGGCCCCAAATTACTGCTCTGTTCAGGCGCCCTGGCGATGAGTCTGGGGCTTTTCATGCTTTCGGTTCACGGTAATCATATTGTCTACCCAGTCTTTATACCGGGTATGTTATTGATTGGTAGTGGCTTGGGTATATTTAGCCCTGCCGCTGTGACCGCTGCAATTACCTCTGTGGAGGCCTGTAAATCCAGTTTATCTGGTGCTGTTGTCTATATGTTCCGTTTTTTAGGTGGTGCTGTGGGTTTGGGGATCAATTCAGCCATATTGGCGTCAGCGCCGGATATTGCCACCGGTGTGAACCGGGCACTACTGGTAGATGGATTTATTGTCCTTATAGGGTTCTTGATTGCAATTTTCTTCTTTCAGGAGCCCCAGAGAAGGTAATTGACGCGCTGCTTAGATTCCTCTTAGGCAATACGGTTTCTTATCGGTATTTAGGAGCGTGTTTCCTATTTTCATTCTCTCTAAATGTTGACTGCAAGGGATAAGGCGAGTGGTCGGGGCTATCCTTCAACAAGTATTAGCGATGTTAACTCGTATGGGTTGTTAGCCGTTTAATATTGGCGGCTCAGGAAGGGCTGAGTTCTTAGAGATTGCTAATAGTAAATTTATACGAAATGGATCTCGGATATGAAATTGTCTTGGTTGCGGTTCTTGGCTGATAATTCTCTTGTTGTATCTCTTGCTGTAATCTTGATGGTGTCAGGCCCCATTGCTCTGGCAGAGAATTTACGGGGAAGTACCACGGGGCCAACTTCTGCACCAGGATACAGCCATCCGGATCAATTTCTGCATTTAAAGCCTGTAAAGCTGGCTGACAATATGTATCCCGTAATCCAGCATCCGCAAGAGGAAAAGCAAGCTAGACAGAAGCTGGCTCTTCTGGAGGAGAAGTTTGGCAAAAAGCCTAACATATTGATTTTCTTACTTGATGATGTGGGCTGGATGGATGTTGGCTTTAATGGTGGAGGTATTGCTGTCGGCAATGCCACACCCACTATGGATAAATTGGCGAATGAGGGGCTTATTCTAACCTCTGCCTATTCAACACCTTCATGCTCGCCAACACGGGCTACGATTCATGCCGGCCAAAATCCGCTACACCATGGAATCCTACGCCCCCCAATGTATGGTGAGGCTGGCGGCTTGGACGGAGCAGTAACCATGCCGGCGGTACTCAAAAAGTTAGGCTACGTGACCCAGGGGGTCGGTAAATGGCATATGGGAGAGAATAAGGGCTCACTACCGCAGAATGTTGGTTATGACGATTACCGAGGGTTTCTCGGTGTATCAGATATGTATACGGAATGGCGGGACGTTTATTTCAATCCAGAAGTGGCGCTGTCTCCAGAGCGCTTTGCCATGATGCAGAAGGAGCCATTTAGTCATAGTGAGGTTCATTGCACGCCGCAGGACACGGAGCGGTGTGAAGATCTCCATCTGATTGACCTGGACTCTATCAAGGTGCTCGATGACCAGTGGATGGATTACAGTGTAAATTTCATTAGGCAAATGAAAAGCTCTGAAAAGCCATTCTTTTTGTATCACGCCCCCCGAGGTTGCCACTTTGATAATTATCCATCTTATAAGTGGGCAGGGAAATCGCGAGCTCGTACAGTATATAGCGACTGTATGGTGCATATGGATTATGTACTTGCGCAGATATTTAGTGCTTTGCAGGAGACAAACCAGCTGGATAACACCCTGATTTTCTTCACCTCGGATAATGGTCCCGAGTGTGAGGTTCCCCCCTATGGCCGAACACCTTTTCGGGGTTGCAAGGGTACTAGCTGGGAAGGTGGTGTGAGGGTACCGACATTTGCCTATTGGAAGGGGATGATAAAGCCTCGCCGGACTGAAGGGTTGTTTGATCTAGCTGATCTCTTTAACACAGCCATTTCAATAGCGGGCAAGCCCGGTAGGGAGGTGGCAAGTTTTGTTAGTGAAGATCGATATATCGATGGTATCGATCAAACGGGAATGCTGTTGGCGGATAATGGCCAGTCTGCACGCCGTAGTCGGCCCTATACGATGAATCAGTATTTTTTCGGCCATGCGTATTGATGAATTCAAATATGTATGGACGGCAGAAATCGAGAATGGTGTTGTACAGAGAGGTAACTGGGGCGGGTTTAGTGGCCCTATCTTTGTCGAGAGTGGTGGGGCAATATTATTTAACCTTTATTCCAATCCTAAGGAAGATGTCAGTATCGGTGTGCGTCATTTGCCAATGCTTGTGCCGGTGATGACAACAGCAGGGGACTACATGAAAGAACTCATTAAGTATCCCCCACAATTCAAGATCGGTTTTATATCCAACAACCCTCCAATCTATGATCTTTTGCCTCAAGCGAAAGAAAAGTTAGAGCAGTTTGAGAAGGAGGGTACTGGTAAGTATCCATGGCCCTAGAGTTGAATCCGGAAATGTAGCTTTAAGGAGCCTCTGAATAATTCCGTAATATCTCTGCGGGCCTTGAGGGCTGCAGATGTTAGGCGCAGCTCGCCGAGAATGGCTGTAGCCTTCAGGACCTGCCCTACGGGGCTTGCAGAGCGATTCACACTCCGCGTTGAAACTTCTTGAAAGGTCTAGACATTCCTGCGAAGTCGCGCCTTGATTGTGAACCGCTCTGCAAGCCAGAGGCATCACGGAATTATTCAGAGGCTCCTTAACTCTATAAGTGCACTCATATGTGTGAATTCTTAGCCTGGTGACAAATTGACGGATAATAAACTTGAAGATGGTGAGCCATGGTTGGCATTAAGGACACTATATTGCAGGGCAGCCCCATAGTTCTTGTAAACAGGTGGATAGGTTCGCAGACGGCGTAAAATACTGAGAAGAATTCTACGTAAAGCCAAAGGCCAAGTTGGCCGGCATAGGGTGACAGTCTCCTGAGGCCGGCTAGTGGACTATTGCAAGATGGTACCTACGTTGCTGGTTCCCACTTGGATTGCAGTTGCTGAATTTCCACTTGTTACCTGGGTAGTGTCATGGGTGTTTGTCGTGCCCATTTGCATGGTGCTAGCGGTATTCATCGTAGAGGTTTGGGTAATCGTAGCTCCATTAGAATCTCCAACCTGCTCCATAAAGGCTACAAGTAGGTCTCCATCTTGAGAGAGGTCTGCGGTGTTACTGAGGCCATCTTGTTCAAGTCCTGCCTCATTAGTTGATCCAGTCTGGTCCGTCATTACCATGTTAGTTGTGCCAAGCTGTATGACCTCAATGGAGGTGTCGGAGCCATACTCCTGGACAACATGGGCATCATTAGAGTCACCATCCTGTAGCAGATTAAAAGTGTTGTTAAATGCAGAGGATTGCTTAGTGAATGATGTATTACTAAGGCCTAGCTGTATGGTACTTTGATAATTCCCCGAACCATTTTCAAAAATAGAGTCTGCAATATTCGAGGTTCCATCTTGGAATATTATGCCAATACTAGACGTCTCGTTAGCTAGAATGCCTCCGACTACGTTTGAGATTCCCTGCTGATTTAAGATTTGGGAAGTATTAGATGTTTGGTCTTGTCCGAGCACGCCTATATTTGAATCTCCTGTCTGGGTAACAACCATATTATCTAAGTTGGATTCAAATTGTGTAATTACCATTTCATTAGATGTACCATTTTGTGTGCTTATTGATGTGCTTGTCATCGTATTGCTTTGCATGGCAAAAAAGAGATTGGTTTGGCCATTTTGCAGTACATTAATGGCTGAAGTGGTGGTGTCAAATTGACTAATTGATGAAACGGTGTTGTTCTCACCTATTTGTGTACTGTTGATAACACTGTTTATAGAGTTGACTGTCTGAGCGGTGGTGGATGAGTTGTTGTCGCCAGTTTGAGTAAATATTACAAAGTTACCAGATGTTGATGGATCATTCTGGTTAGATGTTGTTGTATTTTCATTACCGTTTTGAATGACAATGGTAGTATTGGCGGCTGCATGCCCACTGATGGCTATAGCAACTACCACAGCAATGGAAGTGTAGACTTTCATATCTATTTCCTTACAAATCAACATATTAATCTTCATCAAGCGGATTACCGCCTGTTTGTCGATTTGGGACTCTGCGGAACATCTGGTTAGGCAAAGACGGCTCTCAAATCCCTGGGTAATTAATTGAATTATTTTCACCCAATGTTTCCGCTGTCACACAAACCACTGTCGTCAAAATGATATTGGGTGATGTAATAGGATGACTCCACGATTTTCAGTCAGGTGAGCAGTATTTTCCTTGGGAATTAAATATCAAAATGCTGAGAATAAATGCTTAGAGAGACGGCTACAGGTTTGGTCTGAAATTTTTGTATGAGCAAGATAGGCAGAGGCTAATCGAATTAACTACTTTTCTTACTCGTTGGAAATTTGGAAGTGAAAGGTTTGGAGCATAACAGGTTGGTAGATTTTCAATTGAAAATCAAGATTCATGAGATTCTCGGATGGCCGGCTCCGGTTGAAATTTCCCGGATGCCGGCCCTTGGATTACTGTAGGATGGTACCTACGTTGCTGGTTCCCACTTGGGTTGCAGTTGCTGAACTTCCACTTGTTGCCTGGGTAGTGTCATGGGTGTTTGTCGTGCCCATTTGCATGGCGCTAGCGGTATTCATCGTAGAGGTTTGGGTAATCGTAGCTCCATTAGAATCTCCAACCTGCTCCATAAAGGCTACAAGTAGGTCTCCATCTTGAGAGAGGTCTGCGGTGTTGCTGAGGCCATCTTGTTCAAGTTCTGCCTCATTAGTTGACCCTGATTGGAATGTCATCACCATGTTAGTCGTGCCGAGCTGCATAACTTCAATAGAGGTATTTGAGCCAAAATCCTGGGCAATATCAGCAACATTAGAGTCTCCATTCTGTAACAGATTGGAGGTGTTGTTGAGTGTTGTGAATTGTCTCGTGCTTGATGTATTGCTAAGGCCTAACTGTGTGGTGTTTTGATCATTTTCAGATCCGCTCCCATTCCCAAAAAATGCCCTATTCGTGGTGCCATCTTGAAATATCGTGACAACACCAGACGTCTCGCTCCTTTGAGAGCCCCCGGTAAGATTTGAGGTTCCCAGCTGGGTAATAAATTGGGATGCGTTGGATGTAAAGGCTTGTATCATTGTGCCGCCATTTGAATTTCCCGCCTGGGTAACAACGATATTATCAAAGTTTGAATCACCTTGCACAATTGCAAATCGATTCGATGTGCCATTTTGTGTGGTTGTTGAAGTGCTTGTTGTCGTATTTTGTTGTATGGCATTAAAGAGATTAGTTTGTCCATTTTGAACAACAGTAATAACTGATGTTGCACTATTTTCCTGGTCAATGGAGGCGACAGTGTTGTTGTCACCTATTTGTGTACTGTTGATAACACTGTTTGTAGAGTTGATTGTCTGAGCGGTGGTGGATGAGTTGTTGTCGCCAGTTTGAGTAAATATTGCAAAGTTACTAGATGTTGATGGATCATTCTGGTTAGATGTTGCTGTATTTCCATTACCGTTTTGAATGACAATGGTAGTATTGGCGGCTGCATGCCCACTGATGGCTATAGCAACTGCCGCAGCAATGGAGGCGTAAGTTTTCATATCTATTTCCTTACAAATCAACATATTAAATTCTATCAAGCGGATTACTGCCTGTTTGTCGATTTGGGACTCTGCTGAATAGCTGGTTAGGCAAAGACGGCCCTCAAATCCCTGGGTAATTACTTGAATTATTTTCACCCAAAGCTACCACTGACATCCAAAGCGCTATCGTTAAAATGATATTGGATGACGTTGTAGGATGACCCTCCGATTTTTGATTATGGGCAGAGTGTTTTCCTTGGGAAATAACTATCAATCTACTGAGAAGAAATCCCTAAAGAGATAGTTGCAGGCAGATATCGCAGCTTGTCTTGTATAAAAAAGAAGTGACTAATTACGTTAGTCATTTCTTTTATGCATTTAAAATAGGGGCGGGGAAAAACCTGGGGGCTTTAATTGTTGAAAAATTTACTATAGCAAAGTAAATATCACTATATCATCAGGTATGGCCGGCTCCAGCTTGAGGCTCACAGGAGCCGGCCGATGAATTACTGCAAGATGGTACCTGTATTACTGGTACCTAGCTGGGTAGCAGTTGCTGAGTTTCCACTTGTTGCCTGGGTGGTGTCATGGGTGTTGGCGAAACCCATCTGCATAGTACTGGCATTATTGTTGGTTGATGTTTGGGTAATTGTTGCAGTATTCGAAGTCTGGATTTGTTCTATATAGGCTACGAGCAAGTCGCCATCCTGTGATAGATCTGCTGAGTTACTTAATCCATCCTGGAGAATTTCACCATCGTTACCCGCACCAGTTTGAAAGGTCATGACCGTATTGGTGGTGCCTAGCTGTTCAGCGTAGAGACTATTGCCCGCGCCTAAATCTTGTTCAATATCTGCATCGTTTGAATCACCTTCCTGTATTAATTCAGCGGAATCTCCGACACTGGTAAATTGAAGAACTAATGAGGTGTTACTCGTTCCCACCTGGGTTGTACTTTGAGTATTCCCTGTTCCGAGAGATTGTGTACTTCCCGACATATTTGATGTGCCATCTTGAAGTACCGTGATGGTGCCGGAAGTCTCAGTTGATTGAGCTGCTCCTGCGGTATTAGTTGTTCCAAGCTGGGTAATAAAAAGCCCATTCCCAGAGGAGGATGACTGAACCATGGAACCCATGTTTGAGTCACCATTCTGGGTGATTACGGTGTTATCTAAAGATGAATTAGTTTGTACGGTGGTATATTGATTGGAGGTGCCAGTTTGTGTCGTTGTTGAAGTACTTGAAGTAGTGCTAACTTGAAGCGCATTAAACAAATTGGTTTGGCCATTTTGCAGTACGGTAACAGTCGATGTAGTGGCATCGGTTTGATCAATCGATGAAACAGTGTTGTTGTCGCCAAGTTGGGTGCTGTTGATAACACTATTCGTAGTGTTGACTAGCTGAGATGTGGTCATTGAGTTGTTGTCACCGATTTGTGTAAGTATTGCAAAATTACCAGATGTTGATGGATCATTCTGGTTGGCTGTTATTGAATTTCCATTACCGTTTTGAATGGGAATAACTGTATTGGCGGCAGCGTGCCCACTGATGGCTATAGCGACTGCCGCAGCAATGGAGGCGTAAGTTTTCATATCTATTTCCTTACAAATCAACATATTAAGTTCTATCAAGCGGATTACTGCCTGTTTGTCGATTTGGGACTCTGCTGAATAGCTGGTTAGGCAAAGACGGCTCTCAAATCCCTGGGTAATTACTTGAATTATTTTCACCCAAAGCTACCACTGACATCCAAAGCACTATCGTTAAAATGATATTGGATGACGTTATAGGATGACCCTCCGATTTTTGATTATGGGCAGAGTGTTTTCCTTGGGAATTAACTATCAATATTCTGAGAAGAATTTCCCAAAGGTGATCGGAGGCTCTTAATTCTTCGTCTGAGGGAGGGGGGAAGAGGCAGGTTCCTTTAAGCGCTCTTTACATCCTTGCCAGATTTTTCAACAAAATAATGGCATAAAAAGGCAATGGGAATTGAGTATAAAGCGATAATAAATGCGAGACCGAAGAAACCTGATTCTGTTGTTGCTATTCCTGCGCAGCAAAGGAGAATGCTTGGAAGAGCACCACCCAACATCATAGAAACTCGGTTGTATCTCTGCATCTTTAACAGGAAGTACTCAATAAGCTTCCCGTAGGTTAGTGTGGCGATTAAGGATATCAGAGTGGTCATCAGATACAATGTCAGCATCGGGACTGTACCATTAAGAATCTGAATTCCGGAAGCACCTGGCAAGGAAAAAACCGCAATAATAGTTGGTAATACGACACAGGTTAGCGCAGTAGCTTTAAGGGCAATAAGGAAGGATATAGTTTGGGGCGAAGGAGTGGTTTTACTTTCCAGGTTGGCCTTAGGCGCTTTGTAATAATTTGTAGGCATGTACTTATTGATGAAGCTCGTTTAAATCTGTTTTTTCAAGTGGAATGTAGCTTAATTAATGGTAATCATTAGCTGTTGTCATGTAAATGTGATAGTGGCTCGAATTATATTGATTTTTGATTACGAATTGAGGCTTTGCTGGGGTGGGTGTTGGAACAAATACACCATACTGGATATAAAGTACCTGTAGATTTAATCGATGGCATCCAATGAAAGCTCTTTAACTCCCACTCACTACTGGGGGCTCTTTGCCCTGCTACTGGCGGCATTTCTTCTTGCCAATGATTATACGGCATTTTCGCCGGCACTCCCTGCAATTCAAAAGACATTCAATGTCGATATCACCACCATTCATTGGGTCGTTAACGCCTATACCCTGGTGTATGGTGTTTTGATTGTGTCTACGGGCAGGATGGCTGATATCTATGGTCGTCGGCGAATGTTTATTACCGGCATCTATATCTTTACTGCATCTTCCCTTGTAGGTGGATTTGCGGGAAATATAGGAACGCTATTATTCGCCCGTGCATGGATGGGTTTGGGGGGAGCCTTGGCCTGGGTTGCCATCCTGGGTATGGTTTTCTCCCTCTTGCCCAGGGATAAGGCCGGGCTGGCCGGAGGATTGATTCTCACTACAACGGGGTTGGCCAATGCCAGTGGCCCAGTGATTGGTGGTCTGTTGGCTGATTTTGCCAGCTGGCGCTGGATATTATTTATTAATATTCCTATTGCTTTGCTGGTTATTCTTCTGTGTTGGAGCAAATATCCTCCAGCTAGTACGCAGAAAAGCAATAAGAAAATTGACTATTGGGGTGTTATTACCCTCTGTGGGTCTTTATTTAGTTTCCTCCTTGCTATGGATCTGGTGGTTCAGTATGGCTTGTCCCACTTCTATGTGTGGGGCCTATTGGTACTGTCCATATTTCTCATGATATTTTTTGCTGTTGTTGAAACTGTTGATCCTAATAACGCGCTAATTCCAGGTGAATTGATAAAGAACAGAGGCTTTATCGCCGCTGGACTCAGTATGTTCTTTGTTGCTATCGCATTTTTTGCGACCCTGGTTTATATCCCGCAGCTATTTATCAAGGTAAAGGGCTATTCTGCCTTTGGGGCAGGGTTGGCGTTGCTACCATTAATGGTCAGCTCTGGTGTTGTAGCCTATATTTCTGGCGCATTATACGAGCGTCTGGGCGCTAAGATTTTGATTTGTGCTGGTGCTTTGGGTATGTGTGTAGGGCTGTTTCTACTGTCGGCTGTTGAGCCCCAGGCATCTTATATTCGCTTCCTTCCCGGGCTTTTGATAGTGGGCAGCAGTATTGGCATATATAGCCCTACGATTGTTACAGCGGCAATTAGCGTAGTTGAGCCCAGTGATTCCAGTTTGGCAGGGTCGATTATCTATATGTTTAAATTTGTGGGCGGGGCCCTTGGGTTGGGAGTTAATGCGACTTTACTGGCTATGGCTCCCAACATCGCTGTTGGGATTGAGCAGGCCTTTGTGGTTGATGCTTATCTGGCACTACTTGGGTTCTTGATTTCCATGATTTTCTTTTCTGGTCATTCTACAAAAACGATTCGTTAATGGCAGCTATTTTCACTGAGAATAAGCCGAGTTTTTAGGTGTGGTTGATAAAAAGCCCTCGGTGAAAAGTAATCTATATCTTGGTCTAGGCGCGCTGTCCCTGGCCATCTTTCTTGTGGCCAATGATTTCACTGCATTTTCGCCGGCACTGCCTGTGGTTGAACAAGAGTTCCAGTCAGATCTGACTACGAGTCAATGGGTAATTAGTGCTTACGCATTGGTTTGCGGTGTGTTGATAGTTTCAGGAGGTCGTCTGGCTGATATGTATGGTAGGAGGCGAACATTTATTGTCGGGTTATTAATTTTCATGTTTTTCTCGTTTTTGGGCGGAATTGCTGGAAGTATGGGGATGCTGTTGGTTTCCCGTGCATTTATGGGGGCGGGGAGTGCGCTGATTTGGCCGTCTGTTTTGGGGATGATGTACAGTCTGATGACACCGAAGAATGCTGGGTTGGCCGGTGGACTGATTATTACGATATGCGGTATAGCAAATTCTGTAGGGCCATTAGTGGGAGGTTTCCTGGCTGACTATATCAGCTGGAGATGGATTCTATTTATTAATTTACCACTTTCTCTAGTGGTTCTTTATCTTTGCTTCAGAGTGATTCCACCAGATTCGTTAAATGTGCCTATAGAGAAGTTAGATTATCGAGGAGTTGCTCTACTGTCATCGGCACTATTCTCTCTTCTGCTTGCTTTCGACTTTGTAGTCGATGTGGGGTTTAAAAACTATCTAGTGTTTGGGTTGTTTATGGCTTTTTTTCTCTTGTTTTGCCTCTTTATATTGGTTGAGGGGAGAGCAGCTGAGGGGGCATTAATCCCTCCAGATGTAGCAGGAAACAAGTCTTTTGTCACTGCAGCCTGTGTCGCTTTGTTAATTGCCCAGTTCTTCTATGCGGGGTTCTTTTTTATCCCGCAATATTTAAGTAAAGTCCATGGAGCTTCTGCAACAATAGCAGGTCTGGGATTGGTTCCACTTATGTTGGCATTTAGTGTATTTGGTTTTGTTGCTGGTAATGTCTATAAGGTGCTGGGAGCCAAGCTAATTGTCTCCATAGCAACACTATTAATGGCTTTAGGTTTATATATGCTGTCTCATATCTATCAGGACGGTCAATATATTCGCTTGGTTCCCGGGTTGTTAATTTTGGGGGCGGGTATTGGCTTATTCAATTCTACTATAATCACGTTTGCAATATCGGTTGTTGATCCGCGCCGAGCAAGTTTGGCCGGAGCAATAATCTTTATGATTCAAATAGCGGGTGGTGCAGTGGGGTTGGGCCTGAATACCACAATAGTCGCATTGGCTGGTGATATATCTTATGGGATTAGTCAGGCATTTACATTAAACGCATACTTGGCGATGTTATCTTTTATTATTTGCGTTTTATTTATAGGGTCTAAGGAAGAAAAATCATAACGTCATTTTGTATGTCAATTGGTTTATGTATATGCAAGTGCAGGTTTACGCCATGGAAAGACAAGAGGGTCTCTTAGATAAGAATTTATACCTTGGAAAGTTGGCTCTGTCTCTTGCCATTTTCCTTGTCGCCAATGATTTTACGGCCTTTTCTCCCGCGCTGCCGGCAATGGAGCACGAGTTCCACTCTGACCTTACAACGACCCAGTGGGTCATTAATGGTTACGCCTTAGTCTTTGGAGTACTGATTATTTCAGGTGGTTGCCTTGCCGATATGTATGGCAGGAGGAGGGTATTCTTTATTGGAACCCTGCTATTTATGGCGTTCTCACTTATCGGTGGGATTGCAGTTAATATGGGAATGTTATTGATATCCCGGGCACTGATGGGGATTGGAGGGGCTATGATGTGGCCGTCGATCCTGGGTATGACCTATGGCCTGATGACTGAAAAGCGAGCGGGTTTTGCTGGAGGGCTGGTGATTACTGTTTGCGGTATTGCCAATTCAGTTGGACCACTGTTAGGTGGTGCGCTGGCAGATTATGCCAGTTGGAGATGGATTTTCTTTATTAACCTGCCGGTATCAGCAGTTGCCTTATATGTTTGCTGGAGAGTGATTCCTGATGACTCTCCAGAAGCTTGTGATGAACGTATTGACTATGCCGGAATCACTTCGCTGTCGATGGCTCTATTTGCCTTGTTACTGGCGTTCGATCTTGTTGTTGATGTCGGTTTCAAAAGCCCATTGGTTCTCGGCCTTATCGCCGCCTTTTTCTTACTTATTTGCTTGTTTAGTGTCGTTGAGAAACGAGTTGGGGCTCAGGCGTTGATTCCACCGGATGTAGCTGGGAATAAACGGTTTGTCTTCGCCTCTGTTGCTACGTTATTGATTTCAGCGCTTTTCTTTGCTGGATTATTTTTTATTCCACAGTTCCTAACCAATGTTCGTGGTACCTCAGCAATGAGGGCGGGGATGGGGCTGATCCCTATGATGCTCTCCTTTAGCGTTTTCGGCTTTCTGGCAGGGAAGCTATATGATGTGATTGGAGCAAAGAAGATAGTATCGACAGCTACTTTATTGATGACGCTTGGAATGTATCTTCTATCTCATATCCACAAGGATACTCAATATATGTCTTTGGTTCCCGGGCTTGTGATATTGGGTGCTGGTATTGGTTTGTTCAATTCCACCATTACAACTGTAGCTATAACGGTTGTTGATAGCAGTAGGGCAAGTTTAGCGGGTGCAATCATTTTTATGTTTCAAATAGCGGGTGGTGCCGTAGGATTAGGGTTGAATACTACGATAGTGGCGATGGCCACTGATATGCCATCGGGTATTGAATATGCATTTACTGTAAATGCCTATCTGGCCATGTTTGCTTTTATTATTTGCATTTTATTTGTCGGAGATAAAAAGCCTGAAATTTGATTTTAATAATCTATCCGTTGTCTATCTTTCCGTTTCAGTTGTTAATTGATCGGCAGCCTTTAAAGGTGAAGTTTGTGCTTCTTTGCCGAGGTTCCAAAATGGGGAAATTCCCGTTTCGATTGGGAAAACAGGTTTGCATTGGCTGATTGGTACGGCATTAAGTTTTACTTTTAGCTCTCCATAATGTTGTCTGTAGGCATAGGCTATTGGGATCAGTCTCTGCCGGTCGAAATGCTTGGGGCCCTTGTGGTTTTCGAACGCTTGTAGAAAATTATCTATTCCCTGCTGGGTGCCAGCCCCATTTCTTGCTGTGAAGTTCCAGAGATTTTCATCAATTGTTTCTGCGAGACTGGCAAGATAAATCCATGATTGAAGATTGAGACATTCATAATGAAAATTATTTTTACTCTTGGTTTTTGATACTTGGTTATCCGAGTGATCAAACTGCTCTAATATTCGGAAGCGGGAGTCCCTGAGAGTTTTTCTGGCAGTTTGTATTTGATTGAGATAGAGCGCTAAAGCTACAACTTGTAAATCATACTGTGTGCCAAGATGCCCAAGTTTTGGGCGTGTTGATTGTCCGCGATGACTATCTATCAACCAGTTAAAGTATTGCTCCAGATGGTAGTCTAATCGCTCAACTCCTATCAGACGAATCTGCTGTTCTTGTTTCAGTTTTTTGAAATTGGAGAGGGTGTAGACCAGTAGGTTGGGATTTACAGATTGTAATTGTTTGCTGTATTTCGTTTCATGTTTGTTGGGGAATAGCTTGATGAGGCTATTGTTGATAAATTGAATGAATTCCTGCTTCGAGCAGTGGGATTGCGCAAGGGCGACAATGGTCAAATCCTGAAGCAGGCTGTTAATCGAACTGGATCGCGCCCTCTGTTTTGCTTTTACCGATCTTTGCGTGGCCTCTCTTAATAGCATTAGGTAGGGAAGGTCGCACCTGTTTGCTGCGGCCAACTTGCTGCCAGGGGCGCTTGTATCGGCGGAAAAGCTGGAATCATCGAGGTGATCCAGCATGGCAAGGATAGCTTCAGAGCGAGTTGTTCCTCGATCCCGGCTGGACTGCTGATCTGTCCGCTCCAGGTGCGTCTTTCCGGAAAATAGTCTGGCTACCCAGCCTCCCTGAGTATAGTGACCTGCGGCTTCCGAGTAATTCGGGCAGGGGAGATCCCAAGGGAAAATCGCCCACTCATCCCATTTCCCCGATACTCCTAGCCGCCATAAAAGTTCTACCTTAGGGCGCCTTCCGTAACAGAAGCGGCTATCAAAAATCTCAGTGCTATCAGATCGAAACAGAACCTGTGGCTCCTCTGTGGGGGCAGGCTCGAAGTCTTCACACAGTATGGACTGATTATCTAATAGTCTTGCCATTGGGATAATATGGTATGGGTAGGTGGCATGGTTGAGAACTTGTTGTCTTATTGCGTTCCAGGCTTTTGAAGTCACAAAGCAATTTCCATCCCAAGGTAAAATCCAATCTGCTTTTGATTTACCATCTTCTAGAGCGAGATTTCTCGCCCCATTATTATTCATTACATAGTTATTTTTATGACGGTATAGACCCAGCTCGGCTTGTATTTCCAAATCCCGTCGCATGCGAAGGTCTTTTAGTTTATAGGGGGCATAATTAATCGGGTAATCCAGGATGTTCCACCCAATTTCTTTGTATTCACCCCAGTGAAAGGGTATTCTCAAGTAACTTTGTTTGTAATTGCAAAGCAGTTTGATAATGGCAGTTTCCTCTCTTGGGTCAACAATTCGGTTGAGGATAAACACCTTCTTGCAGCCCTCTAGTGGAGGCTCATGCTGCAAAATGAATTCAAGGTTTTTATAGGATTGTCCGGCGCTGTGTCGAGGGATTAGGTCGTTGCCGATAATTCTATAAAGAATAAAAGTCTGGGTATTGTCTGATGTGCTTGTATAGGAGTTGCTTGGTATAGTCTTTGGGTAGGGTGGGCGACTATTGGGGAAGTAGAAGTTTGGGAAATGGCGATGCTTGTGAAAGATAGCATTGATTAGGCGACCGGCATACTTCAGGATCTTCCGTTTGAATTTTTGAGTGAAGAATGCCCAGCGATTCTGCCACTGTATTAAAAAAGTATCTTTACTGGGAGTTGTTGGTTTTTGTTTAAAATCTGGGTGTTTATTGGGCATTGGTATCTATATTCTTATAGTTCGATATTTTGGGGGCGTATTTAAGCGAATCTTATTGTTTTCAGGAAAATTCCTAATGGTCGAACTTTTACATTATGGCTTGTAAATGATTATAGCTGACCTGATTTTAGGAGTTGAGAGGGAAAGAAAGCTGTAGATTACGCCATCATTGAAGTGTATCTCCATTAGCCGATACCAATTGAGGTGGTTATGACTGATAACAATTCGCGTCATTCCACTTGTCTTCTCGGGTAGATTTATGGGTGGCTATATTTTAAACAGTAATCGAGAGGTTTGCGCCGTTACGGGTGTGGATGATCTAAGTGATATATTTGGAGGGGGTTTCTGATATTTGTATATGGGTAGCAATATTGCGCTCGTTTTATTTGAATCAGCGTAACTTGTACCGTTCGTAGTCCTCTCCCCCTTTGCAGGGTTATCGTCTTAGTGGGGGCTCGCACGACTTGGTATGTTTTCAGTGTTTTTACATCGCTTTGTAACTCTTTCCAGAAGATATTGGTCCATGCTTATCAGTAAATCTTTTGTAAATTTCCATATCATATTGGCAAATCTTCTCAATTTTCTTGATTGCTTTTGCGTCTGTTTTTATCTCCTGAGCAAGTTTGGTATTAGGGCTCTTGTTAATCTTGGGGATGTCTAGTTTTATATCGAAGTCTTTAGAGATTTGTTGGGTTAGCTTGTCTAAATGATTGGTTGTGCCAACAATTGAGAACTGCTGTAAATTTTTTAAGGCTTGCTCTATGTATTCTGAAGGATTTGAGTCAGAAAAATCCGAAAAATATCGTATGAAAACTTGTCCTGTCATGATCCCAATCTGGGACTCGATATATTTATCCAAAGGGAGAGAGTTCTTGTCCCATTGACTCTTCTTGTAGGTGTTATAGGTGTAGAGAGATATCCATCTATCAATTGGGTTTCGTAGTACTGTTATAAAATTCCATTCGTTGGAGAAATTTTTTACAACATTCGGGCGGCAGAATGAGTGCCCGTGTCCATAATAATTAGAATTTATAGATAGATTGTGAACCATTACAGTTTCTCGTACAGACATCATTGGCATTTCTAATACATCAGCTGCTCGCTTGCTAACTGCTCGTTTAATGTTGAAGCTGCCTAATTTATTTGGCTCATAATATTGAGAACTAATGGCGGAGTGCAGGGAGGAACCTGCACATTTTGGGATGTGGCAAAAGAAGATTTTAGGGGGAGGTACGAGTCTTACAGGAAACTTTTTAAATGTAGGTCGGCTAAATTTCATCAATAATTTTTTCATTTAAAGAAAGTCTATCGAGTAATAGAGGTTGTTTTCCAATAAATCATCGAATTTAATTCTCTAAGGTTTACCGTTGTAAACTCTGTATAAATGCCAATCTTCAAATCTAGCCGGTGGTAATGAAATGGGCAATATATTGTTTGCCTAGTGGCGGTTTTTATATTATTTAGTCTTTCAATTTAAGACTCATCTCCCAAATCTCAGTCGGAAGAATGTATGCACTTTCGCAGTAGGGTATTTCAAAAGTCTATTTGTGGGCCAATAGTGGTCGCGACTTTAGGGACTTGCTTAGGAATTAGGGGGGATATAGTGGCAGGAAAATCTGATTTTACAGGGTAGGTAAATAGGGATATTTTCACTGGATAAAAAAAGCCCCGCTAAAAAGCGGGGCTTTTGGTCTGGATCAGGCTGTCACTTAGACATTCACTTCCTGGATCTCAGTCGCGGCGATGCGCTTGCCTTCTTCGGCAGACTTCTGGAAGTCTTCAATCTGATCGAAGTTCAGGTAGCGGTAGATCTCGCTGGACATGGAGTCCAGGTTCTGTGCGTATTCCTGGTACTCAGCCGGAGTCGGCAGTTTACCCAGGATGGCGCCTACAGAAGCCAGCTCAGCGGAGGTCAGGTACACGTTGGCACCATCGCCCAGACGGTTGGGGAAGTTACGGGTAGAGGTGGACAGTACGGTGGCGTTCGGTGCCACACGTGCCTGGTTACCCATACACAGGGAACATCCGGGCATCTCGGTGCGGGCACCGGCAGAACCGTAGATGTTGTAGTAACCCTCTTCCATCAACTGGTGCTCGTCCATCTTGGTGGGCGGGGAAATCCACATACGAGTGGAGATGCCACCTTTGTGTTCTTGCAGCAGTTTACCGGCAGCGCGGAAGTGACCGATGTTGGTCATACAGGAGCCGATAAACACTTCGTCTACCTTGTCGCCAGCAACGTCGGACAGCAGGCGAGCGTCGTCCGGATCGTTAGGAGCACATACGATCGGCTCTTTGATCTCGGCCAGGTCGATCTCGATTACTTCCAGGTACTCAGCGTCGGCGTCCGCTTCCATCAGTTTCGGGTTGGCCAGCCACTCTTCCATGGCGCGCGCGCGGCGCTCCAGGGTACGCTTGGAGCCGTAACCTTCAGCGATCATCCAGCGCAACAGGGTTACGTTGGAGCGCAGGTACTCAGACATGGTGTCTTCGGACAGCTTGATGGTACAGCCAGCAGCGGAGCGCTCGGCGGAGGCGTCGGACAGCTCGAATGCCTGCTCTACAGTCAGGTCTTCCAGGCCTTCGATCTCGAGGATGCGGCCGGAGAAGATGTTCTTCTTGCCTTTCTTCTCAACGGTCAGCAGGCCCTGCTTGATAGCGTAGAGAGGTATGGAGTGCACCAGGTCGCGCAGGGTGATGCCGGGCTGCATTTTGCCCTTGAAGCGCACCAGTACGGACTCAGGCATATCCAGCGGCATAACACCGGTAGCGGCGGCGAAAGCTACCAGACCGGAACCTGCCGGGAAGGAGATACCCATGGGGAAGCGGGTGTGGGAGTCACCACCGGTACCTACGGTGTCCGGTAGCAGCATGCGGTTCAGCCAACTGTGGATGATGCCGTCAGCCGGGCGCAGGGAAACACCGCCACGGTTCATGATGAAGTCCGGCAGGGTGTGCTGGGTGCTGATATCAACGGGCTTCGGATAGGCCGCAGTGTGACAGAAAGACTGCATTACCAGGTCGGCGGAGAAGCCGAGGCAGGCCAGGTCTTTCAGTTCGTCACGGGTCATGGGGCCAGTGGTGTCCTGGGAGCCCACAGTGGTCATTTTCGGCTCGCAGTAGGTGCCCGGACGGATACCTTCAACGCCACAGGCTTTACCAACCATCTTCTGGGCCAGAGTGTAACCCTTGCCGGTGTCGGCAGGTTGCTCAGGCTTGCGGAACAGCTCGGAAGGCGCCAGGCCCAGGGCTTCACGGGCTTTGCCGGTCAGGCCGCGACCGATGATTAGGTTGATACGACCGCCAGCCTGAACTTCGTCCAGCAGTACGTCGGACTTCAGTTGGAATTCAGACAGGACTTTGCCGTCTTCGGCCAGGATCTTGCCGTCGTAAGGGCGGATCTCGATAACGTCGCCCATGCCCAGTTCGTCAACGGGGGCTTCGAATACCAGTGCGCCGGCATCTTCCATGGTGTTGTAGAAGATCGGGGCAACTTTACCGCCGATACAAATACCGCCACCTTTCTTGTTGGGCACGCCAGGCATTTCTTCACCGAAGTACCACAGCACGGAGTTGGTGGCGGACTTACGGGAAGAACCGGTACCTACTACGTCGCCAACGAAAGCAACGGGAAGGCCTTTGGCTTTAACTTCTTCGATCTGCTTTAGCGGACCGGTAACGCCTGCTTCTTCTGGCTCCAGGCCGTCGCGCTTCATTTTGTACATGGCCAGCGCGTGCAGGGGAATGTCCGGACGAGACCAGGCATCCGGTGCCGGAGACAGGTCGTCGGTGTTGGTTTCGCCAGTTACCTTGAATACGGCAACTTTGATGCTCTCGGGTACTTTGTTGCGCTTGGTGAACCACTCGGCGTCTGCCCAGGATTGCATTACCGCTTTGGCGAATTCGTTGCCGGCTTTGGCTTTCTCTTCCACATCGTGGAAGGCGTCAAACATCAGCAGGGTGCCTTTCAGCTGCTCGGCAGCCAGTTCGGCCAGATCTTTGTCGTCCAGCAGCTCGACCAGGGTGGAGATGTTGTAACCGCCCAGCATTTGGCCCAGCAGTTCTACAGCGTGTTTGCGATCGATCAGCGGGGATTCTGCTTCACCTTTGATAATGGCGGACAGGAAACCTGCTTTAACATAAGCGGCTTCGTCAACGCCCGGCGGAACGCGTTGGGTGAGCAGGTCAACCAGTTCCTGTTCTTCGCCTTTTGGCGGATTTTTCAGCAATTCAACCAGGCCGGCGACTTGCTCGGCGTCCAATGGCTTTGGCGGAATGCCTTGTTCGGCGCGCTCGGCGACGTGTTTGCGATAGGCTTCAAGCACTGATAAGTCCCTCTTGGTGTGTGGGGTGGCACCTACAGCGGGTGGAATTCCCGGTCTATTAACTGTCAGCCGGGATTTTTTTTCGAGGCCGCTGATGGCGGGGGGCGAATACTACAGGAAAGCCCTACTGCTGTTAAGTTTATCGAAAAATCAATAATTTAAGTGAATTATGACTATTTGCTAGGTGAATTTTAGTAGTTTGGCAGCTGGTACTTCCCCCTTTTCTTGGCGGCGGAAACAAAATAGGCTACGCGCAATTTGAAGGCCGCGCGGGCGGCATAAATAGGTTGGTCGGATAGTTAATGTACAAGAAGGTTCGCACGCCCTGTATCGGTGTTTGCTCCACAGGAATTGGCGATGATGTTTGTCGTGGCTGCAAGCGCTTTGCACATGAGGTTATTGATTGGAATGCCTACAGTGAAGAACAGCGCCGGGTAATTGCCGAGCGCCGAGAGGGGTATTTGGTGAATGCGGTGCGCAGCCAGTTGGAGATCGTGGATCGCGAGCTGCTATTGGAGCAGCTTCATCACCAGCGGGTCCGTTTTGATGAAAGTCAAAATCCCTACTGTTGGGTGTTCGAACTGTTGAGGGCAGGGGCCAGCCAAATATCAGACCTCAAGGCTTTTGGGTTGCAACTCACTGCACAGGCGCGCGGCGTCCCACTGGTGGAAATTCGCCGCCTTATTGATGAGGATTTTTACGCACTGTCTGTCGCCTATTACCAGCGCTATGTGGCGCCTGGTATTACCTAGGACGGTTCAAAAGTTGATGGCAGCTCCATTTGAGAGCCTGGGTTTAGCGCTGCTGGCGCAAAAATACTCTGAGCGCCGGTAGAAAGGGCTCACTGGCGATTGCCAGATCCCGCCGCTGGCGCCGCCGACTCAAGCTCGGTTGGTGGTCAACTCGGGTGAATTCAGGCAGCTGCCCGGCTTCGTTGGCCTCTACCAGAATCGGCATGGAGGAATAGCCGACCTGATGATATTCCTCTTCCTCACCTAGCTCGTGCCCATAGAAGATTTCCGCTACCTGGAGATTAGGGCGACTCTGTACCTGCACTTGGCGTAAATCCTCCTGCTGGCTTTTGTGTAGCCCGGCGAGTAGCTGGCGCTGATATTGGATACCGGGATCGGACCCTTGAGGGTCGAGCTGCACCAACTTCTTTTCACACCATTTCACCGTGACCTTGCGAATGGATTTACGCGCCTTGATCCATGAAAGGGTGATGGCATCCGGCCGCTTCGGGCACATCAACACTAGCCGGTAGCATTGGCGTAGATGTGCGCGGGGGTACCTAGCATCCGCAAGGGTTTCCCGCACAGTGCGATCCTGCTCAGCTACTGGCCGCTCCGCTAGGGCGCTGCGAAGTTCGGCAATAGCCTTGGCAAAGATCTCTTTGTGGCTATTGAGTTGTTGGGCAAGCTCAAGGGTTTTGGTCGGTACCGCCAATAAACCTGGTACTTGTAAAGTAGCGCGGGCATCTCCTCCGGCGCTAACGGGCTCCAGATAGTCGAGTTGCGAGTAGAGAGCGCCTGACAGTGAATAGGGGCGTTCAAAGCTCTGATTGAGACTGAGTGCGGCATCCTGTGCGAAAGGGGGCTGAAGTAGATAGTGCTGCCAGGGTTTCTCGGCATTTTGCAGCAACTCCAGGGATTCTCTCAGGGCTTGGGCGGCGCCATGGACGTTTTCCAGTAGCGGTGGGATAGCTTTTGCCTGGGTTCTGTAGTCATTCATCAGATATGCCGGATAAAAAGTGATTTTTATATTAATGCACTTAATAAATCGTTATCAAGTTGAGTGTATTTATCATTAGGGACCTTCTTGGGTAATTGCTGCCAGGCTCTGTCAGTCGGTGAAGTAGTGCCCGTTAGAGGTTTAAAAGTGGGCGTTTGTGGCTTGGGGCCGCTATAATCCCGCGCCAAGTTATTTTGCTCCGGTTAAGTTTGTTCGCCCTATGAATGCTCAAATCCCAGATCTGTCCGCTATCAATGAATTCCTGCTGTGTCCCACGCCCGATGCCTGGGTGGAGGCGGCATTGAAGGAGCCGGAAATGATGCTGATTGATCATGCCAACTGCGAGAAAAAAGCGGCGGGTACTGCCCTGAACCTGATGTTTCGCTATCTGAATGACTTTGAGCTGCTGAACAAAATGTCGCGTCTGGCTCGCGAAGAGCTACGCCACTTTGAGCAGGTGCTGGCGATTATGGAGAAACGCGGTATCGCCTACCACCACGTTAGTGCCTCCCGCTACGCGGCGGGCCTTCGTGCCGAAGTCCGCAGCGCAGAGCCGGGGCGACTGATCGACACGCTGATTTGTGGCGCTATTATCGAGGCGCGCTCCTGCGAGCGCTTTGCACGGATTGCGCCTCAGTTAGATGATGAGTTGCAGAAGTTTTATCTCTCCCTGCTTAAATCTGAGGCGCGTCACTTCCGCGATTACCTACACCTTGCCCAGAAGGCTTCCGATGAAGATATTCAATCTAGGGTTCAGGTACTGCTGGAGAAAGAAAAGGAATTAGTGGAAGGCAGTGATGGACAGTTCCGCTTTCACAGTGGTGTGCCGGAGAGTGCCGGGCAGTAATTCTCGCTTGGCCTGCTAAGGTGGCTCAGATTTACAGGAAGCTTTTGCATTGACGTTTATTGGCTCCAAGCTTCCTGATTCTTTAGAGGAAACGCCAGAATACTCGCTGCCTAAGCTCACTAAATTGGGTCATTTCAGCAGTAGCTCTAATCGTTGGCTATGGGGTTATCGTGAGACAGCTTGGTAGTTCTGTTGCCTTTGCCCGCTTCCACGTTAGTGCTCTAAAAATCAGCACAGGTCTCTTTGGGAACTCGCCATTACAAGTCGATATCGACTGATCGAACGCTATAAGTAAGCTGGGTGAGCAGTAGTAAACTAATACTAAAGGGTATTTGTAAGCTGTACTATCGTAGGCTCGCTAGAAGATCAAACTCGTACACTAGGGGCTGTTCATCAATACCCTGTTGGCCAATCTTGAAAAACTTACGTACTGTACAGTGATTTCTACTGACCATCCTTCCGTAAAAATTATAAATTAGAGCCAATGTGTGGAAGTACAGTTTTTGAGTACCGCCTTTTGAAGATTTACGTGCCGTTTCTTAATTAGCTTTTATTTTCAATCAGTTATTTTGTAACCAGAAAGCATAAATGGTTTATGGGCATCTTTGTCTGAGTGATTCAAGGAAGACGAAAGTGACTCTTTGGGTACTTTTTTGTAGTGCATTAAGGGGTAATGAAACTGCTTAACGACATATAAGAGAGAGATACTAGGCGACGGGCTAATTTCAGGAATTTTTTAGGCTTCCTGAGAAATGCACCAAAACGGGAAAGCCTAGGACGGTAAACCTATTGGTGTTACTGCAGGGGCCGCATTCGGCGATCTTGGAGCACTGAAGATTGAGGAGCGTAATGATCAGTCAGGATGATTGTTATGGTGAGTTTGTACCAGGTAGCCCGGTATTTCTTCCCTCCTCCCCCAGAAAATGTAAGTAATGGAAAAACTATCTTTCATTTCCAAGAAATATACAGATGCTGAGAGAAGCACAAAGGCAAGGCTGCCCCGTGCTTTACTCAATAATTTTGCACAAGATCTCATAAAGCAAAACGGTATTCACGGTGGGGTTGATCACTTAGACGCCGTAGTATTTTAGTTTGCAGAAAATATAAAGATCTTGGGACGCTCTCCAGTAGATATGACCATGATTTACATTTATCCTTGGCGAGAAGGTTGTATCAATAAAGCCATTAAAGAATCCTGTTAGGGTGTAAGGCTATTTGGCCTTCCTCGAGAAGGACTGAAAAAAGACATGGCAAGCTTCCAACTTTACTCTGGCGAAAAAGGTTATATTTTGCCGTTTGAGCATCAACATAGCTAACTCTGAATCAGTATTGATGCTCAAGATGATCTTTTGTGTGACCAATGATGTTGCCAGGAGCAAGATATTTCAAAGCTGTAATTGTTTATTGGCTCCTGAGGATGTTAAAAAATATTTGCATGCAATGAAATGTAAAGGTTGATATTAAAGGAAGGTTGGGGAGATGCTGTTATTTGGGACTGGTGTTTGACGAAGTGTCTGGTTATGGATAACCAACTATTGGATTTTTTTAAACACAATTCTACCATGTTGGCAGGTGGTGGTCCTCTGCTTTTAGACGTGGCAGAAAAGTACTAGGCGCGTCTCCCAATGATAGCACTGAACTTTTGGAGGTGTTGATACCTTTTAGGTTTCAGGGGGATTGAATATGACGCGGAAGATATTGGCAATCGCAAGTTCGATCTTGCTGGCTACTTTGTTCCGTCAGGGAGTAACACCCAGGCTGATCTCGCAGGTATTTTTTCATTCATGGAAGCTAATAAGGTTTCATATGAGAATTTTAAGTTTAATCTAATAGGTTTGAAGGCTGTTCAAATATCCATTAATGTGGATATTCCAAAAATAGGGAGATTTTTGGAGGATGGAAAGAAGGAAAGGTGGAAAATTTGATCAATTAGGAGGAATGTTAATGAAAGTTATATATAAATTGTTTTTTATGGTCTTAACTGTCAGTGTATGTTTTGCTGGATCAATACATGAGGATGTGATTCACACTCAGATATCTGAAGAAGGGAAAACCATTTCAGCAGATATGTTAATGGCTGGAAGTGATGTGTCTGGTGGAGTGACGGATAGTGTTGGTTATATTCTTGGGGCAATAATTAAAATTCTACTAGGGGAAGCTTAAGATTTAGCCCAGCGGACTTTGGGTGAAATGATGGGTCAATGTTTCGCTGGGCTTCAAAATTCTGTGCTACCCGAATAAGTCCGTAAGATGATCGATTTATCTGGAAGGTAGCTGCGGTAGTATTAGGCTGTAATTTTAAACCGGATGCGTTGGGTTTTCTGAGATTTTTAAGCTTGGTGGTGGATAGTGTCTCCATTTGTGCATACGGTGTTCTTTTAGTGAATGTCGAAAAGTTGCTCTCACCGTGTCTCATTTTGGTGTTTAAAATTTACCTCTGTTTGAGGTTTCTAGGTTCTTTTCTCTTATCCTGAATCAAGCTTTTTCAATAGCCGAATAAACTCTTCGAGCTCTTTGCTGCTGGTGGAATCCACAGAAAATTTATTGTGGAAAAATATGGTGAGTTTTACTTTGGGGGAGTTGATAAAAACCGTATAGCCGTCAAAGTCAGTGCTGACTGCCAGTCCCTGGTAATGCCATTCGTTACCTTCCTTGCGCCCCTCCTTTGTCGCCCTATCAAACACCCGCAGCGCTTGTTTGACGTCAATCTTCTGTTCGGCATCCATTGCTGCTTGCTCCTGCCGCTAAGCTTGTTGTTTGAGACGAAACTGTCTTTGACTTGGAAGCTTAGACGACATGGACACTGACATCCATCACTACCCACCAGTAGATACGCGGCTGTTTGACTGGCTGGCTTACCTTGGTTTGATTCCATTTGTCGCAGGAATCATTATGCAGTGGTTAGGGTTTTCTCTTTGGGGAGTGACTCCGCGCCTACTGTTCACCGCCTACAGCGCCGTGATTCTGAGTTTTCTTTGCGGTGTTTGGTGGGGTGCTGCACTCAATCAAGTGGGGCATCCGCATAGGATGATTTTAGCGCTACTGAGTAACCTGGTGACGTTGGTGGGGTGGGTGGCGCTGCTGATGTTTCGCACCACTTGGGCGCTACCGGTATTACTAGTTGCTTTCGGTTTTGTTGTCTGGGCCGAGGCCCGGTTGAACCCCAATCTGCCCGGGCGGGATCAGTATTTCCGCACCCGCAGCATCGTGACCTACCTAGTGATGGCCTGCCATCTTCTAATGATTCTGCTGCTCCTTTGAAATGTCTGGCGCAAACTAAACTGTTACCAGCGAAGTTATTTTGGGGTAGCTCTTATGCAACCTGTTTCCTCTGAGGTGCTCGACCAGCTATTCAACAAAGCCCGAACCCATAGTCATTGGCAGGATAAGCCGGTTTCAAAAGAGGTTTTGAAACAGCTTTACGACTTGGTCAAATTCGGACCCACCAGTGCTAATTGTTGCCCTATGCGATTGGTGTTTGTTGTAAGTAAGGAGGCTAAGGAGCGGCTCAAGCCAGCGCTTAATGAAGGAAACATTGAAAAAACTATGCGGGCTCCGGTGACTGCCATTATTGCTTACGATATGCACTTTTATGAACACCTTCCGAGGCTCTACCCCCAGACTCCTGCGCGGGAATGGTTTGCCGATAGCCCCGAATACGCCGAGGTTACTGCATTTCGCAATGGTTCCTTGCAAGGAGGCTACTTTATTTTAGCGGCGAGGGCCCTGGGGCTCGATTGCGGTCCAATGTCGGGGTTTGATAACGCATTAGTTGATGAGGAATTCTTCAGTGAAAAATGCTCAGCACCGGCTTTTCTACCGGAGCACTTCCCCGATTGTCATATTAAGTCCAATTTCTTGTGCAACCTTGGCTATGGCGAAACTGACAAATTATATCCGCGCAACCCTCGGTTGGATTTCGATGAAGTGTGCACAACTCTGTAAATTGTTGTGTTTAACATAATTCGTATTTGTTAATGCGGGTTAATGGCAGTGGATTAAGAATTAGGTGTGATTAAGTGGTTCTTAAACGATCTCAGCAGTTGATTGACCCGGAAGAATATTTTTTACCTAGGCAAGAGGACGCGCTTTATGAGTTGTTTGGCCGGGACATAAGCCGGGCTGTGGTTGAGCGATTTTTGTCGATGCAAGATGAGGAATACTTCCGCTGTGTCAGTTCGGGAAATTTCGGTATCTATGCCGCAGACCAACTGCTGATAGATTGCTACGCAAAGAAAATAAATGAGCAGGCGATTCTCGATGAAAAGTTGTTGTTTAGTCGAGAAGAGCTGGAGCCGATTATTCAGGCATATAGAGCGGAAACACTTTATATGAACCTGGCAATGGACAACGCAGCGCTGCCACACGATGTAATTACCACCGAGGAATTTGTCTTACATCTACAGGCGACCATTCTTAAGGCGTTGGAGAAAAAGCGGGATGCTGATGATTTTATTGTGGTTATCCCGACCACCAGCTACAAAGGGGAACTCATTCCCAAAGCCATTTGCAGTAAAGCCAAGTTGAATGATGAAACCTTTGAGCGTCAATTCCAGTTGGGGCTTGTTCGCAATCAGCACCTGCAATATGTCTTAAGTAAGTCCTACTTGTGGACCCTGGCACATGCCTGGCCCTTTATTACGGGTTCGGAAGTTGGGGAGGGGCTGTTTAAAGGGGTGGTATTTCGGCAGTTTGATCTAGGTTTTGGCACCATAGCCTCGGACCTGGACAGTGATACCAATGTATTTGTGATTACAGATGCAAGTTGTACCGGTGGTGAGGCAGAGCATATTCGCAGCCGTCTGTTGAGAATGGACCGACATGAACGCTCGGCGATTATTGTTCCACTATGTAAGAAAGAAGCGATACACCGTTTGGATAAAAGTGCGGAAGGTAATGCAGAAATCGTGTCTGGGGTCGTCCTGGATGACTTCAAGCGGCAGTGGAAAGATATTGGCCATCGAGCGAGCTATAAGACCCTCAGGGGGGCGAAGAGGTAATGGCCAGGCATGAGTCCTTATAGTGCCGGCTTAGAGACCATCAGATAGACAATGACAACGGTTATGGGAAATGCGATAGCCCCGAGCAGGGACCAAGCCATCATTAGCTTGCGCATTTTGTCTATATTACCGTCCTCTTTGGCATGTTTACGCAGCTGGTACTGAAGGTAAACAACCGGCAGCCACAACAAGAACACGGTTGCGCTGAGACCGGCGGCTAATTGCAGCCAGGCTTGCAGCATCCAGCTTGGATTAATCAGCAGCATTCCCACCGCGCTACCGAATAGACCAATTACCGCCGATCCGGTAAATATCCAGTCTGCCCGTACCGTCTCCCGGCTGACCCACTGCATAACTTGGGCATTTCCGGACAGCCAGCCCCTCAGGGTGTACCAAGCGATGCCGGTCCCTGTGCCGAGTACGATTATGGCGCAAAGGATATGCAGTGTTTTCAGTATCAGATAGTAATTCACAGCGCTGCCGGCCAGACTAAAGTTGGAGATAAATTAGTGGCTGCGGTCGTTAATTTCAATGCCAATTATCGCTGCCTTGATATCTGCTAGCTCGAGCTAGTAGGACGATAAACGATATGGGGGAGAAAAGTGATCTTCCGACCGGAGAAAATTATCAGTGGTGGTCAGACAGGGGCGGATACCGGCGGCTTGCTGGCAGGGCAGCGCCTGGGAATTGCCACCGGTGGCACAGCACCGCAGGGTTACTGGACTGAGATCGGTGATCGGCCGGATTTTCTGAAAAGGCTTGGGCTGGTTGAAAACACGTCCCCGGATCTGGAAGAGCGTACTCGTGAGAATATCCGCAACTCCGATGCCACTGTTATCTTCACAACCAATCCCAGTAGTGATGGCACCCTGTTTACTATTGAGTTCTGCCAGGCATCGGGGAGGCCACACTTGGTAGTCAATCCGACTGATGCCAATCGAGTACAACTGGTGCGCGACTTTATCCTCAAGAATCGTCCGCAGACGCTCAATGTGGCGGGTAACCGTGAATCCAACTCCCAAGGGATTACTGAAATTACCGCGGAAACCATCGAGAGGGCGCTAACCCGCTGAGTCTAGGGTTCAATGTGCCTCTCAAGATGATGACCCGAGGGGTTGGGTGCGCGCAGGCGCAATTCCAAGTCCGGGTATTGCCCTACGGAAAACCAGAAGAACAGGCACAGGGCAGCAATTGTGGCAAAGAGAGTGAAGTAGTGAACCCAGGCTGGTTCTGGCCCACCGGGTAGAAAGTGCTTTTCTTCAACGCTGCGACGGCGATTTAAAATTAGCGCATAAAAAATGACTGTCGCAATCACAAAGATCAGGGACCAGCGGGTTTGTTGCCCGTCAGATCCCACCAGGGCCACAAGGCAGTACACCGCTGCAATCAGCAAAATCACGGTAAACAGTCCGTACTGCTGAGGCGGCATTTTGCCGTAGGCCAAAACCCGCAAAGCTACCGCAGAATAGATATAGGGCATCAGTGTCATAATCACAGCGACAGAAGCAATTTTGCCAAACTGCTGGCTGGCCGTTGGCGATATGGTGGTGAGTATCAATACAGACATCAACACGGCCACCAGGGTTAATCCGCCGGTAGGCACGCCTTTGTTATTGGTGCGGGCAAATAGCGCTGCAAACAGGCCATCATCTGCCGCGGCCTTGGCAGACTGCCCCACCAGCAGTATCCAGCCGCCCAATGAACCGATACAGCCAATAGCGGCGCACAGGGCTACGACATTGGCCGCAGTATTTCCCAGTGCCAGGCGAGCAGCATCGGCAAAGGGAGCGGAGGAGCTGATTAATTCCTGGTTCGGCAGCATCCCCATAATGACCGATGAGCTGAGTACATAGGCGATAGAAGCCAGGGTAACTCCCCCAACCGTTGCGATCGGAACGTTCTTGGTGGGGTCTTTTACCACTGCGGCGGATACAGAGGCGGTTTCCACCCCAATAAAGGCCCAGAGCGTGAAGGTCAGGCTGGCCATAATAGCACTGGGGTCGCTTTTGCCTGAGACATTCCAGCTGCTGGTAAAGTTTTGCTGGTCGAACCAGAACCAGCCAAAAATAGCGGTGCCGAGGATTGGAAGCAAAACCAGGCCGGTGGTGAGGGATTGGATGCGACCGACGGTGCGCGGGCCCAGTACATTGGCGTAAGTCAGCAGCCAGACCATAGCAACCTGGGCCATGGCAA
Source organism: Microbulbifer sp. MKSA007 (assembly GCA_032615215.1). NCBI lineage: Bacteria > Pseudomonadati > Pseudomonadota > Gammaproteobacteria > Cellvibrionales > Microbulbiferaceae > Microbulbifer > Microbulbifer sp. MKSA007. The sequence continues at coordinate 3,502,345 of CP128433.1, read as the reverse complement.
AAGTCAGTGGGTCTTTTAACGGTGGAAAAAAATGGGTCAGATAGCCCAGGCCTGCAGTAATCAGCGCAACATTACCGATTACATTGGCCAGCCAGTAAACCAGGTTGGTTTGGTAGCCAATGTAATCGCCAAAAGCGCGGCGGGCATAGGCGTAAGGGCCGCCGGCTGCGGGATAGATAGCGGCGAGCTTGGCAAATACCAGGGCCAGGGAGATAGCGCCGACAATGGTTATCAGCCAGCCGATCAAAGAAATACTGCCGACTGCGGCGAGATTGGCGGGGAGCATAAAAACCCCGGAGCCCATCATATTGCCTGCAACCATCAGGGTTGCGGGCACTAAGCCTATTTTATGCTCCTCTTTGATAGGCGAGCCTATGGCGAGTCTCCCCGCAGGGCGTAAATATGATAGTGGCCGTCCCGCACCTCTACTCCGTGGTTATCGTGGGTAAAGCCTGGAAATTGCTGGTCGAAGGCTTCCAGAGTTCTCAAGTAAATCAATGCCGGACTATCTTCATCGCCAAAATTTTCGCCGGGCATTAACAGAGGAATACCTGGAGGGTAGGGTACAACGCCCGTGGCTGCGGTACGTCCAGGTAACTTGCTTAGCGGAAGCATTTCCACATCGCCGCGAACCAGGGTTTCATAAGCTTGTACCGGACTGCAGTCAGCTCTAGGTAAGGCTGAAAATCCTGCAGACATTTGCACTGTGGTTTGCAATTTTTTCATGGAAGCAAACATATTGTCTGCAAGGTCGCGCAGCCCGATATTGCGATAGGCTGGGGACTTTTTTATAAGGTTTGGCAGGCATTCACTTAAGGGCCGGTTGGCATCGAAGTCGCGCTTAAAGGCCAGTAAAGCATTGATGAGAGTGCCCCACTTACCCTTGGTAATACCGATAGAAAACAGGAACAAAATCGTAAAATCGGTAGTTTTCTCCACGATAATGCCGAGGTTGTCCAGGTATTTACTGACGATGTTGGCAGGTATTCCAGATGCAGACAGTTTGCCATCAGGGTTTATCCCCGGGGTGGTAATCGATACTTTAATCGGGTCCAACATGCAGTAATCTGGCTCAATATCACCAAATCCATGCCATGACTCGCCGGGGTCTAATAACCAGCAGCTGGGCTCATGACACAGGAGCTCTGCTGGGGCGCTGTGAAAGGCGTAGTTGTGCCCGTTACTGGGGTCGGTGACATGCTCAGGCTGCCAACCTCCGAAGAACCACTCTTCTTTATCGCGATACTCCTGTTGCAAACGGGACAATACTTGTCGGAACGCTATGGCCTCAGCAATTGACTCCTCTGTTAATGCTTTTCCACCCGGCCCATCCATCATTGCTGCGCTCACATCATTGGAGGCCATGATGGAGTAAAGTGGGGAGGTTGAGGCATGCATCATAAAGGCTTCATTAAAGCGCCCATGCTCAATGGGTTTACGCCCATCGCGAATGTGAATCATCGATGCCTGGGACAATGCGGCGAGTAATTTATGTGTTGACTGAGTGGCAAATTTGCTCGGGCCATTTTTCGCGTCGGCTTCGCCCAAATCATACATTGCGAAGCGATCTCGATAGATAGGATTAAATCGAGCGTATGAGTACCAGGCTTCGTCAAAGTGCAGGCGATCAACGGACTCGCCGAGAAGTTCTTCCACTCTGCGCACGTTGTAACAGAGACCGTCGTAGGTGGAATTAGTAATGACTGCGTGAACGGCACGGGAGTTTTTGGCGTGCTTGGACAAAGGGTTTTGCCGAATAGCATTGGCAACAGAGCTGGCCGTCAACTGTTGGGGAGGGACAGGGCCTATGAGGCCGTAGTTGTTGCGTAGGGGAATCAGGTAGGTTGGAACTGCACCTGACATGGTGATCGCGTGTTCGACGGATTTATGGCAGTTTCGATCGCACAGAGCCAATTGCCCCCGGGTAACCGATGCCATCAATATCACTCTATTCGATGTCGAAGAGCCATTGGTTACATAGTAAGTGCGATCCGCACCAAATACTTTTGCTGCATATTTCTCTCCCTTGGCAATGGGGCCCGAGTGATCCAAAAGCGATCCCAACTCTGTTACAGAAACAGAGAGGTCCGAGCGCAACATATTTTCCCCAAAGAAATCGTAAAAAGCGCGACCCGCAGGGGATTTGAGAAAAGCTGTTCCCCCAGTGTGGCCGGGTGTGTGCCATGAATATTCATGGACCCGGGCAAAGTGGGTCAGGGCGCGAAACATGGGGGGAAGAATGGCGTGGCGGTATCTTTCAATCGCACTCTGGATGCGACCGCCGATAAAGGTCGGGGTATCTTCCAACATCCAGATAAAATCGTTGGCTAATTCCAGGGCCCGTCGCGGCATGGTGCTGACAGTCTGCTGATCTGCCAGAAGGAATACCGGCATTTGGGGATTGCGGGCGCGAAGTTCTTCCAATACAACCAGGGCGGGGCATTTCGCTTCACCGGGCAGGGTCCAATTAATCAGCAGGCATTGGATCGCGGTGTTAGTACTCAGTATGGCGCAGGCATCACTACCACTGGTGGTTGTTATTACGTCAATTTTTCGCTCTGATAACTCTGCCTGTAGCCTCATGGCGGCGCGGCCGGGAGCGCTGTTGTCGTCGACTTCACTGCTGGCGATCAGGGCCAGCATGCTGTTATGGCGTTGCTGTCCGAAATGATGCATGAGTGCCGCACAAACCTTTTGTTGTGGCCTGCTAAAAAGTCTCAGCGCAGGAAATTGTCTCGCAAAAGATCTACCACCTCATCGGCGCGGCCGTTGAGTATTGCCTTAAGTCCGAACAGTGCGGTGGAGGTGACTTGCTGCGCTGTAACTTCCGGCGGCATCACCAGCTCCACGCGGTTCGTCGGTACGCTGAGTAGTGCCGGCCCGTCAGTGGCGAGCCAGCGCTTCATACTTTCCTCAAGCTGATCCGCACTCTCGATACTGGCACCACTGATGCCACAAGCTTCGGCAACGCGGCCGAAGTCCGGGTTATGTAAGTCGGTATAGCTGTCGAGAAGCCCCTCAATGCGCTGCTCCATCTCTACGAAGCCGAGGGAGTTATTGTTAAATACCAGGACTTTTAATGGGATTTTTTCTTGCACCAGTGTCAACAGGTCTCCCATTAACATGGTCATACCACCGTCGCCGCACATAGCGATGACCTGGCGCCCGGGATAGGCTTTGGCCATGCCCAGGGCTTGGGGGTAGGCGTTGGCCATGGTGCCGTGGGAAAGGCTGGTGAGAAATGAGCGTTTGCCGTTGGCAGTGAGGTCGCGGAGCATCCAAACCATACAGGCGCCGCCATCGGCGGTGAATACGGCATCCTCATCGGCCAGCTTGTTGAGCGTCTGGGCGACAAATTGAGGGTGGATCAGGCTGGGGTCTTTCTCTTTGCCGCGGCTCTTCATCTCTTCCCGATCTTTTTTGTATCGTTCCAGAAGGTCATCGAGGAAGGTGCTGTCGGTGCGGGCCTTTAATCGGGGCAAGAGGGCTTCAATGGTGGGCCCCACATGTCCTACCAGGCCCATATCCACAGGAGCGCGTCGCCCCAGGTGCGGCGCTTCCGCATCAATTTGAATAATGGTGGCTTTTTTCGGGTAGAACTGGGTGTAGGCAAAATCGGTACCCAGACACAGTAACAGGTCACAAGTCTCCATGGCCCGGTAGCCCGCGGGATTGCCGAGAATCCCGGTCATGCCCACATGGCAGGGGTTGTCGTATTCGAGAAACTCTTTCGACTTGGTGGTGTGGGCAATAGGAGCGGCCAGGTGTTGTCCCAGTTTTATTACTTCATCGTGAGCGTGACGGCAGCCGATACCGCCGTAAATAGTGATATTTTTTGCGGCGTTGATTTTCTTTGCCAGGGCGTCGAGCTCAGAGTCAGACGGACGCGCTAGCCATTCAGGGCGATGTACCGACCAGGGCAGACTGTCTTTGGTCTTCTCCTTGAACAAGTCGCCGCTAATTTGCACCACCGCGACACCACCGCGAGTAAGCGCAGTTTGTGCCGCCTGCACAATCATTCGACGGGCTTGCTCCGGGTGGGTCATGGTTTCACAGAAGACCGAACACTGTTCGTAGAGTTTTTGCTGGTCCACTTCCTGTGGATAGCCGAACCCCTGTTCCGCACGGTCGATGCGGGATGCAATCAGTACCACCGGGGCGCCATTGCGATGGCTTTCAAAAATGCCGTTGATAAAGTGCAGGCTGCCGGGTCCGGCAGTCCCGGCGCAGACACTCAGCTCACCGGTAAGGTAAGACTCCCCCCAGCGGCGAAAGCGCCCACTTCCTCATGACGCACATGTATCCACTCCAAGTCGGAAGTGCGCACCGCTGATGTGAAGTGATTGATGGTATCGCCGACAATGCCGTAGCACCGTTTGGCGCCGGCCTTGACCAGTGTATCGACAATAATCTCTGAAACGGTTTGCATAGCAATCTCCACAGATTGGGTGAGGCTAGCGGTTAATAGCGCGGCGGATCGACGCGTACTTGCCCTCTTCGAGCTTGATCGCAGGCTGAAAACTGTCTGCCTGTGCGGCCAGCCACCAGTGCCAGTAGGGCGTATCTTCTGGTGCGTCGATCAGCGAGTTGGTGTCAAGAAAATGCCAGATACGATCTATCGGCCTGGATTCTGCGCCATTAATTCGGTGAATCATGTGATAGGGTTTTAGGTCTCGGGGGTCGGTAAGCCCAGCGCCGGCCACAATATCCTCCAATGCTTCGAGGGTTTTTGCCTGGAAGGCCGCCGCTCGCTTGCTTTGCACATCCACCACTAGCCCGCGCTGACGCCGAGGATCTTGGGTGGTAACGCCAGTTGGGCAGGTATCCGTGTGGCAGCGTTGGGATTGAATACAGCCTACGGAAAGCATGAAGGCCCGCGCCGCATTGCACCAGTCGGCGCCGATGGCCAAGCATTGCGCTAGTCCGGATGCGGAATAAACCTTGCCGCTGGCAGCCAGCTTCACCTTATCTTTCAGGCCCGCCCCCACCAGGGCATTGCGTACGATAATCAACCCTTCCAGCAGCGGCATACCCACGTGGTTGGAAAGCTCCAGCGGCGCTGCACCGGTACCGCCTTCGGCGCCGTCTACAACAATAAAGTCCACCAGTTTCCCGGTTTCGTGCATGGCCTTCATTATGGCCATCACCTCGTAGATATGCCCTACACAGAGTTTTATGCCTACCGGTTTGCCGCCGGACAGTTCACGCATTTGTTCGGCAAATTCCAGCATTTCAATGGGGGTGGAGAACATGGAGTGCGCGCGGGGGGATACGCAGTCCTGGCCGGGCGTAACCTTCCGGGTGGAGGCGATCTCCTGAGTTACTTTGGCGCCGGGTAATACTCCACCGTGCCCGGGTTTCGCTCCTTGGCTCAATTTAATTTCCGTCATTTTAACCTGGTCGTTACAGGCCTCGCGGAATAGATCCGGGTTAAAGCTGCCGTCATCGTTGCGCGCACCGAAATAACCGGTACCCAATTCCCACACTAGATCGCCGCCATGTTTGCGGTGATAGGGGCTGATACCCCCCTCACCGGTATCGTGATAGAAGCCGCCAATTGAGGCTCCTTTATTCAAAGCTTCTATTGCGGCGGCGGACAGAGCGCCAAAGCTCATGGCCGAGATATTTAACAGGGCGGCGGAGTAGGGCTGTTTGCAGCGGCCCGTGCCCACTTCAGTACGGCAGGAGGTGTCTGCATGTTTTTCGGGCTTCACCGAGTGAGTGAGCCAGGTATATTCCTCACTCTGCACATCTTTTTCAGTGCCGAACGGATGCATATCAGAAAAACCTTCGGAGCGGGCATACACAAGCCTTCGGGCTTCAATGCTGTAAGGGCGTCCTTCCTCATCACCCTCGACCATATAGGCGCGGAAATAGGGACGCAGGTTCAGGAATATCCAGCGAATGCGGCCGGCAACCGGGAAGTTCCGCGTAATGCTCCAATGGGGTTGGAGCATATCGTAGATTCCCAGTAGTACCAGTGAAACGCTAATCAGTAGAGCCACCAGCCACCAGGCGCTGTTTGTAAACGTGAGCACCAAGAAGAATGGGGTCAGGATAAGAGCGGTAATGGGAATAATCGCGCGCTTTATACCATTCCGGCCGGAATAGGCGCACCAGGGGTTGGAGCTACTCATAAAATCAGGTTCAGCATCGTTACATAAAGTTCCGATACTGAACCTAGATCATTTGTAAGGGTTCTGCCTTGATAAGGTCAACTAAAGGGCTTTTTCCCCTAACTTGCCGCTAATGCAGGCAGTGAATTTTGCTTTGCAGGTAAAAACTCGATGGCAGTGACGATAGAGTAATCCTTTAGTTCATCCAGAATTTCATCCAGCTTTAATAGTTGCCAGCAGGCGCGCGCGCCACTGTCTGAAATTTCACCGCGAAGGAATTTTCTCGCCAAAGCCACTGCGGGTGCTGCAGGAATCCAGACGCCATCGCCATCCATTCCAAGTATTTGCCACTGCCTACCAGCTGTCCTACCGTCAGCATCTTCACCCAGTGCGCGGACAATCATGCCGCCGTGAGAGCTGCCACCAGGCCAGCGGGCACTCAATTTATGGGCAATCTGTGCGATGCGGGAACTCGTGGCGGGCAAATTTAGGCGCGAGAGTTGGGCGCACAAAGACAGGCCGGCCTGGAGAATCAGGGGCTCTGTCCCCGTGGAAAATAGTGCTGTGTTTAAATTTGGCAGGTGTCTTGGGCACAACTCCAGGTCGGGTACTTCAAAGTCGCACAGCCAGCGTTTTCCCACTGGATGGGCAAGAGTTACCGAGTGCAGGTGATTGCCGGCAAATGATTCTCTCCAGCGCCCATCCCGCAATTGGGGGAAGCTCTCCCCCAGCGCTTCAAAACCGGAGCGCACGGTGGCAAGGCCGCGTTCTACCTTGTGTGCTGGAGCAATTGCCGCTTGTACAGAGTGAATGACCGGCAGCTCTTTCTGGATCTCAGCTATGGCTGCTGAGCTGAGGCCGGGCAGGCTGCTGGCACCGGATACCATGGCGATACCGGCGGCCTCGGCGGCCGGGGAGAGACGGTGAAAATCACATACAAAGCGGCGCGCATCTGAAATATCGATGTAAGGGGTACGGGCTTCAATGCAGGCTTTGGCCACCCGGTAATCGGTTTCTCTCTGGTAGGGGCCAGCGCAGTGGATCAATAAATCCAGGTGCAAGGCTTTCAATTGCGCAGCCAAGTTGATGGAGTCCCGCTCCAGTCGTAACCCCTCGGCGAGGCCACCGAGTGATTGGGCGCAACGGTCGGCCAACGATTTGTTATGGCCGGCAATAATCAGTTGGATATTGGGCTCAGAACTCAGCATTTGTGCAATACGTGCGCCAAAATTGCCGTAGCCTCCGAGAATCAATACGCGTTTATTCAGGTTATTGATCACCTGGATGGAACTCCTGCCCCTTATAGTTTGTAGAGATCATGCATCGTGCCGGTGACTTAAAGCAAGAGAATCTTGTCTGTGCCTTCAGCATACCGCCGTTGTCATTTCACCGTTTTGTATATTCTAAAAGTAACGTTCCCGATGATCTTGTGCAGTTTTATCAGGCTCATTAGTGATCTCATGTCGGGCAAATGATTTTTGGAGATCAGAATGACCGGTTGGAGTTTATCGACTCAGGTCCCCCTATCGATCACTGAGCAGCGTATTTATGACTTGCATCACCGCAAGGATCTGGTCGACCTGATTACCCGCGCCATGGTTTTCAAAGGAAAATTCGATGTTGAACTGTTTAAGAAGTCTATTTCAGAGGTGGTAAACACCTATCCGATTTTTCGCTGTCGTTATAGCGGGGAGCCGGCTGTCCGCTCCTTTGTAGATATTGAGCTGGACTACATCGACATTCGCCACTTAAGTGATACTCACTTCACGAGCTTTTTGCGTCAATTTGGCAGCTCGCCAATGGATTTGACGCAGGATCAATTGTTGGGGCTCAGTGTTCTTCGCAGTGGAGAGGATGAATACATTTTTTTGACCAAGTGTCACCACATCATTGCCGATGGGATTAGCTTGTCACTGCTCTGGTCTGAATCCTTGACTCACTATTTGGATAGTGCGAAGGGTAAGGATTATCAACCTAGGGTGGAAACTGCAGACTTTGCAGATTATGTAAATTATGAAAATACCTATCTGAGATCGCCGAGGGGGCATAAGGCGCGAAATCTTTGGCAAAAAAAGCTGCAATCCCAAAAAGATGAGATAGAGCAGTTGCCTCAATCGGAAGAGACCTCGGTTATTTGTAGTGAAGTAATCCAGCATATAGATGAGATTGAGCTAGAGCAGATAAAGACATTGGCCAGCTCGGAGAATGTGAGCCTCTTCGCCTATCTGGCAGCCGCATTTCAGCAAGTTTTATGTGAATTCATACCTCACTCTTTTTGGATGAATGGCAATTTATCCCTTCGGCTTAAGAGGGAGTATCGGGAAGTGTTTGGCCCCATGTGCCGGTATGTTAATTTGACGGTTCGTAGGGATGAGTCCTGGGAGGAGAAGCTCTCGCGCCTGTCTGCGGAGATAAAGTATGCCATGCGCACGGTTTATGCTGCTGATGCAATCGGGCCTCACGGCCTGATTGGCCACCACCTCGATGCATCCCATTGCTACTTGGTGACTTTCCTGCAAACAGAGGAGCACCGGGAAGGTTTTTTTGCGGTTTATACCGGTGAAACTTCTAACTGGGTCAAATTGAATGACCATTTGAAGATTCGCATTGTCCCCCTGGCGACGCGCTTAACGCCATATGGCATCTATCTATCTATTACTGTCTTTGGAAAGCAGTTGCGCTCGAGCTTTATCTACAATGAGAATTGCTTTGAACAAAAAAAAGTAGAGGAAATGGTAAGTCGCTGGTGTGACAGATTATTGTGCGGGCCTGAAGATATTCTACCGCCGCTGTAAATAACGCTGTATAGGGACTGTAGAGCCAATTGTTATGTCAAGATGTGCCTTTGTGACCCTGGTCAATAGTCCGGATTATGTAATAGGTGCGCAGGCACTGAAACACTCATTGGATCGTACGGCCAGTGCCTATCCGTTAATTTGTATGGTGCCACCGAACAGTTGTGATCCAGCTCCATTGGAAGCGGCGGGCTGCAAGATAAAAGAAGTTTATACGCCTCGTTTTTCCGATGAGTTTATCCGCCGCCATAAACGCGATTCTTTGCACCGGCGCGCGCCCTTTGATAAGGGTAGTAAGCCCGCTTTCCATGACCCATTGAATAACTTTTGTAAATTGGCACTGTGGCAATTGACCCAATTCGATAAGCTTGTTTTTCTGGATGCAGACACCCTGGTTTTGCGCAATATTGATCACTTGATGAATTACCCGGAATTTTGCGCAGCTCCCAATCTTTACGAAGACTTGGATGGATTTCATCGTATGAATTCGGGATTGTTTACTGCGGTACCGAGTGAAGCGACTTACCAAAAAATGCTTGAGCAACTGGATCGACCAGGGGTTTTCTGGCGGCGCACAGACCAGACATTTTTGCAGTCCTTTTTTCCTCGTTGGCACGGCCTGCCTTATATCTATAACGCCTTGCAATACCTCTACCTGAATTTACCGCAGCTGTGGCAGTGGGACAGTATTCATGTCATTCACTACCAATATGAAAAACCCTGGCAAAAGCAACACTCGAAAGTTGAGAAGCTCAAGCCCCTGATCGACTTGTGGTGGGCTGTTTATGAGGGGCGGGATATTGCCGTTGACCTGGATGAGTTAGCCCGTGCTTAGAAAATAAAATCGAGAGAGGGAATTGTGAGAATAGGGATTACTGGCGCCAGTGGCTATGTGGGGCAATTTCTGGTCAGGCATTTTTTGCGGCTGGGCTATGAAGTGCGAGCATTACTGCGCAGGGAGGAAAGTGCAGCCCTTTTTCGCAGTATTGCTTCACCCAGATTGGCGTGGAGCGTCGGGGATATTACTTCTGATACAACACTACAGACATTCGCCAGCAATCTGGATGTGGTGGTGCATGCGGCTTTCGAGCATCTTCCCGGGCGCTATCGAAATGGGGAGGGGGAAGATCTCGAGGGTTTTTTACATGTAAACCTCAATCAAACCCTGGCATTAATCCGATTCGCCTATGCAGCGAAGGTAAAAAAATTTGTGTTTATTTCCAGTCGTGCCGTTTATGCCACTGGAAAGTTGAGCGGCTCTTTACGCGAGGAGCAGGTTGTTCAGCCGGATACTTTCTACGGCGGCTATAAAGCGGCTGTGGAAGCCATGCTGTCTGCTTGGGCGTATCAGCGTGGCTGGCATACGGTTTCATTGCGCTTAACTGGAGTTTACGGGCTGGTGAGTCCGCTAAGTCGCAGCAAGTGGTATGACATCGCTCGAGCAGTGATATCTGGGGAAGCCTATTTAAATTCCCGGCTTTCAACGGAAGTGCACGGAGAAGATGTGGCGCGGGCGGTAGAGCTTTTACTGGAGCACGAGGATGCCCGGGGGCGGGCAGTAAACTGTAGTGATTGCCTGGTTAGCAGTCGCGAGTTGGTAAAGGTTTTACGGTCGATATCCGGACAACAGGGACCGTTACCTCCCCAGCCACAAGTGAAACCGCCGGCAGTGATGGATTGCGCTTATTTACAGGGGAAAGGTTTTCAATTTGGGGGTGTGCAGCGTTTGCGGGAGACGCTTGGGGAATTGGTAGAGGCTGTGCAGCAACAGCAGAGCCTCATCCAAAACGCTGGTTCCTAGCCGATCGGCCAGTGAATCAACTCCAGTGAGTCGTTGTCCGCTTTCAGGCACCAGGCATTCTTATCCCAATCTCCCAGCACAATACGCTCCGCCTGTTCACCGTTGATTGTCAACCCGTGGCGGGCGGGTCGGTGGGTGTGGCCGTGGATCAGTCGATGCACATTGTGCTCGAGCATCACCCGCTCCACTTCTTCCTGGGTTACATCCATGATGTCTTCGGCCTTGCGGCTGTTCATACTCTTGGATGCCATACGAATCTGCGCGGCAATAGCGCGGCGTTCCTGTAGGGACTTGGCCAATAGCTCTTGTTGCCACTTGGGGTCCCGGGCCTGGCGGCGGAACGCCATATACTCTTTGTCGAGAGTGCAAAGGCTGTCGCCGTGCATAAGCAACACGCGCTCATTACCGAGGGACAACGCAGTCGGGTCCTGAAGTAAAGTGGCTCCCGCACGCTGGGCGAAGTCGGTACCCAGCAGGAAATCCCGATTGCCGTGCATCAGGTACAACTCTACGCCGGTACCGCTATAGCGACTTAACTCGCCAATCACTTCGCGGGCCAGCGGGGCATCGTCGTCGTCGCCAACCCACGCCTCAAAAAAGTCGCCGAGAATATATAGCGCCTCAGCACCGGCAGCTCGCCCGTGCAGAAAATCAAAAAACGCCCGGGTAATATCCGGGCGTTTTTCGTCGAGGTGCAAGTCAGAAATAAAATAAGTAGACAATGTCCCCGCCTTAGAGTCGGTACTGACCCGTGGAATTACTTATCGGCGTAGGCGTCAGAAATGCTGATACCGGTGATTTCGATAGTCTCCAGGGGTACGTCCTGGTGGAAGCCTTTGCTGCCGGTTTTAACGTCTTTGATTTTGTTGACCACGTCCATGCCGTCGACAACCTTACCAAATACACAGTAACCCCAGCCCTGAGAGTCTTCGCTGCGGAAGTTCAGGAAATCGTTGTCCTTAACATTGATAAAGAACTGGGAGCTGGCGGAATGCGGGTCCATAGTGCGGGCCATGGCCAGGGTGCCAGTGTCGTTCTTCAAGCCATTGTTGGCTTCGTTTTCGATGGAATCGCGGGTTTCCTTCTGCTGCATGTCTGGAGTCATGCCGCCACCTTGGATCATAAAGTTGTTGATCACCCGGTGGAAGACAGTGCCGGTATAGAAATCGTCACGGCAGTACTGCAAAAAGTTGGCAGCAGTCTTGGGTGCCTTTTCGAAATCCAATTCGATGGCTATATCTCCATGGGTTGTGTGAAGGGTGATCATAAAATGTCCTATGAGGGTTGATTTGGGGCGGCATGATACCTTGTAGTCTGTAGCTGTAAAATGCTGTGTCGGAATATCTGTGTCAATTGCACAAAAATCAAACGCTTGCAGTGAATTTCTATGAAAAGCGTTCCTTCAAATTCGATATTCTGTCTCTCAAGTAGGTTATAATTCGCCGTTTACGTTCGCACAGCTGTAAATTAAGAGAATCCTATGACATCCGAGAGCAAGCCAGCTCACTTTTTACAGAACCTTATCCGTGAAGATCTGACTGAGGGCCGGGTTACGCAGATCGCGACCCGCTTCCCGCCGGAGCCCAACGGCTACCTGCATATCGGCCACGCCAAGTCCATCTGTCTGAATTTTGGTCTGGCGCAGGAATTCGGTGGCACCTGTAATTTACGCTTTGACGACACCAACCCGGCCAAGGAAGAGGAAGAGTTTGTCGATGCGATTAAGCGCGATGTCTCCTGGCTCGGTTTTGAGTGGAATGGCGAGGCGAAGTACTCCTCGGATAATTTTGATCAATTGTACGAGTGGGCTCTGCAGCTGATTAAAGATGGCAAGGCCTACGTCTGCGACCTGTCCGCAGAAGAAGCTCGTCACTATCGTGGCACGCTGAAAGAGCCGGGCAAAAACAGCCCCTACCGGGATCGCTCCGCCGAGGAAAACCTGGCGCTGTTTGAAAAGATGCGCAACGGTGAAATGGAAGAGGGCCAGTGTAGCTTGCGCGCCAAGATCGATATGGCCGCACCGAATATCAACCTGCGTGATCCGATCATCTATCGCATCAAAAAAATGGCTCACCACCAGACTGGTGATAAGTGGTGTATTTACCCCAGCTACGATTTCGCTCACGGCCAGTGTGATGCAATTGAGGGTATCAGCCACTCCATATGTACTTTGGAGTTTGAAGATCACAAGCCCCTGTACGACTGGCTGATCGAGAACCTGCCGGTGCCTTCACGCCCGCGTCAGTACGAATTTGCACGCCTGCACCTCAACTACACCGTGGTGTCCAAGCGTAAGCTCAAGCAACTGGTAGACGAAGGCCATGTGGACGGCTGGGATGATCCCCGCATGCCGACCCTGTCCGGTATGCGCCGTCGCGGCTTTACTCCGGCTTCCATTCGCAACTTCTGCGAGATGATCGGTGTAACCCGCTCCGACTCAGTTGTCGATGTGGGCATGCTGGAATACAGCATTCGCGACGATCTGGATAAAAATGCACCGCGCGCCATGTGCGTGATGGAGCCTTTGAAGATCACCCTGAAAAATTACCCGGAAGGCCAGGAAGAGATGCTGTCAGCACCCGGCCACCCGGTGCGCGATGATCTGCCGGCCCGTGAACTTCCTTTTGGCCGCACTCTCTATATTGAGAAAGAGGATTTCCGCGAAGAGGCCAACAAGAAGTACAAGCGTCTGGTGCTGGGCAAAAAAGTTCGCCTGCGCAACGCCTATGTGATCTTTGCTGAAGAAGTCGTGAAGAACGATGCCGGTGAAATTGTTGAGGTGATCTGCTCGGTTGATCTGGACACCCTGGGCAAAGATCCGGCCGACGGCGTTAAGCCAAAGGGCGTTATTCACTGGGTATCTGCGGACAACAATGTCGATTGCGAAGTGCGTCTATACGATCGCCTGTTCAATGATGCGGCGCCGGATGCCGGCGGTAAGAACTTCCTCGACTGCGTAAACCCGGACAACCTGCAAATTCTAAAAGGCTGTAAGGCGGAAATCGGCCTGGCCAAAGCGGAGCCGGAGCAGGGTTACCAGTTCGAGCGCAACGGCTACTTCTGTCGCGACAGCAAGTACGGCAGCGCGGAAGCGCCGGTGTTTAACCGCACCATTGGTCTGCGCGATAGCTGGGCCAAAGAGCAAAACAAATAGCAAAGCGGAGAGCTGCCCGAGCGGCAGTTTTCGCGGCTGGGTCAATGACTGGCCCAGCCACACAGCAAAAGAATTCGAGAGAAAAGATGTCTCTACAGGTCTACAACACGTTTTCCGGGAAGAAAGAACCCTTCCTACCACTGGTGGAAGATCAGGTGCGCATGTATGTGTGTGGCCCCACCGTGTACAACCGCGTGCATATTGGCAATGCCCGCCCTGTGGTGGTGTTTGACACCCTGTACCGGGTACTGAAAAGAAACTTCAGCGATGTGATTTACGCGCGCAATATCACCGATATTGACGACAAAATCATGAAGACCGCGCGGGACAACGGCGAGGAAATCGGCGTGCTGTCGGCGCGCTATGCCCAGGCTTACTACGAGGATATGGCCGCGCTCAATAACCTGGAGCCGGATATCGTCCCCTACGCCACCCAGCACTTGCTGGAAATGATCGCGATGATCGAAAGCCTGCTGGAGAAAGGCCACGCCTACGCCGCCGAAGGCCATGTGCTGTTCGCCGTGGAATCCATGCAGGAGTACGGCCAGCTGTCCAAACGCTCCCTCGACGATATGCTTGCCGGTGCGCGGGTGGAAGTAGCGCCTTACAAAAAGTACGCCGGCGACTTCGTATTGTGGAAGCCGTCCGCCGATGACGAGCCCGGTTGGGACAGCCCCTGGGGCCGTGGGCGCCCGGGTTGGCACCTGGAGTGCTCGGCCATGATCAAGAAGCACCTGGGTGACACTATCGATATCCATGGCGGCGGTCGCGACCTGACCTTCCCCCACCACGAAAACGAGCGCGCCCAGAGCTGCTGCGCCAATGGTGTGGATTTTGTGCGCTACTGGATGCACAACGGCTACGTGAATATCAATGGCGAAAAGATGTCCAAGTCTCTGGGCAACTTCCGCATGGTCAAAGACCTGCTGAGCCAATACCCCGGTGAAGTGCTGCGTTTTGCACTGCTGTCTGCCCACTACCGTTCAGAACTGAATTTCAGTGCTGATTTGCTGGATCAGGCATGGCGCACCCTGGATACTCTCTATGGCGCACTGCGTGAAACAGAAGCGCTTGAGGCTGAAGCGGCAGATCTTAATGGCAGCGCCTTTATCAAGGCGTTGGAAGACGATCTGAATACGCCGATCGCCATCAGCGAGTTGCACCAGATTGCCCGTGACTTGAACAAAGCCGATGAGGCGGATAAAGCACGCCTGAAAGGTTTGCTGCTGGCCGCTGCAGATATGCTGGGTATTCTCCAGCAAGACCCGGAAGCCTGGTTCAAACAGGCCCGTGGTGGAGATGAAGGCATTTCTGCCGAAGAAGTTGAAGCACTGATCGAAGAGCGCGCACAGAGCAAGAAGAACCGTGACTTTGCCCGCGCCGATGAGATTCGCGAAGAGTTAAAATCCAAAGGTGTGGTGCTTGAGGATAGCCGCGAAGGGACCAAGTGGCGCCGCGAATAGCGCGGTCCCTCCCCGAGACACGGATAGACTTGAGACACCGATAGATTTTTCCCGGCTTGGCACATTGCGGCCGCCGGGGAAGTGAAATTCGAATTTCATTTGTAGAAGCGAACCATGAAAAAAGTATTTGTCCTGACCAGCGCTGTTATCGCCCTTATCGCACTGACCGGCTGTGAGCCCAAACGGGGTTCCGATGCCTGGTGCGAAAAAATGGATGGCATTCCCAAAGGGCAGTGGACTTTTGACGATACCCGCGACTACACAAAATATTGTGTCTTCAACCAAAAGCCGGAAGAGGAATAAGCGGGCCTATAGTCGTTGTTCTTCGTCGATTCCTACCAGCACTTCTTCCGCCCGCTGACCGGTAAATACCGCGAGCAGGTGGTTGAGTGCTTGCGTCTTTTGTATGAGCGTCTGTACACCGCCAAGGCTGACTACGGTGAGTCTTTGCTGCGTGAGCAGATCCTGGAAATTTTTGCCGAGGCCCTGACCCGCGCGCCCCAACTCGATAGTGAAGATGGAGTGCAGGACCCCGAGGGCCGCTTCCGCAACCTGCGCGATCAGGCCGTCTGGGTACTGAACAGCCTGGTGGAGTTCGGTTGGCTGGAGAAGCAGGTGGACAGCGCCACGCTCACCGCCACCTATCCGTTTAGCCGCCGGGGCCGCCTTTTCACTCAGCCGCTGGTTGAAGTGAACGGCACCCGCGTGCGCACCCGCCACCGCAATACCCGCAACACCTTAAATGCCCTGGAAGCCTTTGCCAGCCGAGGTGAAATCCACGACTTGATCGATGCCTGGGAATACTCCGAGCGTATCGTGGCGGATTTCACCGATATGATCGCCGAGCTGGAAGAGCGCAAGCGGGAAATGGTGCGGGAAGTGGAGGCCCAATTGCTGGTGCAGCAGGCCACCGATGAGTTTTTCTCCTTTATGGAGAGCCGCTTCCAGCCGGACCTGGCTATCCGACTGTCTGCGGACAGCGTGGAGAAGCACCGGGATTCCATCAACCGGGTAATTGACTGCATTCGCCGCAAGGAGGATATGCAGAAAGCGGAGTGGGAGAAGCGCCTGCGCCAGCTGCTGCCGGAATTGATGCAGCCGGGCCACTCCCTGTTGTGGCTGATGCTCGATACCATCGAGGACCGCATGCGCCGCGCCTGCGAGGTGAAGTTGCCCGCTTTGCGCCGCGCGCTACAGGGTTTTACCAAGCGCGCGGATATTATTATTCGCCAGCTCAGTTACCTGCACAGCCAGGCCGAGGGCGAGTTTGCCGACCTGTGCCAGCGCCTCGGCGAGAGCCAGCAAAAAACACAAATTCTCGAGCAGCTGGGCGAACAGTTAGGCGGCTTCCAGCTGCGCCTGTTTGACCCCAAACAAACCCAGCTGTGGCAGCGCAATCGCCGCCAGCCGGTGAATACCCGGGTCGAAGATGAAACCCCCATCGGTGAGGAGAACCGCCGCGAGATCGAGCTGCAACAACTGCTCGACCAGGCGTTTAACTTCAACAACAGTAACCTGCGCGATTACTTGAGTGATGCCCTCGGCACCGGCCGCCAGATCAACAGCCGCAACCTGCCATTGCGCGATGCGCGTGATCTGCTCGCTATGAGCCATGTGATCGAAGCAGCGGCGGTGAACCAGAGCGGCGCCGCCGACTTGCAGGTGAAATTTACCGGTGAAATCGCCAGCAATGACTATTTCACCGAATTTGACGAATATATCCTGGAGCTGAAAAACAGTGATTGAACAGGCTTTGGAAGAGGCCCTGGCGCAGTGTCGCCTGAACCGCAGCGAATTTTCCGAGCTGCTGGTGCGCCTGTTGGATTACGGCGTTATCTGTCGGGATGAAAGTGTAATTGAGACCACCCTTTACGATCGCTTCCAGCGCTGCGAGCAGCTGGTGCGCGAGTGGTTGGCCCCGCTGGGATTGCGTTTGCAGCACGACAGCCGTTTCCAGTTTATCCGCGTGTATCCGCCCGGCGCCGAAGTGCCGGGTCTGCCGGATCAGGAAGAGCCGCACCACGGCGGCTTCCGCGCCCGTCTCAGCCAACAGGAAGTGGCCGCGATTCTCGCCCTGCGCGTGGAGTACGATAAAGCGCTGCGGGAAGGGCAGGTGGATGAGAGTGGTTGCGCCGCCCTGTCGATGGAAGCCCTGGAACTGGGCATGCGCAACCTGCTGAAAATGTCCCTGCCGGATAAGCACGCCGAGCGCAAAAATCTGTTGAAGAAATTGCGCCAGCTGCGTTTGGTGCAGTTCAGCAGTGAAGAAGTGGAGACCAGTGCGGAAGTGTGGCTGCGGGTGCGCCCGACCATCGCCCACTTTGTCAGCGAGTCGGTATTGCACCAGCTGATCGACAGCGAAGTCCCTCCTACAGTGGAGAGCGAGGCCGCTCAAGTTCATGAGGTTGGCGAGGTTGAAGAGGCGGAACAAGAGCAATCGCTCGAACGCATCACTCCAGAAGTCGAAGATAACAGCCTGTTTGAGAGTGAAGCCGCTTCCTAGTTGAAAATAGAGGCCGCAGTAGCGGCTATAAAAAATCGAGAAACATTCGACCGCCCGGGTCTGCGTGAATTGCGCTCGGGAGCCTCGGAGAAGGGTGTCGGCTTCCCGCCTGCAAAAGACCCTGCTTTTGAAAAGACCGTTTTTTTGAAAAGACTATGTTCCTAAAAAAACTGATCCTGATTAACTGGGGCAATATCCCGCAGTTGGAATATGATTTCGGCCCGATCAACCTGTTTTCCGGTGGCAACGGTTCCGGTAAAACCACGGCGGCCGATGCTATCCAGACATTGATGACCGCCGCCCACGACACTCTGTTTACCTTTAACCCGGGACAGGATGAAACCACCCAGCGCGGGCGCGGTGGCAAGCAGGTGCGGACGCTAGCTTCCTATGTACTGGGTTGTGACGACGGCAGTTATGCCCGTGTCGAGCCTACCGACTGTTACATCGCCGGTATTTTCCATCCCACCAGCGGTGAAGACGATGCTGAGCCCTTTACCGCAGTGATGGGTATTCGCGCGCACCTGGATAGCAGCAGTAAACCCGCCCAGGCCCGCCAGAGTGATTTGCGCTTTTTCGTATTCCCCGGCGAACAGTTGGTGATGGGGGATTTTATCCGGGATTACACCGACGGCAAACACCTGCTGCCGCTGGATAAATTCAACCAGGTCCTGAGCAAGCAGTTCGAAAAAGTAGAGCAGTACGACAAGAAAAAGGCCTACCTGCGCCGCCTTTACGGTGCCCTGCGCGGACGTCGTGATGCGGTCTCCGATCGAGAGGCTATGCACGCTGCACGCACCTTTGCCAACTTTATGGCCTACAAGCCAGTAAAAAGTATTAACGATTTTGTCGCCCAAGAGGTGTTGGAAAAACGCGATTTGGGTGATGCCATCCGCTCCGTCTCCGAACTGATGAAAACCATTCACAGCATGGAGCAGGAAGCCCGCCAGATTGTGGAGCGGGTCAGTTCCCTGGAGGCCATCGCCCAGTCGGTAGAGCTCTATCGGGAGCAGTGGTTGCAGTTGCGGGTGCAGGAATATTTATGCGCGCGCCACCGCCAGCAGCGGGTGCAAAAGAGTTATCTGAGTGGCAAGAACGACCAGAAAAAACTGCGCAGCGATCTGGACAACAATGAGCGGGAAGTGCGCGTCGCTTCCGAGCGCGTCGAGCAGCTCAACGGTCAGCTGGTAGAGCTTCAAGCCCAGCGCCTGGGTGTCGATGCGCTGCGCAATAAGGACGAACTGGAACAGCGTATTAACAATGCCCTGAGCCTGCTGTCCCAGCAGCACACCCCCATGTCTGCCGAAGAGGCCCGCTGGCGCGAGAACCGCGAGGCCGCCGAAGAATTATTAAATCTACTCAACTCCACCTCCGCCGAGCTGGAAATTCCCGCCTTCTCCGATAAGGCACTGGTGCAGGCAATTAAGCAGGTGGCCCGCGAGGAAGACCTGCCGGATTTGCACAAGTTGCTGGGCAAGGACTGGATCGATCTGGCCGCACTGGAGCCACTGCGGGAGCGCGCCGCCAGCAGTGAGGCCCTACAGAACCGCCTCTTCGACCTGCTGGATAGCAGTGGTAAAGCTGGCGCCAGTGATGAGGTTTCCCCCAAAGAGCAGATTGCTCAGCAGGCCTCCCGCTGGGAGCAAAAAGTGCAGCAACTGCAAAAGCAGCTGCGCACCCAAGAGAGTCGCATTCAGCATCTCCAGGCCAATCGCGTGCGCTACCCCCAATCGGTAGAAGTGGCCCTGGCCGCAATTCGCGAGCAGTGCCCGGAGGCGGAGCCCCGCGTCCTGTGTGATTATGTGGAAGTGCTGGATGAGCGCTGGCAGATGGCGATTGAAGGCTATCTGGGCGGCGCGCGCTTCTCAATTATCGTGGAGCCGGAACACGAGGCCCGCGCGATTCGTATCGTGCGAGGCCTGCCCGGGCGCAACAACCGCGCCCGTGTGATCCAGGGGGACAAAGCCCGCCGCGATGCGGAGCGCCTGGATACGCCGTCGGGCTCCATTATCGAACTGATGGAGTTCACCCATAAAACTGCCGAGCACTATTTGCGCGCCTCTTACGGTGCCGTGGTTCAGGTGGAGGATGAACACGAGCTGCGGGGCACCCGCCGGGGCCTGACTGCCGACGGTATGGCCAGTGGCAACTACAGCATGTGGCGCTGCGATATGGACGATGCCGAGCTGGTATTCGGCCAGGGCGCCCGTGCTCGCGCACTGGCGGCGCAGCAGCGCGCTATGGAGCAGTTGCTGGAAGAGGCCGCCCACGTCAACGAGCGCCACCAGCTCTACCGTCGCGTTACCAACGCGGTGCGCGGACTGGCGAATATCAAGCTGTTGTCCATTGTGGATACCGCCCTGGCGGCCCAGCGAGAATGGCGCAGTGCCGAGCGCGCCCTGGAAAACCTGGACCTGAAGGACTTCGAGCAGTTCGAGCAGCAGGTCGATGAACTCAAGGCCCAGCTCAAAGATCAGCAAAAGCAGCTGTCGGACCTCCAGCGCAAGCATGGCTCTCTGGAGACCAAGCTAAGAAGCAACGAAAAACTCTTATACGCGCTGTCTGGCGAGCTGGAATCCCTGGACGATGCCGCCAGTGACAGCGAGGAAATGGTAAGGCGTATTACCGCCATCGATCCGACTTTTGATGCCGAGCAAGTGCTGGTTACTGCCGACGAGCAGGTAGATCGCGCAGCAGACAACTTCGACTTCTCAGCGGATATCGAAAGTTGGCAGGGACAGCTGGAGAAATACAGTCGCCAGTTGGATCGCGCGGTGATGGAGTACAACGCCACCTGTGCCAGCGTCGATACCCTGGTATTTGAGCCAGACTTGAGTGGCGGCCATAAAGACAACCTGTTCAAGTTGATCAGCGGTCTCGGCGATCAGGTAGAGACCCTGCGCAACCGCCTGAAGAACAACCTGCTGGTGGAGCGCCACGATCAATTGCTGGGATTGAAAAAATCCTTTAACACCACTTTTGTAACCCACTTGTGCCACGCTATTTACCAGTCCATTAACGATGGTAAGCGCGTGTTGGATGATCTGAACAAAGAGCTGGAACACCACCGCTTTGGCGCCGACCGCGAGCGCTTCCGTTTTGACTACCAGTGGGTGGCGGAATTCAAGGAGTACTGGAGCTTCTTTAAGGCGGTAATTGAACTGCCGAATCTGGGTGAAGAGCAGAGCCTGTTCGACACGGACTTGGCGCCCAAGCACCGCAAGGTGCGGGATCGCCTGTTGAGTATGCTGCTGAGTGAAGACGAGCAGGTAGCGCGGCGCGAGCTGGATCGAATCAGCGACTATCGCAACTACCGCAGCTATGAGATCTATAAGGAGCCAGAAGGCAAGGAACCGATTGCGCTCAGCCAGTACGGCACCGGTTCCGGCGGTCAGCTGGAAACGCCGGCTTATATTATCCGCTCCGCTGCGGTCACTTCGGCCTTCCGCTTTGGTGAAAGCGGCAGCCATTTGCAAATGGTGCTGGTGGATGAGGCCTTCTCCAAAATGGATGAGTCCCGCTCCAAGGAAGTGATCCGTTATCTGACTGAAACCCTGGGGCTACAGCTGCTGTTCATTATGCCCAGCAGTAAATCGGGGCCTTTTATGGACCTGATCTCGAATCAGTTTGTATTCAGCAAGTGCCCCAGTGCCAAGCCCATCGGCCAGCTGAATACCCGGGTGTATGTCGATCGCAAGGTGTGCAACCAGGAGCGTATCGCCGAACTCTGGGCCAATCACCGCCGTACGATTCGCCAGCAGGCGTCGCTGGATTTTATGGACCTGGTAGAAGTAGAGGGATAGGTATTTCCGGGGGAAACCCCTCCATTGGCAGGGAGGCAACCGATGGAAAAGACATTGCCCTATTGGGTAGAGGAAAACCCGCTGTTAATCGGCATCCTGAATTTTATTCTGGATCGGCGGGACAGCCAGCTGGAACGCGGCAAGGAAGCCCGCATTAGTTTCAGGCTGGATTTGCGCGCTGGCAGTAAGCGCTGGTTGGAAGTGTTGGAGCCCCTCAGGGACCCCGACCAAGACGAGCAGGAGCTGTGGAATGAATTGCAGCATTTTGCGCGGGAATACCAGTGTTTTACGGTAAAACCGAATCCGAAAAGGCGGCCGGGTATTGCCGAGTGGCAGGGGGCCCAATTGATTTTTCGGGATGCCAGCGAGGAACAGCTGCGCCTGTGGCTCAATCGCCCATCCCAAGGACTGCGCCGCTATTAATTTAAAAGGTTGCAAATTCTTGAGCCAGGTTTTTCCTGCTTCCTGGCATTTACAAGGCCTCTTATCCTTGTGCCCCATACTGCCAACTGAAATTCAGGAGGAGGGGGTTATGAAGGGCCCGTGCTCATGGGTTCTGATGAAATAAGGCGGTAGCCTTGTTATTCGCTCCCCGCTCCCTCCGGTATATTCAGCAGCGGAGGGTGAGTGCTTTATGCGTAAGTGGCACTTGGCTTGCCTGAGTTGGGTAGCCTGAGCGTAGCTTACTTTTAGGGTGTAATTTGGCTAAACAGGCCTGATGACCAGTGAATTAAAGATAATTTAACAGAGACCAGCAGGCTATGGTAAAGCCTGCTGGTCAAGCCCTATATCTTAAATTGGGTTGTCTTATGGCAATGGCAGGCTTCCTTCACCGACAGGGGCTGCAATTCCCATTTCCCACTCTATAAGCTGCTTGATTCCGGCCTGAAATCCGGATTGGAGTACCTCAATACTGGATGGGATTACCACCGCTCTCTTCGCCAGATTAAACCCCATGATGCTTTCTGTGCTTGCTTCCCCTGTGGTTTCGACCCCTCTTATCAAAAAGTTACCAGCGTTCCAAACGTCTTCCCCATACAGGTTGACAACTTCAGTAATGGCTTCGCCTTGATCTAGTGCAATACCGATATTCTGCATAGCATTGGCTTCCGCTGTGGGCAGGTAGACTCTAAGCAATTGCCCGCCGCTAAGAGAGGCTGTTTCTTGATCTATGGTATAGCCTGCTGCGACCTCGGGACTGTCAGCAAAGTAGAATCCTCGCCACGCTTGCCCCTCGGGGAAACCGCTAATAGCTTCTATTCCTTGGTTGACTATACTGACGGCATTACTTGCTGTTGTTCCGTGGTACCCAACAAACCGATAACCAGCTCTTTCCAATGCGGCATGTGCAGACTCTATCAATTCAGAAGAAAGGGCTCCTTCAGTACCCGCTGCTGCACCTGTGAATGTTTGGCCGAGTAGCTCCGAAGCAGCTGGGGCTATTTCAGAAGCAGTTGCTGCTGCGCCAGCTTCTTCCAGTGCCGCTAAGCCCTCCTCAGTCGCTATCGCCGTACCTTCAGCGATGCCTTCCGTAACTACTATTTCACCACTGATCAATGCACTATCGGCCTCTAACACGGCGGGTGTTGCTGCGCCCCCGGTTGCAACGATTGCTACTACCGATGCGACTGCTGCAGCGGCCCCTATAGCTATGCCTGAATACGAAAATCCGAGTTCGGCACCGTAGATCATTTTTCCATCCAGGGTTATATCGAAATGATCTCTATATTGCCTAAGCTTGGAATACTCTTCGTCACTCAGTGGTGTAACATAAGGCTCCTGATCTGGATTGCCATGCGCAGCTTCATATATTAGTTGCGCAGCAAGTACACCCTCTGATCCTGTATGCTTTCCGTATGGATTTACGAGGGCGTCAATATGATGCGCGAGTTCCTGAATAAAAATGATTTCTCCTTCTATTATTGGGTCTTTGCTATTTATATATTTATTACTAAAATAGATCGTACCTTCTTTGTATGCTCCCCTAAGCTCTACTGGTTGACCGGTGGATATATCTTTTATAGGTACACCTTTTACACTCGCACTGGATTTTGATGGGTCGAAAATGACAACCTCAGGAAACCAATCCATACTTCCGGAATTAAAATTATTTGCTAATGATTGAGCAATGTTTTTATCATAGTTTTCGCCAAAGACTGCGCTCATCCATTGCTCATCCTCTAAGTAAGGTAGCAATTTTTGTGTGGCTAGATTTTTGTAATAATCAAGACGGTCAATGTCTCTATAATACCCTACTGCACTAGTGGCGCTTCCCCACCAGGGCTTATGGCTACACAATCTAGATGCATCCTGATCATGACTAAATATTACACAGGATTTTGCAGGTAAAACTACCAAATTGTCATTATATTTAGGCACCCAGCCACCATGCGGATAGGCCCAACTATGCACATAGCCATCAACTTTAAATGGGGTAGCATTTACCACAAATTCATAGTTGCCATGGTATTGACCAAAATACCCCTGCTTTTTTGTAAATAGCTCTTTACACTCATCTTGGGAGGTGTTTGGATATATATCTAGGCGGCAAAATGCATATAGTTGCTTTGCTCCTTGATATATTAACACATTATTTTTTGTGTGAACTTCATCTGCAAAAGATAAATGAGAGATGGCTAAGGTCAATAAGCAAAACCTTAGCCTATTTTTTAAATTTCTCATGATTTAGTACACCTTTCTATGTTTGTGACAAGTACAGCGATATGTTTTGAAATAAATTCACTATGCACTTACTAAACTTGCGGTCTAGTGAGAAGTCAGCAAAGCTAAATTTGGTTTTCGGTGTTAACTTTAATATTTTTTTTAAGGGTTGATATCAATATTGGTCATACTTTTTTATATTATGGTCTAAAGGTTATTTTTGTAGATTATTATTTGGTCTGCTTTAATGGAATATAATTGATTTTCTGATTAATGCCCATTCTTAGTGCCTGGGAGCAAAAATATTTAAATTTGAAGAAAACATTTAAGGGGCTTCTGAAAGGCCTGCAGAGATATCGTGAAATTATTTAGAGACCTCTTAATTTATTTTATTGTAAAATATACATGGGGGGTAAGAATCATCCAAAAAATATACCTTATTTCATTAGATTCAATCCATTATAGTTGTGAGGTGGTTTCTAAATTCCCGCGATAACCAACACACTTGCGATAGCGGAGAAGGCCAGTTGGCTATAAGTTTAGATTGCCTAGATAAGTGACACGCGCCTGCCGACTAAGAGTTTCTGCAGGCGTCAGTAATTTAAAATTTTATTGATACGGAATACTGCATTATCAACCTGGTGTTTCGGCAGATTTATAATTTGAACCCCATACGAGAAGAAACGTTTCAATAGCCGTTGATGTTTGTTTAGTTACTGTTTCCTGGAGTGAATTTCTGCCTCGCTCAGGGTTCTTGTATTTGTGATTAGATGGGCAGGTGGTCGTTATTTGAACTGCTAATCAGACAGTAAACGGTTGGATGGCAGGTTATTTTTCATGCTTCTCAGTCCGCATGGATCTATCAATTTGCTTGGCCCTTGTGGGTTGAACTGCTTATTTGCTATGCAGCGCCAGCTAGTGAACGAGCTCAGCGCTATAAGGGTCGTGACAAAATATAGGATCCTTAGTTTGAGGTGGACCTATTATTGGAATGACTGAGCCGTTGCTCAATCGCTCGGGCTGGATAGACCTGCCTGTTGGGATTTCAATCTGGTATGGTTTTGGGGGTAGCTAGCCTTCATCTCCACTATCGCCAAGTTTGTCAGTTATTGTGGGAGTTTAGAGAGAGGTAGGGACACCCGTCTAAATTTGTCGCTATTCGATAAATTTTAATTGTTTGTTTTTATGGAATGGTGACTTTCAAGGCGTCAGTAGGCGTTTGAACTTGTTTTTTATGCGCAATTTCTCGGAAGATAGAAAAAATATGCTGTAAAAATGCCCCTCAGAATAACAAGTGCAGTTTCCGGAGTTTGCTATGCGTCAGTTTTCCATCCTGGTCATTTTTGCGTTGGCCTTTGGCGGCGCCGCCGTGATGTACGAAAAGGAAAGCCGTAAAGTAAAAGGTGTGTTGACCCAGATTACTGAACTTCAGGCGCAGATGGGTGATTTACAGGCGGAGATCAACCGCCTGAACAGTGAGTTGGAAACCGTGAAGCTTGCGGAACGCCGCCGCCCTAATCTCAGTGCTATGGCCAACCGTATTCGCCGTGAAGGTAGCGGCAATCCCGCACAAGTTGCGCCCAAGCCAAAAGTGGAAGACCGCTTCGAAAAGTCGCGCAACCTGATGCAATCAGACGTTACCAGCGCGCCGCCGGCTATCCAGTCGAACACTCGTAGCAACAATGATGAAAGTGAGTGGTCTCGCCCAACTGTAGATGCCGATGAGTATCGCGGTGAGACCGGTGAAGAACCCGCAGTGGTCGATCCCTACCAGTAATTTTGCACGCAGCATATTGATTCCCTCGCCAAAGCCCGCAAAATACCTGCCTCCCGCAGGATACTGTTTTGCGGGTTTGCCAGTTTTAGCTGACACGATTTGAAATTATAAGTGGGCGAGGGGCGTTAGGTATGTCGCTGAACAAGTTTTACACCACCTTAAATGGGCAGCTGGAAGGATTGCTTTCTGGAGAGCGAGACTGGCTGGCCAACACCGCCAATGCCAGTGCGCTGTTGTTTATGGAGTTGGAAGATATCAACTGGGCCGGTTTCTATTTCCTCTACGGTGATGAATTGCGTTTGGGGTCCTTCCAGGGCAAGCCTGCCTGTACCCGGATTCCAGTGGGCGCCGGTGTTTGCGGTACTGCTGTTTCGACCGGTGAATCCCAATTGGTAGAGGATGTGCATCAGTTCCCCGGCCATATCGCCTGCGATGCCGTGTCGGCTTCAGAGGTGGTGGTGCCGCTCTATGACGAAGCGGGTCGTTGCCTGGGAGTGCTGGATATCGATAGCCCCAGTGTGGCGCGCTTTAGCGAGGAAGACCTGGCGGGCCTACAGGAATTTGCCCGGGTATTGCTCAAGTCCTCAGACCTCCCGGCGAGCTGATGGCGCTGCTTTGGCAAAAGCAGGTTGACGACACCTGTTACCAGGTGCGCAACCATGGCGCCAGTGTGCGCCTCTACAGCAACGGGGTTTTCCACTCTCAGTGGAATCCCCGCGATCCGCTCAAAGGCTCCCTTTGGGAGTTATTGCTGCTACCGGCATTTTTCCTCCCTGAAGAGCGCTTGAATTCGGTATTGGTACTCGGCGTCGGTGGTGGTGCCCTGATTCGCCTTTTGCAGGCGTTCACCTCCGCTAAGCGTATTGTCGGCGTAGATTTGGACCCGGTGCACCTGGATATTGCCCGTCGCTTCTTTGGCGTGCGTGATGTCGAGCTGGTGTGTGCTGATGCCTGTGACTTTGTACGCGACCACTTGAAGCGACCCTCTCACAGCACTTTCGACCTGGTGATCGACGACTTATTTGGGCACTGCGACGGCGTAGTGCAGCGAGCGGTACCCGCCGATAAGTCCTGGTGCTCCAGTCTGATGCGCCTGCTTCATAAAGATGGCGTGCTGGTCAGCAACTTCGGGGATAGGCCCGAGCTACAGAACAGTGCTTGGCGCGATAAAGCTATGCGTGAGCGACTCGGCGGTGCCTGGATGGCCTATATGCCCCAGTATGAGAATCATATCCTGGCAGTGAGCAGAAGAACTCTGCGCAAAGGTGAGCTGGCGGCCAGGGCCCCAGAAAAGATCAATCCCGCCAACCCCAATCGGCGCCTGGATTTCCGCATGAGCCAGCTTCGCTAATCTCGACAGCCCCCACAGAGGCCGGCTCCTAAAATCCCTGTCACTTTAATAGTGATATTCATTGGCGCCCTTTGTCACCTCGTGACTATACTCAAGGTGAGCGAAGTGTTCTGCCGGGATCGATTGATGCGGTACAAAACTGTTGAGGAAGTGATTCAGGAAGGAAGGGATTTTCATGCCAAGTTGGCGCTGCAATACGAAGAGTATGAGCAGCTTGCCACCAATGAACGGGTCGAGTTGCTGCTGGATCAGCTGCGACGACGGGAAGATTCCATGAAGCACTCACTGGAAAACTTCCATGCAGACCTGCCCCCTGGAGCCCTGCATACCTGGGTGCAATTTGCCCCGGAAGGGCGAGAGAAAGAATTTTTGCAGCGCTTGCGCGGCATTGATATTGAAGACTTGGAGCAGATTGCCAAGTTGGCCATGGATATCGAGATCTACCTGGCCGATCAATATCGGGATCTAGCCCAGGGCGCTGAAACCCCATCGGCACGAGATGCATTCGAACGATTGCGACAACTCGAAGAGTTGGAAGAGCATACGCTGTCGATGAACTTGTTTAATCTGCGCGATTACTAGCCTTTAATTCAGTTTCCAGGCGACTGCTGCCGGCCCGCGCCCCTAGCTCTTAGGGGCGCAGTCGGTATACGCAAAATCCTTGCTCTTTAGTGATCAAATCCACCTGGGAAAAATAGCGGGGCCCTTTTTTCGCCAGGGGAATAAATTCATTCACCACAAAAATTGCAGCGCCGGAATCTTTGAGAATCCGCGCACTCTGTTGCAGAAAGCGATCGGTCAAATCCCCCTCCACCTGAAAGCCCTGGTGGAAAGGTGGGTTGCACAGCACCAGATCGGCGATTTCACTCTCCAGTTCAGAGCCTGCATCAGAGGGCACAACGATGCCTTCGATTCCCTGTTCGGTAAAATTCTTGCGGCAGGCCAATAGAGCAGCGGCGTTATTATCCGTAGCGGTAAAATGATATTTACCCAAAGCGGCTAATTGCATACTCAGGTAGCCATAACCACAACCGAGATCAACAATACGAGAACCGTCCTGTGGCAACTCAGTGGTTAATTGCTGGGCGAGTAGGGCACTGCCTTTATCGACTTTGTTCCAGCCGAACAATCCCGGCTTGGAGTAGAGGTCGCCAAGCTCGGGCAGCTTTTGTAACTGGGCGTACTTAAGCTCACTGATTGGATTGCCGGTGTCCTCGTGAGCGACAACATTACTGCTCAGGTAGTCGTTGCCGTTTTTTTGCAGGTGCTTGGCAGTGCCCAGGCGCTCGGCCACTTTGGCGGCGTAGCTTTTGATTCCGCTTTGCTTTTCACCCAGCAGAATCAATTCGCCACCTTCACCGAGGAAGTGGGGTGCACAATCAATAATATGGTGAACTACGGCCTTCTCTTTCGAAACGGCGTAGACAATACGGCGGTATTTGCGGTCCAGTTCTTCAAAATGGAAATCGTTGAAGAAGCTCCGCTTCACCGTATTTTCGGCGAGTTCGGCAATATCCCAGCGGTTACTGATTAAATCCCCGGCAAAATGAAACCCCTCCTGGTGTAAGAGGGGCTTGCTGTTTTCATCGGCGATCCACAGGGTTTCCTCTGGGGCCTGGATAAGTTCCTGATGTAGAAGGGCTGACATATCTTTTTTTAATTGATAGAGGCAATTTCTTCAGGGGTCAGGAGGCGGTAATCACCTTCCTGAAGTTCTTCATCCAAGATGATTTCGCCGATCTTTTCCCGGTGCAACTCCAATACCTTGTTGCCCAGGGCTGCAAACATACGCTTCACCTGATGATAGCGCCCTTCACCGATGGTGATGCGCACTTCGTTGGCAAAGAGGATCTCCAGCTTGGCGGGCTTGGTTCTCTTCTTTTCGTTATTGAGCCAGACACCCTTGGCAAGCTTGGCCACGGCATCTTCCTCAATTTTCTCGGCCAACAGAGCGTAGTAGGTCTTGTCGCAATGATGGTTGGGGGAGGTCACCTTGTGGGACCACTGGCCGTCATCGGTAAGCAGCACCAGGCCGGTGGTATCAATATCCAGGCGCCCGGCAATATGCAACTTTTCCTTGTTAGGCTCATCAATCAGGTCCAGCACCGTGGGGTGCTCGCCATCTTTGGTGGCACTGACATAGCCCAGGGGCTTGTTCAACATAATGTAGCGGGGCCCCGGTTCGTGCAGGGGCTCATCATCCAGGCACAACTCATCACTGACTTGTATTTTGGTGGCCGCATTGGTGATCACCTCACCATTAACGGTAATGCGCCCCGCCCAGGCGGCGCGCTTTACATCAGTGCGGGAGAGGTCGGTGACCTGGCTGACCGCTTTATCCAGACGAATCAGGTTAGCCAATTTTACGTTCACCGGAATCGACAGATTGATAGATCAGGGTATTGATGGTCATGGGACCAACGCCACCGGGTACCGGGGTGTAAGCTGCAGCGCGTTCGGTCAGTGGGCCCAGCTCGACATCGCCGACACCGCCGGGGTGGTAACCGGCATCCACAACCACCGCGCCATCCTTAATCCACTCGGCCTTGATAAACTCAGGCTTGCCCACGGCGCCCACTACGATATCGGCGCGGCGGATATGTTCGGCCAGGTCTTGGGTGCGGGAGTGGCAGATAGTCACGGTGGCATTGGCATTCAACAACATGGCCGCCATCGGCTTACCTAAAATGGGGCTGCGACCCACAACCACGGCGTGCTTGCCTTCCAGTTCAATATTGTAGGCTTCCAGCAGGCGCATAATTCCTTTAGGAGTCGCGCAGCCATAGGCCTCTTCACCCATTGCCATACGGCCAAAGCCCAGGCAGGTTACACCGTCTACATCTTTCTCCAGGCTGATCGCATCAAAACAAGCGCGCTCATCGATCTGCGCCGGTACCGGGTGCTGGAGCAGAATGCCGTGGACGTTGGGGTTGGTGTTGAGTTCTTCGATCTTGGCGAGCAGCTGCTCAGTGGTGGTGGAGGAGGGCAGTTCCACCTGGAGGGAGTCCATGCCGATTCGGCGGCAGGCATTGCCCTTCATCTTTACGTAAGTGGCAGAGGCGGGGTCATCACCTACTAGAATGGTCGCCAGGATTGGCGTTTGGCCACCACTCTTTTCCTTTAGTACGGCTACCCGAGCCGAGAGTTCCTCTTCAGTTTTCTGTGCCAGGGCCTTGCCGTCCAGAACCAGTGCAGACATAGATACTATCTCTAACAGTAAAAAATCGATGGCTAATAGACCGGAATCTGCTTCAGCACCTACTTTATATAGAAGGGCGGAAGCCGGCGATTTTTAAAAACGCTTACTTTTTATCCGGTCGGATTCGCGAAGTGCGCCATTTTCGCACAGGTTGGAAATAATTTCGCCACTTCTGGGCCCAGATAGGCAAAAGGATAAACTTCTTTAAAAATAATAGCTTAGAAGCGTTGACATGGGCCGGGGGTATCATTACTATGCACGCACTTCGCAGCTACAGCGACTTACACAACCACCTACGGGGCGGTTAACAGGGTCAAAGAGGTGCGAATGATTGGAAAAACGGGGCATAGCGCAGTCTGGTAGCGCGCCTGCTTTGGGAGCAGGATGTCGGGGGTTCGAATCCCTCTGCCCCGACCAATTTTCCGGGTTCACCTTGCGCCCGTAGCTCAGCTGGATAGAGCATCCGCCTTCTAAGCGGATGGTCGCAGGTTCGAGTCCTGCCGGGCGTGCCATCTTTATAAGATGGTGCTGGTTTGGCAAAAAGGACTTAGTCTGAAGTCAGATTGGCTGCAAGAGGTATCCGGTAATCAGTACTGCCACAAGGTGCTGAAGTATATCACTTTTATGGTGGCCGTAGCTCAGTTGGTAGAGCACAGGATTGTGGCTCCTGAGGTCGCGGGTTCGATCCCCGTCGGCCACCCCAGATTCTTCCTTGTTTATCAAGGACTTAAAACCCCGCCGAGTGCGGGGTTTTTTAGTTTTGGGCCTTTGAGGGGTAATTCGAGGGGGTAATTTTTACCACAATCGATTTTTCCAGCTCCTCGGATTGGACATTTATCCAGTGTCCTTTGGCGTGCCTTCCTTCCCTTTAATCCTCGCCTTGTTAAGAGAAACCACTTTATCGGCGGTGTGGTTGTAGCGCTCCATCATGCTGCGAGTCTTGTGCCCGCTGAACTCCTGCTTGTCGCCTTCGAAATCTGAGATGCCCTTAATCTTTAAATCATGAAACCGGAAGCGAGCGGGAAGGGCGCCGGCCTCATTGGCAGCTCTTTGTTCTCTGCTCCAGGTGGTGTTGAATCCGTCTCGGGTGAAGCGCTGCCCAGTTCGGCCGCGAATCAGATACATGCTTTGTGACCTAGAGGTGGTGTTGCTTTTAAGTGCCAGCTCAACCGCGTCGTGTAATCGGTCCGTCCAGAGCTTCAGTTGTTTCTTGCCGGTCTTCTGTTGGCAAATCAATAAACCTTCTTCGGTAATATCCTGCCGCTTTAATGCGAGAACATCTTGCTGGCGAGCGGCACAGAGATAGGCAATCTCCATTGCAGCTGCGTGAGCAGTATGCCCCTTGGACTCTAACCAGTTATAGAAAGCTAAATATTCGGAATCTTCGACATACCGCCCAGCCTGCTTTTCCTTGATTGGCTTGACCGCCCTGGCTGGGTCTTCGATTGATACGAACCCGCGAGCCTTTCCCCAGCGAAAAATAATACTGAGAAATGTGCGCTCCCTGTTTGCAGCTGTAGGGTATTGCTGCCCGCGTGCATCCATATACATTTGAATCACAGGTGATGTGATGGAGTCCGGCACTGCTTGACCAAAGACGGCCTCAATTTTCTTTGCGTATCGCAGATAGTCTTTTTGCGTTTGAGGTTTAATTTCTTTGGTGTATTGAGGAGAGGCTAGATACAGCTCTATCAGGTCAGCGATAGTAAAGGTTTTACCGTGTTGGCCGCTTTCCCATAATTCGTAGGCGGTCCACACTTCGGCGCGAGTAGCGTCAGGGTCGCACAGGTGCCAAGCACCTTGCCCTCGTATTTTTACCCGATAGCCACGCGGGTAAACTTCTACCCAGCGTGGCATCCAGGCGTTCTTGGGGTTTCTTGGTCTAGCCATTGATGGCGCTCATGTTTATTCCGGCGGGTATTTGAGGTGTTTGCCCATTGGAGCTTGAGTTGTTTATTTGCATGAGTTTAGCTTGATTGACCATTTCCCAGGTTAGGGCAGGAGAGCGGTCTTTCTTGATTACATAGGGGATGCGATTTTTATCTAGGACTCGCTTTTGCTCTTCGGCATTCTCGGCACCAACACCAGTTAGGCGGCCAATTTCATTTTTTGTGAGTAGCTTGCTCATGCTGCTACCTCTGCCTGATTAATTCTGCGGAATTCAATAACCCATACCCAGGGGGTTTGGTCCCAGCTGCCGGCGCCGCTGATGGATTCCCACAGGTTTTTAAATGCTTCGACGGGATTGTCATACCAGCGCCACAGCGGCAGGTCCGGCCGAGAATCGGGGTGTAATTCGACACCGCCCCACTCCCGGTAGAAGCTATGCCAGCGCAGACCTTCGGCTTTTGCATCCTCCTCGCTGATATCTTGAATACGCTGGATTCGAATAGCCGCAATTTCTAGGGTGATACGGCTGGCCCAGCGGGGCATGTGGATTGAAGGGCGCTTTCTCCAAACTCTATGCGGATGTGCCGCAGCAAAAGAGCCATTCTGGAGTCCATCTGGATGATGATAATTGGGTTCATTGGGTGGATTACCATCAGCAGCAAAATGAATTCTATTGCTTCCGGCCCAGTGACTTTCATCATCCTCAGGATATGCAGTAACCCAATCTCCTGCTTGCCACCAAGTTTCACGCACCCATAGGCGGTCACCGGGTTCCCCGCAGGGGCAATTAATATCTACAAACCCACTTTGCCAGGCACTATTGACCTCCTGATATAAGGAGCGGCCGGGAGGCAAGCCACCAATTTGTTTGATGGCCTCTTCATCGCTTGCGCCATTAAATGGCTGCGGTTTTATCAGCCTGCGCGTTTGGGTTTTGCGGCCATCCAGAATTGCACGGACCATATCCCCATTAAATAAGATTGGACGCTCTTTCGCGGCAGAATTAGTCATTGGTGGCCTCCACAGCTAGAGGGTTCTTATCCATGCTCTCCAGTGCATCCTTACATGCCAGCTCGGCTGTAACGTTTCGTCCGTAGGCTAATACGTTAGTGGACATGAAATTATCATGTAGGGCTGCGACCCAGCCCGTAGTGTTGGTTTTATGGATGTCCACCCATAAGCAAGGGTATTTATCCCTCAGATCGCCTACTTTACTTAAAAACTCATTTACGCTGCCGGCTGGACTGGGCTCCCCTGAATCAACAACTGCCTGAAACTGCGAAAACATCCAGTGCAGGAATTCATTAAATTCCGGGTCGTAGAAGGTGAACCCTTCGCTGGTTCCAGCTATCTCTTTAGCCTTTTCTCTCAACTGTTCCAGGAGGTCTTTGTATATTGGGTGTCCCATTGCATATCCCTCGCCATAACCTAAAAAGCGCCCCGTACCAGCGGCGCAAGCCTCACGCGCTAACGTATCTGTGGTGCAGGTTTAGCTTCCGCTAATCGCAATCAAGATAAATAGACTCGTCGTAGATCTCTTCTAGGTCCGTTATCATTGTTCTGCGGGCATACAGCTTGAAAAGTTCACCGGGAAGCCCGTAATTAACTGTGTGGGCCTGCACTCCTCTTCTAAAGTTTTTGCCATCCTCTCGGATAATCGAGATGTAGTGATGCTCTTCATCGCGATCTTTATAAAGTGAAATCTCAATATTATTGAATGAATATTCACCATGGAGGATTTTTACATATGTGAAATATTCGGATCGCTCCCACTCCAGTATTATTTCTTCATGCCCATTATGAAGGTGCTCCTCTTGCCATTCCTTTTTAATGAGCTCCAAGAACTCTTTAGATGTCATTACGGATGGAACAGGTTTTAGAGCCTTATCAAGTAGTGGTTTTAAATGTGCGCCTGCTTGCTCATGGAGAGCTTTGATGTACAGCTCACCGATCATGTCGGTAATATATTTGTTGTACTCGGGCAGGGTTATTTGGTTTGTACAGGTAGAGATTTTATCTTCAATAGCCTTTTTTAAAGACTGTCCAAAATCGCTGTACTCTCTAAGTACTGAATCCAGAATTCCAACAATGGTTGCTTCAACTTTTGAATCGATTGATTCCTCTAGCTTTCCACTATCAATGTATTTGCCAAGACTGTCAGTGACGAGTTTCTGTAGTTCCATTTTTCTATCCTTTCTAAGCGGCCTTTTTAGTTAGGTTGCTGCGATACTCCTCAACCAATTTGTCGAACTTCAATAAATCCATTTCCAGCTCGTTGATGTAGTTATCGTCACGCTCCATTTTTCGAACTGTTAGAGCTTTTCCGATTTTTTCCAGGGCAGGGCAGTACAAAACAAAGTGCCACCACTTGCGTCCGGTCAACCACATACAGCCTTGAATCTGGTCTTTGAATTCGTCGAGATTTTCATCAAGCAGGATGGTTCTAAGGCGCTCAGGTGAAACTAGGCACTTATATTCGCTGCCGCCATCCTCACCAATTAAGCCGTCTGCGCTGGCTCCAAACTTGCGGTCATCAGTTAGCACCAGCCCGGTCTGCTCGATAAACATATCGATTTTGTCTTCGTGGGCTGCACGCGCTTCTGGCTCTAACTCGTTGCCGCGTTTCATTGCCCAGGTCTGAAAACCTCCATCCAAGGGTTCACCACTGATACGCTCTACAGCTAGACGAAAGGCATAGTCGTGAGCAGCGACGGTGAAATCACCTTTGTTTTTGCCGCTCTTTAAGCGCTTGCGGACCTCAGAGAAGTTGCTCGCGGTGATGGCCCCGGCACGCTCGCGGTGCCACTCCTCAGAGCCCTGTTCGACCTTGCAGGTAATCATTGCTGCACTCCTTGCGCTCGGTTTTGAAGATGGTTCATTGCGCGGTTGTATCTGTCCGCATGTAGTTGGTTGATGCTGGCTACGCCTGCGGAAGTGCAGAACTGTTGTTCTGAAATTCCGGCTACTCGCATTGCGTTGCGAAGCTGTTGGATTTGCTGGGGGGATACGCTGTTGGCGTTTGCGGGGGCGCTCCGTCCGTGTCTTCGCCAGTGCTAATATTCAACAGGGCGCATAGCGCATAACGCTTTCCATAGCTAACTGTTGAACCAATGGCTTGTACTGTATTTTTCTTGCCGCTTGTATCGAGCGGGAGAATTAGAGATGTTTCCTCGTGGTGGCCTTCTCTATGAGAAAGAACCGCTATTATTTCCACTGCGTTGTTTTGCTGCTTGGTGCGAAAAGTTACAGCGAAACCATGTTTTTGAAGGGCAGGCCGCACGGTCTCATTAATTTTTTCTAGAGGAGCGTATTTGCCATTGTGCCCCTCAGCAGTTTCGGCAACTGTTGGCAATTCGTTTTGCATCTGCGCAAGTGCAGCATTAAATGCTTGCTCTGCATTGCGGTTCATAACCCGCTCCTGCATATCCAGAAGGCGTTCCAACTTGTCGATATCTGCTTCTGGGTTTGCTGCTACACGCTCAATAACAGCGAGCATTTGTGTAGCTTCAGAAGCTGGCTGAGCAGGAGCTGGCTGAGTTGCCGGCTGTACCATTACTTGACTTGATTCAGACATTTTCGAATTCCCGTAATTAAAAGTGGCTAAGCCTCAAGCCGCTTGGACATATCCATATTCAATTGCTAGGGGCTCTAGTTCCTCGCGGAATTCTTTTGCAACTTGCTTTGCGCATTTATCAGCAAAATCGGAACTGATTTTTCCTGCTTGGCACTCGTCTTTTTTGCTGAGGGCCAGGAATTCGCTGAGGGCGTCCTCGCTAATTTCTTTAACTTCTTCCATTGCGATTTCGAGAAAGCGCCCGTAATAATCAGCCTCAGACCGGTTGAGGCGGTGACTACCGAGAAAGATTCGATTGATGAAGTAATCGGCGATGCCCGCCAGAATCCTTTCTGCTTCGCTTGCGGTTTCGTCCGGCAGAGAGTCTTGGTGAATCTCGTAGGCGTTGAGAGCGTTTTCGGTCGGGGCGGTTGAGCTGCTTCCTAACATGGGGGTTCTCCCTAAGTTGTTAAAAGCAGGTTAAGCAAAATGACTAACTTTGTAAAGTCTAGAAGATTAACTTGTGTTGATTTAGGTGGCAGTTAGTTTGTCAGATGAACCACACTTTTCCTGAGCGGCGTTTAATTGCTTGCCCGATTTGTCGGGGCAGGCTGCATTCAGCTTTAGGGGCTAGGTGACGTGATTGCAGAGAGAAGTGGAGTGTTGAATGCAAGGGTTCCAGCTTTGGTGGTGCTGGGGTCGGTATGAGTTGGCGGCCCTTGTGGGGGGATTACTATCGGTGGGCCGCCGGCCTTAATCACAGATTATGGTTCTTTTGGTAGCAGAAGTCTGAGGGCATAGCTTGGATCGACGAGAGTGGTGCCCCCTGTGGATTCCGTGTAAGCGTAAACCGCAGCTGCGGTCTTAGCCAAAAGCTCCATGCGTTCATCTTCACTGAGGTTTAGTGATAGGAGTTTCATCTCCTTCTGACTCTGGACGAGAGCATCAACCAGGAGTTCGACATTTACTCCACCCGGCGT
Source organism: Microbulbifer sp. MKSA007 (assembly GCA_032615215.1). NCBI lineage: Bacteria > Pseudomonadati > Pseudomonadota > Gammaproteobacteria > Cellvibrionales > Microbulbiferaceae > Microbulbifer > Microbulbifer sp. MKSA007. The sequence continues at coordinate 3,465,299 of CP128433.1, read as the reverse complement.
GCGAGTAGCTTCAGCCTGCTCATCGTCATGGTAAGAGTCCAGCCAGCCGTGGCGATATCCTCCGGCATCCTCAATTCGTCGGGCGATCGAGTCTCCGATGTTACGTCGGGGGTTTTTACCGATTATCTGTGATATTCCAGAGTTGGGCATATCCAGCTTGCGAGCCAGCTCAGCTGCACCGCCAACCTCTTTGGCGATACGCCGGGCGTTCTCTCGCCTTATTGTCTTTATATCCATGCGGTCTACGACTGTGTTCGTGCTTTGAGCCCAATTCTACCCATCTTGCAGTCTCGACAAGTTAGCCAATTATGTAACTTTGGCACAGTTTTCATGTCCTTCAAGTTAGTCTCGTATTGAAAAAGTTGGTCTCTATGACATACTCTGTGGGTATGGACAAGCACACACACATACAAAAAGCGCGAGCGGAAAGCCGCCTTGCCTCTTATGTGAGGGATTACTGGTACCGCAAGCGGAAGCAGTTGGCACACCTGTGCACTGAGGCAGGAGAACCTTGCGCGGCTTCATATCTGCATCAGGTGGCGAGCGGGCGTAGAAAGGCTAGGCCGCACCTTACGAAGGTAATTGTCCAGGTCAGTGATGGTGAGCTGACCGAGCAAGATGGTGCTGATTATTGCTATTTGCAATAAATCTAAATATCAGCCGAAGAGCTGAAAACAACTTTAACTCAAGGATGGTTCAGGAAATAGCAATGGAGACCAGCTTAAGAAAATGCAACTTGAGAATTAAGCAGTCGGACTTTGATCAACTTAAATCCAGGGCGACGGAACTGGGTATCGGCCATGAGCAGCTTTTACGAATCATGGTTGAAGCATGTTTGCCTGTCTACGTTGCTCAGACTCAGGCAGATTTAAAAGAAGCCCTTACGAGTATGGCGGTCCTCTCTAAGGTCCGCGCGTTTTAGAAAGATCTAAATTCCCTGCTGTAGAAGTGCATAAAAAATAAAACGGTTCACACATCAAGAGCAAAAGAAAGGGGCATTGTATGTCTAATAAAACTTCTAATGCGCTAACTCAAAATGAGCTGCGTAAAACAATTCCTGCCCAGCTGCCGAAAAATTACAGTGAATTACAAGTAGACGAAAGTCGGCGCCAGCAGATGGCTCAGTTGTGTGGTGATGTTGTCGACTCGGTTTTTAATCCTCAGAGAGTCTCAGAGACTCCCTCTGACTTTATTGAAGTGAAGGAGAGTTAGCCGTGAGCGCTGAGGCCACTTTCTGGGCATGGCAGCAGGGCGTGAAGTCTACGCACAAGTTAGTGCTGCTATCTCTTGCCAATTGCCACAATGAGGCAAACGGGCAGTGCAATCCATCCATTGCGTACATTGCTCAAGCTACTGGCCTCAACCGCAAAACCGTAATTTCTGCAATGGAGCAGTTGGAAGAATCTAGCCTAATTATTCGGGTCAAATCGAGCGGCTCCAGCAATCAATTCACTTTGAATTTTGGCCAAATCACCAGTACCAAAAACGGTACTAGTCCCAAAAACGGACCAGGCCCAAAAACGGACACAACCAGTACCGAAAACGGGACTGGACCAGTACCAAAAACGGACCACGAATCTAAAAAGAATCTAAAAGAACCTAAAAATATTAATAGGGGATTAGATTTTTCATCTTGGCCAACTGAGCCTGGGAAGGAAGTTCTGGAGGACTGGAAAAAAGTTCGCAAGGCGCCGCTCACTCAAACCGCTGTCAACCAGATTGCTAAGCAGTTTCACCTAGCCAGCCAACACGGCTACAGCGTTGACCACTGTCTTGCCATTTGCTGTGAGCGAGGTTGGCGAGGGTTTCAGTTCCAGTGGTTGCTAAATCACGAGGGGCAAGGGCAGCAGCCTCACGCCCAATCCATGCACCAGGGGCGGACCCGAGACCGGTCCGTGACCGAAATACTCACCGACACCAACTGGTAAACCTAGAACCATCAGGGAGTGATACCCATGACCGTAGCCACCATTCCAGAAGCCCTTCAACGGATTTCAACCACTGAGCCCTGTAGTCCGCTAGCAGTATTCCGCACCAAGCGAGACGACCAAGTAGATGTGATGTTTGCAAGCACCATCCGCACCCAGCAGCGCATCGAGTGGGGCGATATCAACTACCTTGGCAGCTTCCACAGGGAGAGCTTGAGCGAGGCCCGTCAGCGGCTTCGTGACTACTCAGAGAGTATGCGAGAAGTCGCGTGATGAATGAGCCAGCCCCAACCAAAACAGTTCTTTATTTGGAATTCTCTCTGTGGGTAGTGGCGGTTGGCTCAGGTGTTTGGTTTTTGATTGGGTTGGAGTAGGGGGATTTATGGACCAGCAAGAGAAGACGTTTGAAGAATTACGACAAAAAACTGCCCAGTATGCCCAAGCAGAAGCTGAACGGGTTTACCTATCAGAATTCCGTAAGTCCAAGAAGGCCCTACTGATGAAGGATGCTGAGCGTGCGAAACCCGGCCTCTCTGCTGCAGCCCAAGAGCGTGAAGCCTACGCCCACCCCGAGTATGTGGAGCTGCTAGAGGGCTTGAGATACGCAACAGAAGTAGCCCTCAAGTTACGTATGGGAATAAAGGTCACCGAGATGAAGGTGGAAACTTGGCGCACCAAGCAGGCGAACGCCAGAGCTGAAATGAATATGCGGTAAGTGTAGCGCAGCAAGTTAAGAGCGCTATACGAAACACAAAGCAAGATGCGGGAAAAGGGATTGATAAAGGAGTAACCAATGCCTAGCTGGAGAAATACAGAATTAACTCGTAACCAGCAAAGCGCCTTGTTTGAGCCATCTCCGTGCGATGCGTGTAAGCAAAGGGACAGGTGTGCAGTAGAGGAGCTCGCTTGCAGTGATTACCTACGCTGGCAAGACACAGGCAAGGTGAGGTATCGAGATAGAGAGCCCACATCAAAGATATTCCAGAAAATCTTCAAGGTGAATCAATGAATTTTCACTCAGCTCGACAGGCTTGGCATGATGCGTTCGATACAGCCACTCAGCAATCTGATTATGCGGCAATGCTGGGCGGGCAGACGGTACGGAGCCGAGGCCCTAAGCATTACATCGATGAAATTCGGAATGAGGATGGAAAAGTTACTGCTCGTTTGGCAGGTCAGACTGTTTATGCAGCTGAAACTAGAGTGGGGAAGGGTAGTAGCGGGCGAATAATGGATGCTTGTGAAAAGGGGTTGGTGCAGCATGCTATTGCAAAGCTGAGAGAAACTGATGAGTTGGCTTACTGTTGGGGGATGGCTGCATATGCGCCGCCGGGAAACCGGTATAAGGAGCGGGCTTATCTTCTGAATTACATGATGAAGCGGTTTTATAGCTGGGGAGAGCCTCATGATCCATTGAAAGCTGGGCAGTTGGCCTTATTTTGTATTCATTCTTTTGCTTTACGTGATGTAACGGGTAGGAGAGTTGATCTTCGTCAAGCGCGGCAGCTGTTAGGTTGCGATATATGTGGATGGAATCAGGATTGGCGTAGAGTTTGGATTCGAATGGAGAGACTGCTTGACCCGCTGCCTAGACGCGCACTCATGGGGATGGAATATTTTTTAGGACGGTTTTGATTTGATTAGATTTGAAATGGTAGATAACTTGTTAATACTCTCATATTTTGAGGAGAGTGGTGATCCTTTGTGGGTGAAAACCAAGCTTAAAGAAAAGGGTGAGGTCACTATAAGCAAAATTTTCAAGTTCACCCTTAAAGATATAGTCCCTAGCTCGAAAAAATATGGTGATTGGGGGGAGGGTGAAGAAGCTGACTACCTTGATGGCTCGGTGGATTTTTTATTGGCCACTTTGGAGGGGGAGTATTATCGATATCCAAAGAGAATTTTATCTCTTAAAGAAGATCTTTATATTCATAAGTCAATCAGGTTAAATCGAAAGACGTTTGTTGCGGAGAAAAATGTCTCTATTTTTCGAAAAATTGATGATATTTCATCTGGGGTAGTTTATGTCGGTGGTAATGACGAGCGAGCAATCCCCTCTATTGTCTTCCAGGAATTACTACAAAAATTCCCAAACACCTATGAATTAAAGAAATACGTGTCTGCGCGAATAGACGGTGTGCTGTCTTCATATGTGGAGACGCAGGAAGATTTTGAAGTGGCTTATCAAAAGTATTTAAACGGTAAACCTGGGAAGGTGGGGGTTGACTTGGTGAGTAGCTTTTCTCGTATGGAGGCGGAAAAGTATAAGGCTATTCACAAGAAGTTGCATTCAATGCTTGATGATGAGATTTCATATACTGAGAGCCAATGGCAGAAAGAGTTGTTGCAGGTGTTGCTCCTACTGAACCCTAAATATATTCATATTTTTAGAGAGGCACCAATTTATGATTTGCAGGGTTCAAAGAGAATGGTTGATTATTTGTTGGTGGATGCTAGCGGAAACGTGGATATTGTGGAGATAAAGAAGCCTTTTGGTAAGAGTATTGTTACAAGTAGAACTTATAGGAAAAATCATATTCCTATGAGAGATTTATCTGGAACAATAATGCAGGTTGAAAAGTACATTTTTTACCTCAATAAGTCTGGTTTGAAGGGTGAGCAAGTGCTGACAAAGAAATATAAAGACTCTCTTCCGAAAGATTTCAAAATAAAAATAACCAATCCAAGTGGTATAATTGTTATGGGGCGTAGTGAGGGTCTTAGTCAGGAGCAAAGACAAGACTTTGAGGTGGTGAAAAGAAAGTATAAAAATGTGGTTGATATTGTTACATATGACGACCTTCTTGAAAGGCTTCGGTTTATGGTATCTAACTGGGCAGGTTCTGTAAAAGCGAGTAGCTAATTTTTGTTTCTTGGTCTGAGTTGATCCAAGATTTCTTGTTGGTTGTTTTTGATTCTAAGAGAGGGTGAGGGTGAGGGTGAGGGTGAGGGTGTTGAGATGTTGAAAAGGGATGTAGATCCTTTCGGACGTTTGCTAGAGTTGGACGTGCTTGGAAGTTTTGATTTTTTTACGAATTCTGTATGTCTTAATAACATAACTCCTCAAGATTTTGAGATCTTGAAAAATGGTGAGTTCAGTATGCAGCTAAAGGTGGTCCCTTTAGCAGTGCATGAATACACACATTTCTTAGATGCCACCTCTTCTTTATGGGGGCTTAGGCATTTGGTGAAAATGAATAAGGGGTATTTGTCGAATAATAAACTTGGAGGAGAGGAAGTTGATTTTTATTGGGCAAAAGAATTTCTGGATCATGTAAAGTCGCTACGCTTACCCGACTATTATACTTTGATTCAGTCGGGGGCTGATTCTTCTAGACCATGGACATTTGACATCTCGATTGGGAGCCAGTTTGATCAGAGAGGTAAGGTTTCCGATAAACCAGTTTTGTTTTCTTGGTTTAAGAATGGTTATGGTCAGCCTTTAGCTCGTTCACCTTTATCGATGGTGTCTTTGCTAGAGGCTTCGGCAATGAGTCAGGAGCTACTAACAGAGCTTGGGATAGTTAATAGCCTGGATGCAGATGCAAAAGTAGTAGAGATGCATAGGCTTCAGGAAAAGTCTCTTTCCTTTTTGTATAACCATCATGTTACTGAATATACGGTTTGTGTTCATATATTAGCAAATCATTTGCAATGTTCAGATATATATACAGCTTTTCGGCTGGTGTCTGTGGTAGTTCGCGTGGTGCTTAACTTCCCTCTTTCATTGTTTGTTCAGGTGCTTGATGCTGTTAATGTAGAGGAAATTTTTGGTATTCCCCGGGGCACTCTTTTGGAGATCGTGTTAGGAAGGGTCTTAAAAACCATGATTTTGGTATTTTATACTATCTAATTTGCAAGTCACTTCCAGTTGATCTGGTTGAGAAAAAGAAAGAAGTAAAAGAGGGTGTTATTCAGGCGCTAGCTAATCTAGGTGTTGATTTGGCGGTGTTCAGAGATGCATGTATGAGCGAGGCGGCTGAGTGTCACGAGGAATTGAGTTCTAGTAAGCTGGACTACATTCGCAGCTATGGTCAGGCGGGTTTTGATAACTTTAATATCATAGATTTATTTTCTAGTATTCTACCTTTTGAGTCTGTTTCTTTGCCCCCTTTATACCTTAAAAACGGTGAGGTTATGAGGGTGTTTGGAGGGGAAAAAATAATTTGAAAGATATTGATATTGATGCAAGCTTTGAAGAGCATTTAAACGGCCAAGAATGGGTCGAACGGTTCTCAGAAGCGTGTACGGCATAGCGGTTTATTGGGGTTTGATATTTCCAAAAGTTAGGTTGCAAGATTTATTATTTAGGGTTAATTATGTATAGTGATTAAAGTTACTTTTTAGATAGATTACTACTAAATGGTAAGAAGCCCTTGACTTTCTCTGTGTCAGAACTGTATAAAAACCCCATGCTGGGATAAATATGCAGGTTCCTAGCGAAACGCCCTAAAGCCTGCTCAATGCGGGCTTTTTTGTGTCAGATTGTTAGAGTGGCGCACAAATTTGCATTAACTGTATATATGTACAGTTGTGTGTATTGGCAGTATTTGTGCCCATGGGTAGTATGTTCACAGCTGCTTTGGTTTTCATGCAGCGACCATCCTTTCTTAAGCCGGCCCCCAAGCCGGTTTTTTTATGCCTGAAATTTGAGACTCCTATGTTCCAAAACGACTACTTCACAGAGTCGGAGTTGGCCTGTCGTTGTTGTGGCAAAAATCATTTCAAAGATGAAACGCTAAAGCGTCTGATTAGAGTTAGAGAGCGCTTCGGCAAGCCAATGATTATTAACTCTGGCTATCGCTGCCCAGCACATAACGCCCGGTTAAATGCCACTATGACCCACGCCACCGGGCAAGCTGTTGATGTTCAAGTGGCACTAGGCCGAGCCTATCGGTTAATCCAAATCGCTCAAGAGGAAGGGTTTACTGGTATAGGAGTTAAGCAAAAGGGCGCTATCGGTAAGCGATTCCTCCACCTGGATGACCTTGAAGCAATACCTGGCGAACTAACCCGGCCCACAGTCTGGAGCTACTAATGATTTCAGCTATATCAAATCTACTCGGCAAGGTCATAGACAAAGCATTCCCAGATAAGACAGAAGCCAACCGCCTAAAAGCTCAGGTTGACTCTCAGCTGATTTCAATGGACCTGGAAGAGCTAAAGGCGGCAACTCAGGTAATAACGGCAGAAGCCTCGGGGGAGTCATGGCTACAGAGAAACTGGCGGCCAGTAACAATGCTCACGTTCGTCGGGCTGATTGTATTTCATTGGCTAGGCTGGACAGCTCCAAATCTGAGCGAGGAGCAAACCCTGGTACTGCTAGAGATAGTAAAAATCGGCCTCGGAGGTTATGTCGTGGGGCGAAGCGCTGAGAAAGCAATGAAGGCTTGGAAGCAATCATGACCCAACAAACAGAGCATTGGCACCTCAGCAAAAGCATCTCTATCACTCAGATAGCCAGCATCATACTTTTAGCGGCTGGCTTGTTTGCCTGGGGCTCAGATGTAGAAAAACGGGTAGGGGAGAACGCGCAAGCAATTAAGCACGAATCAGCTATGCGTGCCCTAGAGCAAAAGCACATAGCTGAATTCAAAGACGAAATCAGAACACGGCTCCAGCGTATTGATAGCAAGCTAGAGCGGTTGATTGAGAGAGCGGACTAATGGCAAGGCCAACTCTGTATTCCGAAGAGATTGCAGTATCTATCTGCACTTTGCTCGCTGAAGGACTGAGTTTACGTGAGGTGTGCGCGCATGATGGCATGCCTGACAAGTCCACAGTCATACGTTGGCTGGCCACTAACTCAGAGTTTTGCGACCAGTACGCACAGGCGAAAGAGGTCTCAACTTTTGTCATGGCTGAAGAGCTATTGGAGATAGCCGACGATAGTTCCAATGACTACATGGACCGACAGGCAAGAGATGGTTCAGTAGAGGAGGTGCTTAATCCCGAGAATATCCAGCGTTCTCGACTTCGAGTTGATACACGCAAGTGGCTAATGGAAAAGCTCAAGCCAAAGAAGTACGGGCAGAAGCTCGACATTGACCAGAAGACTGAGCATAGCGGCGGTATCAGCATGACCATCGACCAAGCCAACGCAATTTTGCAGGAGCATGGAATTGACCCCAGCGGAGAAGATACGACTGGCTCAAGCCCTGCAGACGGTCAAGGAACATAAGAAGTACAACAAGCGGCATTACTTCAGGCCGTATGACTGGCAGCTGCAGTGGTATAGCGCCTTTCAAACTAACAAGCAATGTCTGCTAATGGCCGCAAACAGGGTAGGGAAGACTGCGTCTGAAGCCTACCAAGTTGCAAGTCACCTAATTGGCGAGTACCCCGATTGGTGGCCGGGAATCACGTTTAATTATGCCCCTTATACCTGGGGGCTAGGTGTCACCGGCGAGCAGATTCGCGATGTAATGCAGAAAGAATTGTTTGGTAATTATTACGGTGGACAATTCGATGGCACCGGGCTGGTTCACAAAGACCTGATTCATGAGGTTGTGCCAGCGATGGGAACTCCGCGCTTGGCTAAGGATATTTACGTGCGTTACGGTGCCGGTGGTGATGTGGTGAATTATTCGCAAATCAGCCTAAAGGCATATGCCCAAGGTCAGCATGTCCTAATGGGTGCATCAGTTGATTACGGCTGGATTGATGAAGAGCCAAAAGACCCAGAAATATACCCGCAGGCATTAACCCGGACCGCTACAGGCAATCGCAGCAAGGGCGGCTGGGCTTCACTCACTTTTACTCCTGAAAATGGCATGACTGACTTGGTGACCCAATTTATGGAAGACCGCCAGAAGGGGCAGTATCTGCAAACCGTGACCTGGGATGATGCTCCGCACCTTGATGACTCTACAAAAGAGCAGCTGTTAGCAGCATTCCCACCATATCAGCGAGATATGAGAACTAAAGGCATTCCACTGTTGGGTGAGGGAATGGTTTACCCAGTATCGGAAGACTCAATAAAGATTGACCCGATTGAGATACCGACACACTGGAAGAAGTGCGCGGCCATTGATTTTGGTTTTGCTCATGACACAGCAGTTTGCTGGACTGCATACGATGCCGACTCGGACATCATTTACGTCTATGACGGCTATGCAAAAAGTGGTGAGGTTCCCGCAATCCATGCGGCTGCAATTAATTCCCGTGGTGACTATATCCCGGTGATATATCCCCATGATGGGGATAGCGTTGAAAAAGGCTCAGGCCAAACAATGGCGGAGCAGTATCGCCAGCTCAACGTGAACATGCACATCAAGTTCACTAACGAAGACGGCACCAACTTTGTAGAGCCTGGCATTCAGGAGCTTTATCAGCGGATGTGTACGGGACGGCTCAAAGTATTTTCAACGGTCAAACCATTCTGGGATGAGTTCAGGAAATACCATCGCAAGAACGGAAAAATCGTCAAGATTGATGATGACTTTATGGATGGCTTTAGGTACTCCGCAATCAGTGTTGCCAGATTTGGTGAGAATCGTGCCGGTGCCGACAATTTCGACTATTCCCGCTCCAACCCTGGAATCCGTTACTGATGGCAAAGACTAAAGGCGAAATTCTGAAGCTAGCTGAGCAGTGTATCCAGCTATCAGAAGGTGATGACGATTCCACCAACTCTGATGACCGTGCCCAGGCCTACAAGTATTACTACGGTGAGCCCTTCGGCAATGAGCGTGATGGACGTTCTGACTATGTGAGCCGTGATGTATTCGATGCAGTGGAGGATGCCAAAGAGATTTTATTGGAGGTGTTCGGCTCCAACCGGGAGACCGTGAAGTTCACCCCGCAAGACCAGAATGATGTGCTGCAGGCAAAGCTGCGCACCAGTTACTGCAACCGGGTATTTAATAAAAACAATTCCGGCTATTCCATCCTGCACGACTCAATCCAGGATGCACTGTTAGCTAAGAACTGCACAGCCAAGGTCTACTGGAATGAGGAGACCGAATACAAGACTGAGCAGGTGGAAGGAATCACGCCGGATATTTACGAGCAGCTTGAAAACTCTGAAGCAGAGGTGACCCAGGCTGAGCAGGATGAGGCCAGCGGCTTGATTGATGCCGAGCTTAGGGTGCCTGTTGATGCCTCTCGTGTTGCGGTAGAGGTTATTGCCCCTGAGCGTGTGGTTCGAGACCCAAACGCTACTGAACCGAGCAAGGCGCGCTTCTGGGGTGAGAAAAGTGAGGTTACCCGCTCTGAGCTGGTTGAGATGGGCTTTGACCCTCAAGTAGTTGCTGGCCTGACTGCTGACGGTGATTCCCAGGATGAAATGGAAGAGCAGGCCCGCGAGGGTGTGACGACCGGTAATGATTTGCTTGGCGAGTCTTCACAAGAAACCCTGGAGCTTTACGAGCTGTTTATCTGGTGGGATGACGAAGGCGATGGAATTGCGCAGCTGCATCAGGTGTTCAAGGTGGGCAACACCATCCTTGAGGTTGAGAAAGTACAGCGCATGCCGTATTTCAGCTGGGCGGCACTTCGGATAGCTCATCGATATGACGGCCTATCCATGTACGACATTATTGGTGACATTCAAAAGCTCAAAGCGACCATCAAACGGCAGATAGTAGACAACCTGCTGATTTCCAATAATCAATCTCGTGTTGCTCGGCAGGGCGCCTTTGTTAATCCTGCTGACTGGATTGATAACCCTGTTGGTGCAACTCATTGGCTCAGCAAGACTACAGCGGGACCGATAACTGACCATGTGATGGCAACTCCAACCCCGCAGCTAACACCACTCACAATGCCCGCCCTGGAGATGCTGAACCAGGACAAGGAGCACCGGGCTGGCGTATCTCGTTTAACTTCCGGGCTCAATCAGGACGTTATCAGCAATCAGAATGCTGACGACATGATTAACCGCATGACCAGCGCAGCAATGCGGCGAATGATGGGGATGGCCAGGCGTTACGCAGAGCTGTTTTTAATCCCGATATTCCAAGAGATTTACACCTTGGCTCTCGAGCACGACCAGGAGGGATTGCTAGCTGAGGTCGATGGCGAGTGGCAACAGCTCAACCCGCAGGAAATGGGTGAGGGCGTTGATATGGAGGTAACCACGGCCCTAACACCTGATGATGCCGAGATGAGAGCGCGCACGCTGATGGTGCTGCATAACTCGCTGACTCAAGGTGCGCAGATGGACCCCTCACTGCAGGCCATCTACTCCCCACAAAATAAATACTCTGTGCTGCGCGAGATATTCAAGCTGTCTGGCCAGCCCTCACCGGAATTCCTGACCGACCCGAACAGCACCCCGGCACAGCTACAGCAGCAATTAATGCAGGTCCAGCAGCAGCTGCAGCAGATGACCATGCAAAACCAACAGCTCCAAGCGGTACTGCAGCAGCTCAATCAGCAAGAGCTTGGCATCAAGGCCCAGGACGCAGAGACACGGAAGGTGAAAGCCTTGGGAGACCTGGACCTCAAGCGCCAGAAGCAAATGACAGACGCCTCGCTGGGTGACCGCAAGCAATCCTTGGCTGAAGACGCTGAAGCCCATGACCAAACTATCGACGAGCTGGAACTCGCCCTTGAGCGCCGGCAGGACCGCAACGTAAGCATTTAATCCCATGAAAAAACTACTCAAGCGGGTTGCCAATACCTGCCTGCCAGCCCGTGCGCGCTCGGTACATGCCAAACAACTCTGGGATGACCCAGCATTTAAACAGGCGGTTAAGGATGCAATCGCAGATATTCAGGGTGAATGGCTCCACTGTGAAAACCCACAGCAGCGAGAAGAGCTGCACCGACAGTCCCGTGCCCTGCATCGAGTCACCGAAAAATTAAACAGCTACTACCAACCAACAGAGGAATAACCGGCTATGTCGGACTCCGATAATTCTGCAATCGACGAAGCAATCTCTGGGGTATTAGGTGAGATGGAGGACTCGCAAGAGCAACCAGAAACCGAAACCGAAAACCCGGAAGTAACCGAAACTGACCTCGACACTGAAACCGAAGAGGAGGCTGAGGCGGAGGACTCCGAAGAGGAGCAACCAGAAGCCGATGAGGAATCGGAGGAAGACGGCGAGGAGGGCACCGAAGAAGCGGAATCTACTGAAGAGCCTGCCTTTGATGTAGACGGTGAGAAAGTGTCGCTGACCCAGGTGAAGGCCTGGCGCGATGCTGAGAAGAACTTTCAGGCCGGTTACACCAAGAAATACCAGAAGTTGGCGGACACCCAAAAGCAAGCTGACCAGAAGTATCAGCAACTTGACCAGGGTTTGCAGTTCCTCGAAAACCAGCTGAAAGGTCCACTGGCTCAGTTCGACGGCGTTAACTGGCAAGAGCTACAAGCCAATGACCCGGCGAAGTATCAGCAGTTGCACGGGCAATACAAGGTTGCCCTGCAGGGATTCCAGCAAGTTGAGGAAGCCCGCAAGAAACTGAAGGGGCAGGCCGAGGAGCAGCGCAAGGCAGACCACCAGCGCAAAGCCAAGGAGGCAGTCGAAACCCTGCAGGAGATGCATTCTGACTGGAGCAATGAGCTGTACCACTCAGTGCTGAAGTATGCAGTCGAGAAGGGCGTGCCCCAGGATGAAATTGCAAGTGAAACTCGCCCTTGGGTGATATCCGCATTACTCAACCAGATGAGGGCCGAAAAGGCTCAAGTCAAACCCAAACCTAAACCCCAAACAGTAAAGCGAACGATTAAGCAAAAGGCGGCAGGTAAGCCTCGTACAGCTGCACAGAAGCGCGGGGACGCAATAAAGCGGGACCGCATACTTGCTGCAAAAGGTGACCGTGCCGCTCAAAACCGCCTTACAGCTCACACTGTAAATAGTGAAATCGACCGTCTTTTAGGAAATTAGTGATGACTACCACATACGACTCAGTTGGTGCCGCTGAAGATGTAAAAGATGCAATCTTCGAAACCAAATTGATTGACCAGCCGATGCTGAACGTTATCAAAAACGGGAAGGCAACAGGCAAACTGCACGAATGGCAAAAGCGGGATGCCACGGCGCCAAGTGAAAATGCACGGCCTGAAGGGGCTGATATCGGCACGTTCGGTTACACACCGACAGCGATGATGGACAATCGTTGTCAGTTGATGGACAAGCCGTTCAAAATCTCCGACACACTTGAAGAGATTAAAAAGCATGGCCGCTCTAGTGAGTTAAAGGACCAGTCCACCGTAAAACTGCGCGAACTTAAGAATGACATTGAGTACGCCTTTAATGGTGCCGGCAAGCAAACTCGACAGACTGGTGATGGTAACAACGTGCCGGACAAGATGGATTGCGCTCAAGTGCAGATTCATAGCGATTGCCGGGTGGACCACGGTGCCGCGTTTACCGCTTCAAATGGCGAGGCATCGATTAAGGCTGGTCAGCTCGCTACATATAACAATGGTGGCAATGTTGAAACGCTCTTAATTAATCCTATTCACGCTGACCCTATTGCTGGATTTGCACAGCAGTCAGGGCGAAACCGTGATGTGGAAGAGAAGAGGCTGGTTGACTGTATCGATATCATTGACACACCTCATGGCTCTGTTTCGGTGGTCAAAGGCCGATATATGGATACCTCCACAATCCTTGGTCTTGATTCAGAGTTCTGGTCTGCGGATACCCTGCAGAAAACCAAGCTGGTGCCACTAGCATTAACCGGCCACAACCAGAAAATGATGTGGAAAGCAGAGCTAACACTGGCTTGCCTCAATGATAAAACCAGCTTTGTGATTGAGAACATCACCACCTCTTAAGTTTTAACCCCCTCCAACTAAGGGCGCCTTCGGGCGCCTTTTTTATTGCTCAAAATTTATGGCCAGAACACACGAAAGTTTCGCGATTGAGGACGGCACCGTATATCAGGTCCGCAAAGATAACGAGCAAGCCTTCTTTGCTCAGCAGGACCATCGCCGGCATCAAATAGAAGCCGGTGCAGTGAAAGAAGATTACCGCCGTCTTCGCTTCAGTATTCCCGCAACCATTCAGCTTGAAATCATTAAGAAGTACGGGAAGGAAATGGACCCGATTCGATACGGGAAAATGTCTCCGGCTGAAAAGCGCAAATTCGACCAGATAATTCACTCCGAGTTTCCCCGCTGCATTATGGGGCGCTCGCAGAAATTCTTTGAGGGCATTTAATGGCAATCACCAATTATGGCGAGCTGAAATCAGCAATCGCTCGATGGTTGGAGCGTGAAGACCTGGACGAATCAATCCCTGACTTCATTACACTGGCTGAACTGCGAATCCTTCGCGAATTACGCGGACCAACTGTTAGCGCTGAAGTAAATGGCGCGGTTGGTATTACGCGCAATCAGGACTTTTCAGGCCAGCTTTCCATTAATACGGATACGAATCCGGTCCTAACTTCCGCGCCTGACCTCTATCTATTCGGCGCTCTTGTAGAAGCTGAATCATTCCTGATGAACGACAGCCGTGTTCCGCTTTGGGAATCCAAATTTCAAGACCAGCTGCACCGGCTCAACCTTGTATGCGAGGAAGAAGAGCTTGCTGGTTCAGGCTCCATTGTGCAGAGCGCCTATTAACGGTCACCCGGGTATCAAACCATGCCAATCGAAGACGCAAATTTTATTTCTGAGCTGGATAACAATAACCCAGCCCATGGTGACCCGGCAGGGTGGGGTGATGACCATCTTCGGATGCTAAAGAAGGCCATAAAAAACACTTTCCCGAATCTATCCGGGGCAATAGATTTAAGCCATGAAGAGATTAATAAATTACCGGAAGCAATAACCCAAGGAATTAGCGAAGCTATTGACGCTCTCTCCATAATTCCTGTTGGTGCAATTGTTATGTGGTCCGGCAATACGATCCCGGAAAATTGGGTGCTGTGCGATGGCGAAAACGGAACGCCGGATTTACGTGACCGGTTTATTGTCGGTGCCGGATCGGATTACAACGTGGGTAGTTATGGCGGCGCGAAAACAAAATATACAAGCGAGACGGGCGAGCATGACCACAGCGGTAAAACTGGTGGAACGGCTATCTCTGTCGACCAAATGCCACCACACGATCACGGGCACGAAGGGCAAGTCCTAGCCTATCCCGGTGACGAAAGCTCCAGCTTTGGCCCGGATTACGATCCGTCAGATAAAGATGCCAAGACTGCCTCCTTGCAATCTGAGGGTGGGGGTGAGGAGCACGACCACACGATTGATGAAGACGGTAAACACAAACACACCGTAGACGTGAGACCTCCATATTACGGTCTCGCCTTTATTATGAAGGTCTCCTAATGCCATTTTACCCAATTCGACAACTCGGTGAGCGAGGCATTAATGCTGACCAGCCCGCCTATGAGCTGGCAATCAATGAATTCAGTTTTGGCCGCAATGTGCGCTTTGCTAACGGTGCAGCCCAAGCGATGCCAAGCCCGCTTGCCCTGGAAGACCTGGCAGAAACCCCGGTATGGGGTGAGGGTTGGATAGCTGACGGTATCCCTCAGTTGGCCTATGCCTCAGCAAGCAAGCTGTACCGCCGTGAGAATGAGGCGTTTGTGGAGCGTACCGGCACTGCTTACTCATCCGGATACAACAGTGATGACTGGCACAGTGAGGTCTGGGGAGAGTCTGCCATATTCAACAACGGCACCGATATTCCGCAAATCATTGAGCCGAATGACACTGAATTTAAAGACCTGCCGAACTGGCCAAGTAATCTGCGGGCAAAATGCTTACGGATTTACAAAGGTTTTATGATTGCACTTGGTGTAACTGAGGATGGTGTGAGCTATCCCAATACAGTGCGCTGGAGTGATGAAGCTGAGCCCGGAACAGTGCCGGAGACCTGGGACGTTGCCGACACTTCAAATTTGGCGGGTGCAAACCCCATTGACGCGGGCGCAAGCGAGCTTGTCGATTGCCTGCCGATGGGCTCGGCCAATATCGTTTATAGCCATGACGCCACCTACTTGATGCAGCATGTTGGTGGCCAGTTTATTTTCTCGTTCGAGACACTTTTCGACCAAGGCATTCTTTGCCGGAACTCGGTAGCCGCCTTTGACCGCAGTCACTTCGTGGTTGGCTCCACAGAAATTTTTGTCCATGACGGCCTAACGCCTCGGCCAATAGCTCACCGCCGTGTAAATAAAATGTTTTACGGTGAGCTGGCACAGCGGGATAAAGTACGCTGCATTGCCAATCACAAAACCAAAGAAGTGTGGGTCTATTACTCCACCAACCCGACCGGCTCAGCAAACCGTGCTTTGGTTTATAACTGGCTTGATAACACCTTCACTTTTGTCGACTTGCCAAATGTTGCCTGTGCGGTATTCGCACCAAAGCAAGGGAAGATAATCACCTGGGATGAGCTGGCGGGGCTGAGCTGGAAAGAATTGGCCCAGAGCTGGGGCGATATGTCAGAGACGACATATTACCCGGTTATGTACTATTTCGCTGACGGCCAGCTGATGGAGGCCGACTATCTCGCCACCACCAACAGCACTGAAGCAGTTTATCTTGAGCGAACTGGAATTGATCTCGACCAATTTATTAAAGCCCCCTCCAAGCGCTGGAAGCTGATTCGCCAAATAGTCCCGCAAATAGAGGGCTCTGGCCAGGTACGAATAACTATCGGCGGTTCTGACACTCCGATGGGTGCAGTTCGCTGGAGACAGCCGCGCACCTTTGACATTGCAACAGGGCTAAAAGTGGATTGTCGGGTGAAGGCTCGCTATCTCGCCATTCGCATCGAATCTATTGATGATGGGTTTTGGCGACTAACTGGGTGGGATTTGGATTTGCTGCAGGTGGATGGACGATGAGCTATAGAATTGGTCCAGGAATCCCGCGCACACTGACAGAGCTTTGGCAGTTTGTCCGCCGCGAATTTATGTCTATCGAGCGGCTTTATACTCGCGTTGAAAAAACAGCTGACGATGCAGGAAGCACTGCCACCAGTGCGCAAGAGAGTGCGGATACAGCGCTACAAGACCTGGATGATATCTCCTCAGATGGCGTGTTACATGCAAGTGAGAAGCTGTCCCTAGTTCGCGAGTACAGCCAGCTAATTAGTGACCAGACTGAGCTGGATGTACTGGCAAGCAACTTTGGGACTGCTCTTGATACTGAACGAGCTGCATTTACTAATGCTTTGGCCGCATTAACTAGTTATTTGCAGGGGCTAATTCCGGCTTGGGATGACCTCTCTGAAAAAACCTTAATTAGTCGTACTATTTTTGATGCTAATTGGGACTATGCCCACGATATGAAAACCGCGCTATTGAGCGCAGTGGTTGAAGCCACTCGAGAACAGGCCTTTTATGCTACCCGCAATGTTGTTGGCTACGATGAGACCACTGGTCAGTTCACCGATGACGGCATACTGATTGGTTCAATGCAGAGTGTCCGGCGTGCACAGCTGCGCGCACAGCAGGCCTCCGCTTCAGTTTTTGTTGATGCGTTTTTGGATACCACAGCAAAGAATGATTGGCCGATTGTTGCGGGTAATAGCGATAGCAATATTTATTATGTGAAAACCAATGATTCTGGTGCGCGGGTCGGCGGCAATGTGTTGCGTGTCGGTGGTGATGGCAGTGGTAATTTCGCTTCGGATGGTGTGGCATATATTGAGTATATTGAGCGCTTTCCATTTGATCCCGGCGAGCTCTACCGCATTAAAGCGCGGGTGTGGGTAGGTAACGAGGGGGATACAGACAGGAAGCTTTATATTGGGGTCAGCGGCTATCGTGCTGATGGTACCCGGTGCAATCGTAGCGGAAGCGACTCATATAGTAGTCAGCATTATGTGGCTTGCTCAGGGGTGTCAGCGGCGGGGGACGGCTGGCAGGAGTACACGGGTTATTTTCAAGGTAATTCTAGCTCTGATGCTGAAATAAGTGCGACGGGGGGAAATACGATTGCGCAGCCTGCAAAGCTGCATGCTGATGTGCGCTCTTTTTCCCCGTTTGTTATTGCCAATCATGGTGGCGATAAGGTGGGGCGGACGCAGCTGGATTATGTCCGCATTGATAAGGTTGAGCCTACCGGGAATGGGCTTTACCTGAAAATAAATAGTGGATCGACCTTGGGAGATGATGCGAACCCGGGAGAGGCGCAATTGTGCGGCTTTGATTCCAGCGGTAATCCCGATGGCAATTTGCCGGGCTGGTTTATCTGGGATGGCGAAAGGGTGACCGTTCCGGCGGTTCAGCTGAATCCAAGCTTATCCGGGCAGTTTTATATCGTTACTGATACAGACGGGTCCTGGACCTCAAGTCGCTCAGCATTGCCGGTATCTATTGAGCGGGGGCAGTACCAATATCACTACTGGGACGGGTCTACGACTAAGCGGGTTTCATTTACGCCAACGGAAAAACTGTTGATTATTGGGGAGATTTATCTATCGGCAACTGAGGTGGTTGACAGCGGTGGCGTTTACCAAAATCCGCGCCCATTAATCGGCTTCGCGCAATACCTGAGTGGCCTCAATGAAAAGGGCCAGATAGCCGACCAGCGCAGCTTGCAGCAGAATATGGGCAGCGTGGCTAGCTTACCAACTAGCAGTGCAGTGCTGTCCGCAGCGGATGACGGTTCTACTGCAAAAATTTCAATCTCTTCCCACTCTGTTCAGTACGCAGGCTTCACTGTTGCCTATAACAGTGGCTCTATTACCGGATTGAGTTTCTCTACTACCTATTACGTTTATGTAGATGACCCGGACTATGCCGGTGGTGGTGTTACTTACTATGCAACTACGCAGATTTGGAAATTAGCTGCCGGCATTGGACGGCGTGCAGTGGGGACCATTCGAACCCCAGCGAAAGGTGGAGGCTCCACAACTCCAACTGACCCGTATTGCGTTGCAGAGGGCTCCTGGCTGAGAGACGGATTATTGGCAGATAACTGCAAGGTTGGAGACCTGATTGACTGTTGGGATGTTAGTGACAGAGATTCCCATTTGGCACCTATCAGGGCGGTTGAACCTCAAAAGACTGTGCCGTGTGTGTTGCTCACGATGACGAGCGGGGCTCAGGTTATTTGCAGCAGGGAAACCCCAGTTACAGATAAATCCGGTCAGGTTTATTTGGCTCAGGATTGTGTTGATGTTGAGCTTGGAGTCCTGCATGAAGACGAGCCGCTCACCTGGGAAACTGTTGAGCGCGTTGAATGTGCTGGACTGCGGACTGTCTACAAAATTTCCGTTGGCAATATCAGCTATGCCGCTGGTGCTGACCCTCAGCACCGAGTAATTACCCACAACGCAATATATAAACCTTAGGAGGCAACTGTGCCCAGTTTTTCTCCCTTAAGCAGTGTTCCAGATTTAGAGTCCTGGCAGTTCGCCTACAGTATCGATGATGGTCACAGTGCGGGCACTATCGTTCGCGCTACAGTTACCCAAGCTACTGAGTCCGCTTCTGCTGATGCCCAGGCTGCCGCCGTATTGAAGTGCACCATCGCTGTAATTGATACCCAAAACAATGTGCAGCTTGATGGTGCTGGTGATGAAATGTCTAGTGTGTATGTAACAACGAAAACACTACAGACTGATTCAGGTCAGGCTGTGAATGTGGCAGACCATGCAGCTGATTTAGTAGCGAGCTGTATTGTTGAGGTGGCGAATCGTTTAGCGGTGCATAGCTCAATAGCGGCAATGGCTATTCCTAGCGCGTGAATACGATTGTGATGGGAGAGGACTGCCCACTAAAGGACTTATTAAGCTTCAAAAACCTCGAGTCGCAACACGAGGTTTCTGTAAATCTGGATTTAGTGGCCGCTAACTAGCCCTGTCCAGGTTCCGGTCTGGCTCCTCCTGACCCATTCTCGATGTTTGGGCCAGCTTTAATGTCAGTTCCTACATTCATGTTGTAATTCCTATTTACCTATAAACTAAAGAGCGCACAAAACGATTGGAGCGGAATTTATGGAAACTTGAAGTTTTCATGTGGCCTCTACCTAATAATTTTCGCGCCACTTGAAAAATACCCAAAATCAAATTGTGGAACAATAGTTATTTGGATTTATAAATCAGTATTTATCGTGTGTTTGTACCAGTTAGATTGTTTCGATGACTCTGCATGCAATCGGAAGTCGTTATAGACCATGCAGTCAGCGATATAGTTGAAGTTGCGAATCGCCTAGCTGTGCATAGTTCTATTGCGGCTATGGCGATCCCTAGCGGATAACTAAAACAACTGGTGACTAATCGCCCGGAGACATTATTGATGGCTATTGGGGATACGGGCAGCAATTTGGCTGAGGTGTTTACGCAATCTTTATTCGCATAAAAATACTTACCGGGATAATGAGAATAATTAGTTGTGGCGCCTTTAGTTTTTATTATACCTGGTACGGTTAGAGAGGAAAAAATTTTGTAGGGGCAGGAAAGGGTGAAATACAATGCTTAGGACAGTTTTAGCCTAGTAAACCAATAAAGTTACTTTTCGCAGATTAGAACTGCCAAGACATCCTGTAAATATTTGATTTTCAAGGAACTGGTCTTGCTTTATCAAGGTTCTACTCTAAAAACTGTCAGAAGTATTTTTGTTTCTCTCAATGTATTAAATGGATTGTGATTTTGAAAAAAATGAATGCAAGCTGCCCTCTGCACAAGGCCGTGCTGAAAAAATCTATCGCTGGCTTTACTTTAATCTGCGCATCGACATTGGTTCAGGCAGATACGATCAGTACAACAATAGACCTAGGTGAGCCGTATCCCTTCAGCTTCGAAGATAGAGTTGAGCATGAGGTGGATTTAGATATTGCCCATCAGTTTGATGCCATTGAACAAGTTTGTATCAAAACCAAAGTTAAAGGCGGAAATGCTGACAGGATGGCTGTTATTGTAGGACCGGAATATGTTAAGCCCTGCCATATGTCCTATGAGATGTTGTATCCGATGTCTATGGTTTACACCGCCGATGATCCAACTCCGGAAAATCCCAACCCTGTCTCAGAGCTACAGGATGTTAGCCTCTGTTTAGACCAAAATTCTCTCTTGGCGAAAAACCTTCTCGATGGGGAAGCTAAGTTTTCAATCGAAGCGGTTGATGGTTACGTGGAGTTCTGGGACGTTGAGCTAATTGTCGAAGGTGAATCCTCTGACATCCAGTTGGCGATCGAGATTGACGAGCCGGCTGAGTTTTCAGTTCCTTCTTATGGGGGAAGAGTTAATTATGATGCAAGTATTCGTAACTTAGACTATACGCAATCATTGGTTACACTCGAACAATGGAGTGTTCTCAAACTTCCCAATGGGACTAATTATCCCATTCATAAATCACGGGATGTCGTATTGAATTATTCTGAAGCAAAGGACTACACGCGAAATTACCTAAATATACCTGCTTGGTTTGAGGCTGGAGACTACGAGTTGACTTGGTATGTTGTTAATCCAAGCACCGGGAAGCTAGTGGAAGACAGCTTGTATTTCACAAAAAGTACTGATTAAAATTATACTTTTTACGGGCTGGGGTGCTCTTGTGTCCTAGCTCCCCTATTAGGTTGTATGAGTGGCGAATCGCCTAGCCGCTCATGGTTCCATTGCGGCTATGGCAATTCCTTCGAGTTGACCGTTTGCTGTGCCAAGAAGTGTCCGATAGCTACCCTAGGATATAAATTCAGTGCTATTGTGGGAGCTGTTCTCTTCATGTTTCAATGGTGGTAGGTTCACAGATTCAAATAATAGGTTATGAGCTGTTATGATTTTTCCTCTCATATCCGACATAAGTTTTTGAATTCCTTCAGGGACGACGCTAGCACTTAGGTATTGTATTTTTTTGTTTCTTACATCAATAGCTATTAAGGCTTCTTCTAATGCAACAAGGGTCTCCTTGTTGAAGTAAATTCCGTTGCTTTTAAAATGTGACTCTAGGTTCTTTGGTAGCTCTAGGATTCTAGAATTAAAGAAATCTTTGTGGATAGCATAAAGGTGCTCGCTGGTTTTTGCATACACTTCAAGTCTCTTTTCCGCAGCTGCAAGTCGAAGGGAGTTTTGATTTTTAACGTGCTCAAGCAATTGATTATTTTGCTTTTTTATCTCTTCTAGTTTTGCTGCAAATTTGTGATCTACATTCCCCTGCTGCTCTCTGAGGTTAGCTGCTGTAGCAAGCGCGGCCCGGTCTGTTGCCCATTTTTTAATGAAAGGAACAACTGCATTGGCAAAGGTGAAGATTGTTAACATCCAAATAAGTTGAGAAAGCGTTGCAGGCTGATCCATAGCAGGAAACTCCTTAAATAATATTACCTAACCAAGTCATTGTATCTACAGCAAAGTGCTAAATGTACCCTTTCCATAGAAGAAAATTATGAACCTTGGATACAACCCCTACATGCCCGACTGGGAAACCTTGTACAACCCGGCACCCTCTTTAACTCAACAACCCCAAACCACACAACAATCCAGTATCAACCCAATGCAGGCCATGAGCTGGTACAACAAATTCGCAGGCGGTGGCGCATCTGGTGCAGGGAGTACCGCGAGTAGCACCGCAAGCACTGGCGCCGGCAGTGGTGTAACAGGAGGTTCTAGCTGGATTGCATCAGCCGGCCCCTGGGCAGCCCTCGCCGCAATCATTGCCATCAACGAACACGAAGCCCGAGATGGTGGCTATCGCGATGAAGATGACAAGGGCTACGCCCTGGACTTACTCGGCGGAAAGGTGTTCGAGCAGGACGCCACCTACCGCTGGAAAGACGACCTCAACGATACCTTGCCAGGCTCTGGCAGCATGGTTGAATCAATGGCAAACCTTGGCTCTCTGGATTTCTCCAACGCTGGCAAAGCGTTTGAAGATGGATTGAAAGAAGACCCACTAATCAAAGGCATTCTCAGCCTCTTTTAACAGGTGAAACATGGGATTTTTAGACAGTCTTATGGGTGGCGGTGGAGAGTCCAAAAGCCAGAGTTATCTGGATGAGGACCAGAAAGGCTACCTCAATGATATTTGGGGGCAAGGGCAGCAACTCTACAACTCTGGCCAATCTCCAGTCGCAGACCTCACACCACAAATGCAGCAGTACATTCAGGCTGCAATGGGGTTTGGTGATACGGCCAATGGTTATGCTAACCAAGTGACAAGTGCATCCAATGGTTTCGGAAATACTGCAGACACAATGCAGAGTTACCTAAACCAAGTCATGGGAAGTGGTGGATATCAAACACCAATGCAAAACGGTGTTGATATGAATACCGTGAACTCCCTAATTGATAATGACCTACTGAACTCGCAAATCACAGCGAGTACTCGTGATATTTACCGCGACCTCAATGAAAACCAGCTACCGGGCATAGCCTCAGGCGCTGTCTCTACAGGTAATACAGGCTCAACGCGCCGAGGGGTTGCCGAAGGTATCGCTATGCGCGGAGCAGATGATAGGGCCTCAGATGTGGCCGCAGGTATTCGCTCCAATGCCTATAACCAGGCCGTGGGGGTTGCAGCGAATCAAGCCAGTGCAAACCAAAACGCGCAAATGAACACCAACAATCTCAATGCCAATATGGCGACGAGCAATTTCGGCACAGCTGGGAATTTATTTAATACCGGGTATGGCAACGCCTATAACATGGGTATGGGCGGTGTGAGCATGATGGGGCAGGGCGGCAATGCAATGCAGAACTACATGCAGCAGGTAGCAATGGAGCCCTGGCAGAAACTGCAGTTGTACCAGGGCTCGATTGGCTCACCGATTGTGCTTAATCAGTCCACTCAGGCAGGCGGTAGTCAAGGAGCCGGGGGCATCCTTAGTGGTATCGGCGGAATCATGCAGGGCATGGGATAAGGCCCACAACTGAAAATCAACAGGATAGATAAATGCCAGTACTAAGCATGGGTGAGCCTATCGGAGTGCTCGACCAGAATTTTCTTGAACCGCAACAATCTCCCACCTTCGATTCCTCAGATCCTTTCTCTCGCAGCATAGACCGATACGAACAGCAGTTAATTGAAAATCAGAGTGAAGTTGAAAGGCTGAAAGGTAATAAGTGGGCCCGCATTGGACGGATGCTGACAGCTGCAGGTGTAGGCCTAAACGGTGGCGAACCCTCACAAGCTTATCAGGGGTACAACAATCAACTAGCAGCGCTACAAAATAATAATGCCAAGCTCAATTCTGGGATTGATGAAATAAATCTTAAGCGAGCAATGATAGAGCAGAAAGGAATGGCTACTCCTGAGACTGTTGGCTCTCCTTTGGCGCTCGCTAATGGTAACTATGGGATTGCGGTTAAGAATCCTGATGGCTCGACTGAAGTACGTGACTTGGGTGTTCGATTTGATCCAAAAGTACATAAGATCGGTGACCAGCTTTTGACAACGACTGGCGGCAACACTCCGGTGGAGCTTTTATCGGATGAGCAGCTTCAGAAGATTTATGACCAGCGCATAAAGAACAAGAAAGGCGAGCTTGATTTAAAGGCTAATTCTGAGGCCGAAAAAACTGCAGTACTTAACGCCAAAACTTACAAGGCGTATCAAGCAGGTATGGAAGGTCTAACTAAAGGAATGGAGGGGACCACTACTAACCCGATTACAGGCTCATTACCCGCGTTGACCTCAGCGGCGCAGACGGCTGATGGTGCAGTCTCAGCAATGGCTCCAATTCTTAAATCTCTTTTCCGTGAAGCTGGTGAAGGTGTTTTTACAGATAAAGACCAAGAATTACTGATAAACATGATTCCGACCCGAAAAGACCATCCCGAAGCGCGAAAAGCAAAGCTTGAAATGGTAGACCAGATTGTTCGCGCAAAACTTGGAATCGGTTTTGATGAGGCTCGGCCTAGCAGTGGAGATGAGCCAACAGGAAATACAAATATTGATTCCCTTGGTCCTCCATCAGGCCTCCCCCAAAAGGGAGGGGTAGTAGACGGCTATGAATTCCTTGGCGGTAACCCAAACGACCCTAACAACTGGAGGCAGAAATAATGACAAAGCCTTGGGAGAGAAATTGGGAATCCGCTTCAGAAAATCCGAGGCCTTGGGAGCGTCAATGGGCAAAGGAAGAGACCGAGAGTAGTGCTGAAAGCTCATCTATGCCTCTAGTAGCCTCTGTTCCACTGGAGTTCATGAGTGCGGTGAACCGTGGTGCAACTGAACTTGTAGATTTTGTTGCTGGTGCAGTACCGAATGCGGTGGCATATGCGGCTGGTTCTGATTGGAGAATGCCTCGTTTAACAGGTGCTTTAGAAGAGGGAACTGAAGGCAATTTCATGGAGGACGGGCTAGGCAAAAATGTAGTCCGCCAAACAGGGGAAGTAATCCCTGCTGCTGCAAGTGCCGGGGGTATGTTAAGGCAAGCCGCTGCAAGGCTGCCGCAATTCGGAGCTTCTTCTGAGTCAGCGGTTGCCGGAGCTATCCGCGAAGTAGGTAAGACTTCGGCCTCAGCTGATATTGGTCTTGGCGCCGCGTCAGGTGCTGGCTCTGAGTTTGGTGGAGAAGCTGGTGAATATGTTGGTGGCGAGACTGGGCGTCAAGTGGGCGAGATGGTAGGGGCTTTAGCGCTACCCGTAGGGGCTGCAGCTGTAACCTCAAATATGAAGCGCAAGCCAATGGCTATCTCCCAAGGCGTTCTCGCTGATGAGAAAGGGGTTACCAGGGAGGGGGCGCGACTTGTGGCGCGTGGCGAGGTTCAGCCTACGCAGTTAAAAGGTGCTCTCGATACAGTCGAGCAGCGTGTGCGCAACAGGACATTCGAAGAGGTAGGAGTAAAACCAACAAAGGCCCAGCTCACGCGTAATGCTGATGATTTCCGCGAGCAGCAAGAGTTGGGTAAGCACTCTGGCGCTATCCGTGGAGCTCTGGAAGAGCAGGACTCTATTTTAACTCAACGCGTAGATGAGTTGGCTGGCCGGACTGGTGGGGCCAGCCGAGAGGCGCATGAAACGGGTTATGCGATTGAGGACGCGATCACACGTAGAGCATTACATGATGATGCCCTCGCGTCGAAGCTGTATCAGCAGGCTAGTGAGATTGCTGGTGGCCAGCCGAAAGTGCTGCTCAAGCGTTTCAATAGTTTGTTGGAAGATAGTATGACCTCGGACGATGCTGCTAATGGTGTGCTGAAGGCGATCAGAGGCAGGCTACAGCGTAAGGGGTTGCTGCTCAGCCAGTCCCCATCAGCGGTTAACTCGGCAGGCATGGTAGAGAAACATGCACGCCTCACGCCAAGGCAAGTGGAGCGGGATGTCCGGCAACTTATCAATGAATATTGGGATTCCACTAGCGGCATTGGGCGCCGCATATTGACACAACTCAAGGACGCGGTTGACGAGGATGTTTTTGCATCTGCCGGTGACGATTTCTACAAAGAAGCTCGCGCGGCTTTCGAGCAGTCCCGGAAATCGCTGGAGGCAGTTAAAAAGCATAAGTTCTGGAAGAACGACAAGTCCGTTGTAAAGCAAATACTGGAGGGAGGGGTTGCGCCAGAGGACATTTTCAATCGATTGGTGGTAGGCAAGAGCGGCAAAGTTGATGACCTGAAGCTCTTAAAGGGCTATTTGAATAGCGGCAGTGGTGAGGCTGGCAAGGCTGCTTGGAATGACCTTCGGGCTCAAACTTTGGTACACCTAAAAGATAGGGCAACAAAATCGCTTGCTACAAATCAGCAGGGCGAGCGGACTTTCAATGGGGCGGAATTCCGAAGAGCAATTGAGGGCATTGGCAGACCCAAGCTTAAGCAAATTTTATCTAATGAGGAATTTGAAGCCCTTGAGAGTATTGCCAAAGTTGGTGAGTTGCGTATTCCTGTTCCTGGAACAGCTCTAGGCGATGGGCCGACAGGTGTGGCAGTTAATTCTCTAAAAGAAAGCCTGGGCGTATTTGAGCGGGCAACTCTGAAATTACTGGAGCTAGGGTACAAAGGGCGGCGCGCCAAGGGAGTTTTAGATGCCGAGATTATAGACATACCAGTAACCCCCGTAAGGGAAGAGGGCAAATCACTCGCACCTTTGGTTGGGGCCCTGGATGTCGTTAACCAGTAATGGCTATGAGAAGTGCCAATCTTTCACAAAGGGAGCTATAAAAATAACAGCTAACCCGAATGTAAAGACAATTTCTTCGATTAACTGTTTTGTTTCTTTATTCATTCCTAAACCATATCCCAGATAGCAAATACAAAAAGTGTCTGGCAGTGGGCATTAAGGAGAAGCGTGCCATAAGGTAAAACCCCCAATTGGAATGAGGGTGCCAGCTACTTGGGGCGCGTGAGTCAGCCCCAAGTGGTACTGTTTGCATGGTTAACTATCAGTAACTCCCGGATGGCTTTAGCTCTTTAGGGCGACTAGTTATAATTTGTACCTCGGGCTCCTTACTGCTAACCGGTTTGATATTGGAGGCTAGCATTTTAATTGCTGCAGACCTTATATAATCGAGCTTTCCTTGACGTTTAAACTCACCTTTTTCAGGTGCTAATATCTTCCGCATTTGCACTGCCCTCCCTGCTTGTACTGATGTCCTGAAATCGATATTTTCTCATTGAGTGTAGATAAAGCTCTAATTCGACGCGGTCAGCGATGTCATCCAATACATTTTCGCAGGCCTTAAAATCTTCATTACTATCTGCTGGACATATATTTTGACCATAAACTGCAATAGAGAAAATGTAAACATAATTACAGTTGTTTACAGTTATTCTAACTGGTTTGCAATAAATTGATCCCTGTTTGGCATCTCTAGATCGTTTAGAGTGCTCAAACATATTCTCTTTGATACCCTTTCTAATATCTGGAATCAATAGGCTATCACCAGATTGAAAGCAGGTGGCGGCTGTAGAGTTTCCGTTCATGATGTCCCGAGCTCTTGCGTATTTTCTTTGTGTTTCACATCGCAACTCATACCACCACTTATCTTCCCTTGGATTGCCTTGGATGATTGTTATTGCAATATTTTTGGCGTCTAATCCAAAAGCTTCGACTAAAAATCTTTTTGTTTCAGCCAGTACATACTCTAATTGCTCCTTTGGGTGTGTGATTGCTTTGAAGGTATCACCGGTTGGTTTTAGGTGCTTTGCCTTGTCAAAAAATCTACGTTTTTTCTTATTTACCAGGCTCTTGAATAGCATTATTAGAGCCTTGGTTATCTCGTTTTTTTGTTTGCTTACCTTGCTGTGCAAAAGCTCAGAAATTGTTTTAAATATTATCACTAGGGATGTGATAAAGAGGAGGGTCAGAAAAGCTGACTGATGAAATTCTATGTTGTTCTTGATTAATGCAAAGTCATCCCCCCAAATATCAAGGGTTAGATAATACATAGTGGTAAAGGCAGGTATACAAATGCTTAATGCGGGGTGATTTAAGAATCGTGTAAAAAAATTATCCCCAAATGCAAGAAAAATTAATTTCTTCAAAACCATTCCTTGGCTTATTCAATTTTCTTTTGATATTTAACTAGTGGTCCACGGGGATTATCGTGACTTGCCACGTAATAGTAAACTCTTGTTAATTTTTCAAAATTGATATATGGAGACAAGTGTTTGATATGTCGAACTGTATTTGTCTCCTCTGTTCACTTCCAGTACGACCACTCAATATAATTCTGAAGGGTTGTCATACCTCAGCTTCTTTCTATTATTTTGTTTCTCCCTGATGGAGGTTAAGGAAAGTTTTTCGGCTAGTTGTTTTTTTGCTTGTGTAGTTATTTTGCTCTAAGAGAATAGTATGAGTGGTGTTGTTTTAATTGATTTCAATTCTGATGTTTTTTACTGTTAGTTTTCCCTTTTTGTGCATATTTTAAAGATTGATGCTTGGGGGGAGTCGGTATCAATAGAAACCTTTTTTTACAATGCATGGCAGGAATTTTATGAACCTTATTGAGGCGCGTAATGATTTTATCGATGTATTGGAAGTGGCAGATGAAAGGCCGGAACCCATTATCGCTTCTTATGCCAAAGTGTGGTGGCGTGAGTTTAAGAAGTGGGAGTCTAAGGATACTGTATCGAAAGCTTTTCACGAGTCGCGATTATCTATTCGTGTGTACAATAATTGTGATGGAAGTGATAGCTCTTCTAAATGGCAAACAATTTATGAGTCTACTATGGCTACGCCATTTGGGGAGTCAGGAAAAAAGAGTTACGATCATATATATGATGTGAGTGGTCAAGGAGTTTTGGCTCGAACGATGCCGAGCTTTTTTTATAATGGCCCCGGGTCTCAAAGTTTAAAATATAGGTATGGCCTGCATGATCTTAGTGCCTCCTTATTGACGCGGGAAAAACCTATATCTGAGCAGTTATTTTTAGCTCTAGATAGGGGGAAGCATGGCGCTGTAGCTGTTTTTATGCCACTTCCTGAGCCTGAAGATATGCATTTACTTCATGTGGTTGACCATATAGTTAAAAAGTATCCAGAATCATCTCTTTGCCCCTTGTTTAGAGAGTATAGAAGTAAAATGACGCGCATAAAGTTGGCGTATGAAAATGATATTGGCGCGCAAATGATTGCATTTGATCGACCCTCTTCTTCACATAAGCCAGGGGTGAAGCTTAAGTATGGGCTGGGCAATAGAATTAAAGAAAAAGGTTTGATTGGTACCCGCCCGGTAACTCCAGAGGACCGTGAGCAATTAGCTGAAAACGCTTTTCATTATAAAGATATTCTGACTTCTGAAAAGCGGGCTAAATACAATGAGATCACAATTGCATATCGACAACATGGTGATGGGAGCACTTCATTTCCCAAGTTTGGAGTTTGGAATGCGCCTGTTAAGAGCTTTGGTGTCTTCGATATTAATTCAGGGCAATACACAGGAGAAGAAATTCTCGATTACCCTCCCAGGTTACAGTAAAAAGTGTAAAGGCTTGTATTTGTTCTCTTAATTTTCGTCATGTACGATCCCTCTAAACAATAAAGAGGGGTCGTCATGCGTCTATTGCTACCAATTATCCTATCCACCGCTCTGTCTGGTTGTTTTGAGGCTGTAGCCAACACCAACGAATACGACCGCCACGAATGGCTGCCACGCTGGTCTGATTCCGATCGAGACTGCCAGAGTACACGCCATGAGCTACTGGTTCAGTTCTCCCTGGCTCCAGTAACCTTCACCAATGACAAGCGGTGCACTGTAGATACTGGCCTTTGGCTGGACCCATACACGGGCCAATTTTTCAATCTGGCCTCTGACCTGGATGTTGAACACATCGTGCCGCTGTCCTGGGCTCACGGGCACGGTGGTGCCAACTGGACTGTAGAGCTAAAGCGTCAGTTTGCGGAAGACCCTGAGAATCTGTGGCTAGTCGATGATGGCCGGAACCAAAGCAAGGGTGACAAAGGCCCTGATGAGTGGATGCCACCCTATGAGCCCGTCCAGGTAATCTATGTGCAGCGCTTCATGGCGATAGTGGAGAAGTATGGATTGGCTCTAACAGAAGATGAGGCGCGGCAATTTGCAGCGCTAAGAAGCAATAACGCAGGTTAAAGGTTTTCTATGCAGACAAGGATGTTCTTGAAATTATTCCGCTATTCAATTTTATTTTTTCTACTGTCCTTCCTGGCAATAGTAGTGTTAGGAAAGATTATACCTTTGTTTTTTACTCACCCAATGTTTGAAAAGATGGTAGCGGGAGCATATTGGTTGTCGGGCTGGGGTGGTTTAGTTTTATTTTGCCTCGGAATATTGTTTGCTTTCCCTCCAGGCTTGCGGCTTTGGCGCTGGAGTCAGGGAGAGGAATATTCCTGTTTCCGCTGTGGCGGGCCGGTTGAATTTCGTACAGGCAGGTTTGGACCCTACTACCACTGTCTCGGGTGTGGCCAAAATGAGTCTATGTCATAGCTAAGAAGCATGGGCTGCAGCTCTCTCCGGAAAGTCAGCCCAGATTCTGGGATTATTAGAGGAATAGGGGAGGTTTTGCCTCCCATTTGCTGTTCTTCAGCCAAACTGCTCAACTAGGTTCTCATCAAAGCTAATGCCAGTTAGCTCAAATTTCTCTACAGCACGTTTAAACTGCTCATTGCAGAATACAGTCGCGCAGTTTTCAAATTTGGATTTAAAGGTTGCTAGCTTTTCGGCATCACCGGTAAAAGCTAAAGCTTTTAAAGAAATAGGGGTATCACCAAGGTATTCATGCTGGGAAACATCTAAATCTTCCTGACCAAAAGTGCGGCAATTGAAGAGATAGTAGACTTCACCTTCTGCTTCAATAGGTAGCAGCTCCCCATAGCTTTCCAGCAAATCCCCAAGGTAACGTTTGGCCTTTGGGGACAGGACCAGCGTGGCACCGAGGCCAGATGATATATCTGGAATAGGGGACCCCTCAAACCCTTCATTGCTTAAAAAGTGTGCTCCCATGGGGGGCCACCAGGCAGCCATCGCAGTATTGTGCAGGCTAAAATCTAGGATTGAGTCTGGATCGGAGTCATCTGGTGCGTGCCTGGCAATATCCAGAATACTTAAGTCTAGGTTTTTAAACCGAAAGCCGTCGTCACGAATTGCGTAAATTGCAGGCATCAGATAACTCCGTTTTTAATTTCGGTAATAGCGGTATCGGGTTCATTTTCTTGGAGTATTCTCCCGATTACCTGAAGTTGAGTTTTGATCGTATCCATATCGCGAAACCCTTGTATACGTCGAGCGACCCATCGCTCATACTCATGGGTATGATATGTTAAGTGGCCTGTCGATTCTGGCATAGACCAGTGTGGAGTATCATCATCTCTTCTGACTAGATAAACTCCATTCGCCGGGTCATTTATACGGATCCCATGACGATGGAGGTGCATTCGGGCTCTACCTGTGACGACTGGTAGCTTTCCTTTACCTGGCACAATGTGGTGCGCAGTATGTAGTGGACTCGGCTTGGGCACTCCCTCGGCTCGCATGTACTTTTCTAGCGTATCGGTGGGGTGGTGTTTTTCTTTCTCCATTACCTGAAGAGTATCCGTCCTTTCCTTTAGTGTACCGCTAAGGGCTCCTTCACCTACCGCTCGATACTTAGCAAGCTGTTCTTGAACGTCCATCATGGCTTCAATGGTTCTGCGCTCTTGGTCCAAATATTTCAGAGCCTTCTCCCTTTCTGCCTTCCTCTCTTTATCTAAGGAGTTTACCGCATTGCCCCCGCTGTAGAATTTTTCTGCCTTTTGCTCGTAGTCTTGAATCATCGACTCTAGATGAGACAATTCATGTTTGTGCTTGGTTATTCTCTTTCCGTTCTGGTACTTAATTTCCATTTACTGACTAGTCCTTTTACAGCGTCCAAGAATTGTTCATGATTATCATCTATGGTTTGTGTGGCTCAGTATAAAATAGCGCTAGGTGTAGAAATTATGCTGTAAGTCAATGAAATGAGAGGCGCCTCCCTAATAGAGTCGAATTAATTTAACTAACTCTATCTAAAGCCTCCGTCTACCATTCACCCAAAGAGCCACTCAGCACCCATAAAAACCTGTATATCCTGACCCTCTAAGCCCGCTAGCGTGGGCGCCATCTTCTTTTTGCTATCGATACTGTATATATATACAGTATTTTGGTAGATTGCCCCTGTGTCGACGGAAAGAAGGAGTTGGACCATGACATTCATAGAGGTTGAAGCCGAGATACGCGCTTGCTTGAACACTATTGATATGACCGCAGACACTGCCGACCCGAAGCTTAGGGACATGCTGAAGGTTCAGGTGAACAACCTGGATGCGGCAACCAATGCCCTTGTAGATGAGCTGAACACCCTGAACGAGAAGCAGGCCCAGCTCAAAGAACTATTGAAGTAACAAGCTATGAAATTATCCCCTCTATACAGCAGCGGCGTCAGCTGTGGCTTCCCCTCCCCAGCAGATGATCACAAAGAACAGCCGTTAAGCCTAGATGAACACTTAATAACCAACCCTCCGGCTACATTCATGGCCAGGGCCAACGGAGACTCCATGCAGGGCTTGGGTATCTTTGACCGTGATGTGCTCATTGTCGATCGCTCGCTGACACCTATGAATGGTGATGTGGTAGTGGTCGCTCTGGATGGTCAGCTGGCTTGCAAAATCTTGGACTTGAAACGAGGCCGACTATTGTCAGCTAATGGCAAATACAGGCCAATACCGGTCTGGGAGGGCCAAGAATTGCTAGTTGAGGGCGTGGTTAAGGCGTCTATTCGGTACCATCGTATGGGTGACAAAAAGCACTGATTGCATGTCCAGCTTGCATAAGGGGTAACTATCGATGTTTAATACCCGCGGTGCAGGGTAATATACTGGCTTTTTATACAGTAGTTACCCCTGAAAATGGTGTAAGCGGTTGATTTTGAAAGGGCAGGCCAAACATTGTGGCTCCTGAGGTCGCGGGTTCGATCCCCGTCGGCCATCCCAGATTCGTCCTTGTTTATTAAGGACTTACAAACTCACTTATACGAATTTTTTCTTTTCTGTTTCGGTGTGGCAATTTGGGCCTTAATCTATATTAAAGCTTTGTTTCTCGGTATCCCGTTAAAAAGATTCAAATATTAGTTAGGTGGGTATACTGGAGCCGATCATAGAGCTTTTGAGTATGATGGTAGGCAGTGAAGAGTAGCAGATAGAATTTGTTGTCAAGAGAGAGACTGGGAAGAAGTTCAACTGATCCTACTCCCTTTTGTCATACGATATGAAGATTTTTTTATGAGTAGCTTGGAAGCAGCTGGTTATCCAACTTCAGATAGAAATTTCTAATCGCTGTTCCTTTGCTGCTTTCACTCCAAGGCCTGAACGTGTGGCTCGGTGAGGGTGAGTCCCTTCTCCATCTTAGCCCCAAGCTCTATTAATCTCAGTTTGAAATCTTTTAGTGTGATCTTAGCCAAATACTTCGAACGCCACGAGGACACACAAGTGAACCGCGTTTACGCAGTTCACTGATGACTCGAATCTGTCGATGGGTAGGCTCCTAGAGGAGGGCACAAGTCAAGGCTGTTTTTTTAATGGCTGTGTCAATATGGTTCTTACGGTTGGATACCCATCGATTATCCTCAAGATGGGCGTCTACGTCGCGAATTGAAACGGTTTCTAAGGTGTCTCTCGATACATTCTGAATCATATCAGCTTTGGATATATTGCCGAGTTCTTTTACTGGCTTGAGCTTCATATTTTTTGTTTGATAATGCGATTATTAGCATGGATCATCGGGCTTATCTTTGGTTTTAGGTCTAGGTTCCTGCAGCAAAACCGGTAAACACCTCCTTTTCATTGGGTATTTCAGATTAAGATTGAGCTAGTCCATGTAAGTGGTTTTTCATGAGGTTTCCGTTTCACCGAGATACACCTATGGACAGCACAGTTTTACTATTAGCGCTATAAATTTTTGTAGACTGGGATACGCCTGTGTCGAAGCTACCCTTCCGAATCATATGAGTAGCTTTAAGATCGGAGTAATTTCTTCTTTATACTTGCTGCTATTGGTGATTTGGGGTAGAGATACCCGCAGAATTGATAGCGCACAGGTATTGTTGGAAAGTAAGAACCTCCTTATTCACTGAATAGCCACATAGGTATCTGCTATTCGATACCGCTAATAAATATGCGAGGGTTTGCGAGCCTGCTTTACGCGGGCTCACAAGCTGGCTGAATACTATTTAGCAAAACTTAGTTACAGCCTTCGCCATTGATTTAGCAGATTGTTTCGGGCAGTCATTGATTTTGCTCTCAATCACATTTTCATCGACAATATTAAAAATTCTTGCCTTATCAGTTCTCTTGTCGAATATCTGTGCCCAGTGAGTAAATGGATCAGTTTTGGCAATCTGTTCTATTTCCTTATAGGCGTCCTCCTTATTGTGAAATGATCGCTTGAAGTCCTTTATTCCACCCATAAGTAGGTTATATGTACCGGTAAATAATGCGTATCTTTCCATGGGATTCTCCAAATTTATAAATCTGGGCTCCGAGTCGGTAGCCTTGGGTAGTTGCTGTCGGCTAAATACGCCGAAGCGCCGTTGGCTAATTGCCTGGCTAGAAGTATGTTTTATCTTTTAAAAACCTACATACTAACCATGCACTCTAATCTAACCCTTTTGTTTATGTATAGAAGCTTAACCAGTATATGCTTTTGCATTTTGAGGAGGGTTTTTGTCGTGATCTGCAACATGTTTGTGCAAGAATAATAGGTCTAAATAGGTCTAAATTGCTCTAGGCTTTATATTGTTCGATATATTTTTATTTTTGCTTGCCTGTATAGATGAAGGGGGAGGATTTTCAGGCCCTCTCGACCGCTCTTAACCTTCCTGGCTTGATCTAAATGTTTTGTTTTAGCTTAAAGGATGGAATTTCCAACCCAGAAGCTTGATCGATATTTCCATAATTGATAATGGAAGCTTTGTTTAGTTAATGAATTTGGTGGCGATATTTTCTAGATTTGTGCATTAGTGCTTAATATTTAAATGTATTATATTGCTTAAAACTGATGGGTGCATTTAGAGTGGGTTATCAATCAGATTTAAGTGCTTTAATGGTTGGTTCTTTGGTTGGGTATACGTGAACAAAAAGAGCCTTGAAGGCTGTAAGAGTTACTTTTGTATCTCTTATATGGTTTAAATAGTTTAAATAGGTTGAATGAGTCAATTCGTGCTTTATATGTGTGAGAAATAGTAGATCCAATACTATTTCTCTGTAGAATCTATTTTGGACTGGCTTTTGTTTGTGTCTGACTAATAGCTCTTCTCTTAAAATATAGGAAACTTCTAAATGAACAACGTGCTCAGGATCGTTACTTGTCTGGTTTTATCTATGATGGCTTACAATAAGGTTTTGGCTATTGATATCCTTGCTCACAGAGGAGCTTCTGGTGAGTACCCTCAAAGTACCACCCTGGCTTTTGATATGGCATTGGAGCAGGGGGCAGATATTCTAGAGCTGGATATACATTTGTCGAAAGATCAGTTCATTATTATCAATCACGATGCAGACCTTAAAAAAAATGCAGGTGTCTCGGATAAAATAGAAGATTTGACTTTGGGAGAAATAAAAGCATTGGATGCTGGATATGAGTTTACCCTAGATAATGGTGATAGTTACCCATTCCGAAACCAAGGGCTCGTCCTCTTAACATTAAATGAACTATTTGAGCGCTATCCTGATGCCATATTTAACATTGAAATTAAACCAAATGATAAGGTCTTATCAGAAATACTATGGCAAGTAATTGTTGACTACAGAATGGAACAGCAAGTTACTGTGGCTAGCCAGCACAATAGGGCTATGGGGCATTTTCGTGATATCAGCGGGGGAAAGATTAGAACGAGTGCAACAATCGGTGAACTTATAGAGGCCAGTCTAGCCTGGAGTTCAGGCTTTGGATGGGCTTTCAGGCCGGACTTTGAAGTTGCCCAACTGCCATACAGTATTACCACTAAGCCCTATGTTCGCTTTTTTCAGAGTAAAGGTGTAGCCGTCGATCTCTGGACAGTTAACGATACAGATGATATTGAGCGCAGTATATCCCTTGGTGTAGATGGGTTTATTGGCGATTTCCCTGGGCGAGTTTATCAACTACTTGAGAGTGCTGGAGAACGGTAATTTTTCTAGATTGGGGTCAGAATTGCCGAGTACAAAAATTTTCATGTAAAAGAATAATGAGGTTAGTGATAACTTGATAATTTCAACCTTAAAAAGTCAGTGTTTTATTGGCTTTTTAAGGTTCTAGGAAAAGGTAATATTGATCTTTATGGGCAAAAGCAGGATGCAAAGAGTTTGTGTTTAGCCTAGAGGCAGAAATCTACATACTTCATTGAGCCTCCCGAAGCTTCAGATTCAACAACTAGAGAGGGTTGGGAAAGGCCTAGCTGCAATCTATTCCGGCATACAAAAAGTGCTGTTGGGGAGGTGTGCTCTGATACCCACAGGCCTCCACCTTTTAATACTTACATTGCTAGTTGATAATTTGATCTTGGGTTTTCTGTATGCAATCCGTAGGTGAGGTTGCAATTGTTCCACCTTTAGAAGCTAGCGTTTCCTGCAGGCTGCTGTGTCAACTCCTAGAATTATCCCACTGACGATGACATTGTTTCTAGAAGAAATATGGCTGACCATTTTTTTGAACTATTTTCATTCCGTTTTTGTCGTATCTCTGGATCTAATTATTGCAATGCTAGGCTACTTAAGTAAGCTAATATTACCGCGTGCATATACAGTCGAGAGGGAATTGGGAGTGTCTTCTAGTCCATAGGGATATTTGTAACTACCACGTTGAATCTTTACTGCTACCATTGTGCAAGCCAAAAGAGCCCCCTTACTTTCCAGTAAATCTCATTAACGCGTAGACAGCTAACAAAAAGTCATAGCCGCCACACATGAGGCTTTCATGTCAGATTTCTTTCGGCCTTTGAGTGACACCGTGCTTTGTAATGCAAATCCTGTTGGAGAAACAATTGGCTTCTGAAATGAAGCTTTGTTTCGAGTGCAGGGCTGTAAATGAGATGTTAATAGGTATACATTTTTCTGAAGTTGATAGTTCTTCTATTAATATCATCTGCGCGGATAAAGATGTTCATCGTTTAATATTAATTATTTAGAGTTCGCAGGAGGTTTAGTCAAGAAAATGATAACTTTTGACCTCCTATGGTGTTTGAGAATTGTGCCATAATCGAGGCTTTAGTCCGTTCGGGTTGAATAGATAATAGGTGGTATTAGGTTGATTTTTTAATTTTCCCTCTTTGTGCTTCGAACTCTTTTCATTTAAGCTGTGGTGGAATTGGTGCTCGATAAGTTCAGTTGTTATTAGTCAAATATACTGGAGGGGGAATATGTACAATACTATCCTTTGCGCTATAGAAGCGTCTCAAGAAGGGAGGCATGTGTTGTCTAAAGCGGTAGAACTATCTAAGAAATTTGATAGCAAGCTAGTAGTTTTAAATGTACTGCCTTATAGCTTCCTGCCCAAGGATTATCAAAAAGAGTTGAAAGAGAGTGCAATTCCGAAGTTTGAGGAGATTACGGAAGACTTTGGGGTTAGCAAGAGAAATCGGGCCCTTAAAGTAGGAAAGCCTTATGAGGTTATCTGTAAGGAAGCTGAAAAAAGGAAGGTGGATCTGATAGTTCTGGGAACTCACTCCAAGAAAGGTTTGAGTTCCCTGATTGGTTCTACCGCTAATAGCATAGTGAACTATGCACATTGTGATGTAACTTTGGTTCGAATCTAAGTTATAGGGACATAGTTGACTTAAAGTTTGCCTTCTATTCGTTCCTAATTCGTGATGACGCTTTTTGTAGGCCGGGCAACCGGAGTTTGCCCGGCCTACTTTGAATGTTGCTGTTTAGTTGGACGTAGCTTGGGCCGGGTAATCTGACTCCTCGCTTTTGACTTCATTGCCTTCTGAGGCGGGAGCATTACGCAGCACCAAAAAGCCAGCTGTCCCAGCGATAACCGATGCAAGCAGAATGCCGGCTTTCGCCTGAATAAGCAGTTCATTTTGTGAGCTAAATGCTAGTTCTGCGATAAAAATGGACATGGTGAACCCAATACCTGCGAGCAATGCTACACCGACAATATGTTGGAAATTCGCCGCTTTGGGCAATTGGCCCCAGCCTAGCTTCCAACCTACCCAAGTGGCCCCTACAATCCCAAGTAACTTACCGACCACCAAGCCAAAGATAACCCCGAGAGTTACCGGGTTGAGTACTGCTTCGGAGCTGCTGAAGCTGTCGACCGGAATTCCCGCGTTAGCTAGTGCAAAGATAGGTATCACTACAAACCCGACCGGAATGTGCAGGCGAGTCTCCATGCGTTGTAGCGGAGATTGGGCTAAGTTGACGCCATTACCCAAGCCCATTACGCGAGCTCGTAAATCATCGTTAGCGATAATCTTGTCACCTGGGCGGAAGCAGCGGTCAAAGCTGCGAATGATATCTTTTACGAAGGTGCTAAATGCTACAGGATCGTATTTTGGCTTGGCAGGTAATGCCATAGCGGTAATGACACCAGCGAGAGTAGCGTGGACACCAGCTGAGTGAAGTCCGTACCACAATAGACCTCCAACAAAGACATAGGCTGCGGATCGGCGAATCCCCGCAGCATTGAGCAGCCCGAGCACTGCAACCAGGCCACCTGATACGATGAGTGCTGTCATGTTTACTTGTTCTGTGTACCAGATGGCAATAACGAGAATTGCCCCTAAGTCATCTACGATCGCCAGTGCGACCAAAAAGGTCACTACTGCTCGTGGTACACGGTTGCCTAGTAGTGCAATACAGCCTACTGCAAAGGCAATGTCTGTTGCCATCGGGATACCCCAGCCTGGACCGGCTTCGGTACCTAAATTAAGGGAGCTGTATAGTAGGGCGGGCACCACCATGCCGCCGATAGCGGCCATCACAGGTAGTACTGCCTGACGGAGATCTGAGAGTTCTCCCACAAGAAACTCTCGTTTTAATTCCAAGCCGACTAGAAAGAAAAAGATGGCCATTAGGCCGTCATTGATCCAGTGATGTAGGGAAAGGGAAAATGTCCAGTCTCCTGCACCTATCGCAATAGGCATATGAAGTAGGTGCTTGTAAGCCTCTTGTAGGGGAGAGTTAGCAACAATCAAAGCGATAAGCGCAGAGAGCATTAGTAATATACCACTGCTGCTTTGACGATGAATAAATTCCTCAAAAGGAGTAACCAGGCGACCAAATGCCTCTTCTAGCGGGGCTTCAAAAATTTTTCCTTTGCGAATTTTAAATCTATTTAAAACCCCTTTACTCATCGTTGAGCATCCTCCTTTACTGACTATAGACCCTAAGAAATATAGGGCTGTTTTTTCTCGATTTCGGCTCACAGATTACCATGGAACTTGTATTTTTAACTAGATTAAAGCGCGTCACTCGGTAGCCTTCCGCAAATATGATGAATGAGAAAACCTGCGCAGTTGTCGGGGGGTTATTCGCTTCGTGTGAAAAAGTTGAGGGTGTCGATGACTTGAAATTAAACGATGCTTTTTATCGGCAGGTGACAAGTTTAATTCTAATATCATATAATTTTATTGTATTCGGGTTGTAAGGAATAATAGTTTTTTGTGTTAACTGTAATAACCAATTGTCTATGGATTTGAATGGTCTACTTTAGTTTGCCTAGCTAGTCCAAAAGGGTAGCGGTGCTACTAAGTTTCTTTGCTTGAGGTTAAGGAGAGTAGCATTGCATAGGAGCCTCCTTGTCAAATTTTCCTACCTGTTTTTGGCTCCCCAGCTGATGATTATTCAACGGCATATTATTCATTGGAGCGAGTAAAAGGAGCTGACGGAAGGAGCTTACATCTCCGGTGAGAATTTATAGATTTACAAAATATGTAGGTGGGTATTGGTTGCGAGCGTTTGTGACTAGTGATACTTCTTGCTCCATTCTTTATTTCACTCAATAGCTAATAGAAGTACCTAGTTATAGATGGGTTAGTGTAACACTCTGATGTCTTGCTCGGCCTTCGCGTAACGAAGGGATGGTAGTGGTAGAATGGTTTAAATGATGCTGCCTGCAGTAGTACCACTGGAGCAGATTCCAAGCAAAAAAGTCCTGTCTATAGCGTTATTTTGCCCATTCGGTCCCACTATTAGAACAATGCCACTTTGTTGCTTATGCACTCAAGACTTTGAGTTGAATAGACACGTTATAACAGAGGGCTTTACGCTTACCGCCCAAATACTCGATAATTAGCGCCCATATCACAGGCAGGCATTGGCACAGAGTGCAATGAAATGCTTGATACCTGTGACACTAGGATTGTATTCAAGACTTGGAGTAATCAGTGACAGCTACAGTTGAGCAAAAAGCGACCAATGTCCATTGGCATAAGGGTGATGTGACCCGCGAAAACCGGGCAAGTATCCTCGGCCACAAAGGCGTGACTCTCTGGTTCACCGGCCTTTCGGGCTCTGGTAAGAGCACTGTGGCTGTTGCCGTAGAGAAGGCTCTGGCTGCTCGTGGCGTGCTCAGTTACCGTCTGGATGGCGATAACATCCGCTTGGGCATCAATTCTAACCTTGGCTTCTCAGCTGAGGACCGCCAGGAAAATATCCGACGTGTAGGCGAAATTTCTAAGTTGTTTGCGGATACTGGCGTGGTTGTTTTATCCAGTTTTATCAGTCCGTACCGTGAAGATCGTGATTTAGTAAGAAAGATGCATGAAGCAGGTGATCTTCCGTATATGGAAGTGTTCGTAGACTGCCCACTGAAAGAGGCTGAGGCACGCGACCCCAAAGGCTTGTATAAGAAAGCTCGCGCAGGTGAGATCAAAGGTTTTACTGGTATTGATGACCCCTATGAGGCACCTGTTTCACCAGAATTGCACCTGAATACTGCTGAAATGACTCTTGAAGAGGAAGTGGAAGTGATTCTCTCCACTCTCCAGGAGAAAGGCATTATCGCTAAAGACTAGGCGGCACTGCTTTCGAAAAGGGGATCACTAGATCCCCTTTTTTGTTTTTGTCCTAAAGATATTTGCGCTTCTGCGCACCGCTCTACAAGTCCTGCCCTCTTTAAGTCTTCCTCGGCGCCAACTGCCAGTAGCCTGGGACATCCGTTCATATACTCAAGCTGTACAGAAAGTGATGTTTCCTGTGGAGGCGCTTATGTCCGTTAGGAGAGGCTGGATACTCTCTATTTTGCTCTTGGTGCTAGTGGGCCTGGGGGCAGCAGCTTGGTATGGGTATAACCAGCTGCCAAAAGTCCACGGGAGCGTAGATGCTCCGGTGTTGAAGGTTCCTGAAGGGGTGTTGGACTATCAACCTGCGCCAGCTTATTCCGGCCCTCACCCCCGAATGATGTCCCGCCCGCCTGAATATTTCCCATTTCCTATTGGCTTGGGAGAAGTCGGGCCTGTAGAGACTCTATTCAGTGGCCCAGCCAGGTACCCTCTTTATTGCGGGAAAAACAATATTACAAATAAGCAGCCCCTGGTAGACAACCAGGATGGTGAAGGGGTGCCTATCTTTGCTCTAAATGATAAGGGCAGGAAGACAAAAGAGGTTATTGGGTATAGCCGGGATTGCAGTCATGCTACAGAGGTTACCTATTTTTACCGTAGTACCACTGATGGCCAGTTTCACTATCTGCATGAGGCCAGAAATGATATCGATAAGGTGACGGTAAACGGGAAGCAGGTAGATTTTATTGTTCGTGTAGAGACAGGCACGATCAACCGTCACTTTTATGCAATAGCAGTATTAAGGGGAGAGGGTGAGTCTGCAGGTAGGCCAAGTGGTAGTAACTGGAATAAGCGGCTGATCTATCAGTTTCGTGGTGGCGTAGGCATTGGAGGGCGCCAGGGAAAAATCAACAAAGGAGATATCACCACGCGGCGAATGGATGAGCTTGCGCGCGGTTATGCGATTGTCTATTCGACCGCCAATCAGACTAGAAACCACTACAACATGTGGCTGGCAGAAGACACTGCTCGTAGAGTGAAAAAGCAATTTGTATCGTTATACGGGGATCCAATGTACACCGTTGGCATTGGGGGGTCAGGTGGAGCGATCCAGCAGTATCTATTTGCGCAGAATGCTCCGGGCCTCTTAGATGCCGCTATCCCCTTGTATTCCTACCCAGATATGGTGTCCCAAACAATCTATGCCTTCGACTGTGAGCCACTGGAGTACTTCTTTGACATTGTGGATAGGCAGAATCAACGCTGGAAAAAAGCAGAGGAGCGCACGGTTATCCAGGGGTTAGCTGCCAGTGAGAATGGTTCAAGTAAATTTGGAGTGTTGAGCTTTTTTGCTGGGATTTTTGATAGTCGCTACCGAGATAGGATGCAGGGAACCACTGAATGCGTCGAAGGGTGGCGAGGCTTAGTACCGTTGGTTAATAACCCTAACTTTGTTCACTTTGCTAAGAGTTTCGCTGCTGAGGTTGTCCCAAAAGTGCATTGGACGCACTGGGAGGACCTTCGCCAGTTTTATGGTGCAAACGCATCAGGGTACGCAAATAGTTCTTGGGACAATGAGGGGGTGCAGTACGGCCTGAAAGCCCTGGTGAACGGCGAAATCAATATAGATACATTTTTACGTGTCAATGCTGCTGTAGGTGGCTGGAAAGCACCAGAAGACCAGAGCCAAGAGCAGTTGTGGTTTATGAATGGGAATATGTTTCCGGTTCGCTTGTCCCT
Source organism: Microbulbifer sp. MKSA007 (assembly GCA_032615215.1). Taxonomy (NCBI): domain Bacteria; kingdom Pseudomonadati; phylum Pseudomonadota; class Gammaproteobacteria; order Cellvibrionales; family Microbulbiferaceae; genus Microbulbifer; species Microbulbifer sp. MKSA007. The sequence goes on along the minus strand of CP128433.1, from coordinate 3,422,423 downwards.
TTGGAGCGAGCAAAACCTCAATATGGGAACACTCCAAAAGCCGGCGAAGCGCAGCCGCGCAAGTCTGGAGGCTATTAATGGAATATATCGTTCCGGGCACGTATTCCTGGGGGATGTAGAGATCCCCATTATTGATTTGCGGCACTACCTCGATAAAGAGCCTGATATGCACCACAGCTCTGCCTCTTTTTCTGCACGCGAGCGTATTCGGCGTGCCCGTGGACATGCGGAGAATCAACTGATTTGGATGAGTGACAAAGGCTACAACCCGCTGCATGAGGCGCTGGATTTAGTTGACCGTTGGATGCAGAGCATCATAGAAAACCCAGGTAAAGGTGTAGTGGAGAACCGCCCGGATGACGCCAATGACCGATGCTTTGACAAGGAAGGAAATTTGCTGGCGTCTGGAGACAAGGTCTGGAATGGGCCTTGGAATAGCCAGGCTCCCGGGAAGTGTATGAGGGTATACCCGATCCATAGTACATCAAGGCAAGTGGCGGGGGCACCGGTGACCGATGATGTCTTTAAATGCGCTTTACAGCCGGTTGAGCGGGCGTTGGCGAAGGGGGTCTACGGTCCATTCACTGAAGAAATTTCCAGTCGTGTGGCAGATCTAAAGAGAATATTTCCTACCGGTGTGTGTAATTACAACGAGCAAGACTTGGCCCGCCCAAAAGAGCAGCTGATACCGAGGGGGATCCCAGTGAAGATAGCTGGGCATCTGTTAGACCCAGACTACCGGCAGGGTAAGGTCTTGCAGGGGGCAAGTACTGAAGAAGCGGAAATGAGGGGGTTCCTGTCTCTTTACCAGACGAATCGGATGGAAATTAATCGGACGTGATTATTTGGCGTGAAAATTGTTGACAGGAATCTACAGTCGGGTAATATGCGCCTCGCTCAAGGGGGCACGGCCCCTGAAACAAAGAGCACAGGGTGGTTAGCTCAGTTGGGAGAGCGACGGCCTTACAAGCCGTAGGTCACAGGTTCGACCCCTGTACCACCCACCAACTTCCTTAGAGGAAGTTTACTACCGAGGACCGGTAGTTCAGTTGGTTAGAATGCCGGCCTGTCACGCCGGAGGTCGCGGGTTCGAGTCCCGTCCGGTCCGCCAGACACAAAAAAAGCCCTCACATGTGAGGGCTTTTTTTGTGTCTGGCTGTAGCTGCTGTTCCCTCTCAATATTTCCGGCTCTTTATCGAGCCCCTTCTTCTCTTGTTGCCTCGTTCTTCAAATATGAGCTGGCTTCATAAGTTGTTGTCCGTGAGTGCTCTTGTGACTATTGCATACCTGGAGATGTGCGATCTGGTAAATTGGCGGGAAAAATAGTTTAACTGGTTTTCTGGTGGGTTTTATGGGGTTTCTTGAGCACTTGGACTTGGAAGTTTTTACTAAGGCAGCTGTGAAGGTTCGTTATGATCGTGTCGGTAGTCATTTATTTCCAGGAGTCGAGTTATGGGTCCGTAGAGATGACCAGCTTGACCCTTTGCTTTCCGGAAACAAGGCGTACAAGCTGATTTTTAGTTTACTTGACGCTAGGGAGGGGGGTGAAGACAATAGCGACTTGCGGTGGGGCTTGGTCTAATCATATCCACGCAACGGCCGCAGCAGGGGCTCGCTTTGGTTTCTCTACATTGGGGATTATCAGGGGGAAAGACCGCCCAGTCTCAGTGCGACTCTGCAGGATGCTGAGCGATTGGGAATGCGTTTAGTTTTTGTGACAAGAGCCCAATATCGCCGCAGGCAAGAGGTTGAATTTCTTCGTGAAATTGGAATAGACGCGGAATCTTTGTCGTTTGTCCCGGAGGGGGAGCAGGGCTGCTTGGAGTGAAAGGGGCAAAACTATTGGGTCAGGTGATAAAGGAGACTTCACCGGTAAAGTTTGATCAAGCTTGGGTTGCCTGCGGAACTGGAGCCACCTTTGCCGGATTGATTGCTGGCCTGGAGCGGATTCCAGTTGTTGGTGTTGAGGTACTTAAGGCTGGTGGCAGCATACAGTCTAGTGCTTCTCTGTGGTTGGATCAGCTTGGGGGAACATCGACAAGTTTGCTCGACCGTGAAATTGCCCATGATGTAAGTCGGCAGAACTTAGCGATCGGGAGTGGTTTTACATTATTAGGGGGCTTCACTGTGGGGGATACGGGAAGTTCCCAATAAGCTTAAGGGGATTTATTGATAAGTTTGAGAGGGGGACTGGAATCCCTCTAGACCCCGTGTATACAGGTAAGTTATTTCTGGCGCTGTCTATTTGTTCAAAGGCAGGTAAGCTTGGCAGGGGCAGCAGGGTGCTTTTGATTCACTCTGGCGGCTTACAGGGTTGCCGTGGATATCAGTGAAAATACAGTAACCTAGTCATCATTGACCTTTCAATCACATAAGAACTGCTGGTCGGTTCGACTCATTTGCACGTCTACGGCATAATAGGGAGTTGAGCGCCAGTTGCTTTTAGCTAAGCGGCTGGCAGCTAGAGATAGTTGTTGTATTTGCAAAGATACGGCGACCAAAGCGCCACGGGGGAGATGTGTCGGAATTTCAGAATGTCGGGTTAATTGGGAGAGCGGAAAGTGAAAGTACTGTTATCTCTTTAAGACGCTTAATTGCTTATCTCGAGGGAGCTGGTTATACCGTTATTTTGGAGGAAGGCACAGCTGTATTTGTTTCTGGTTATAGTGCGCTTGTTTCATCAAGAGAGCGGTTAGGAGAGCAGTGTGATCTTGTAATTGTAGTTGGAGGGGATGGGAGTCTTCTCGGGGCAGCAAGGGCCTTAGCGCGATATAGTGTTCCTCTTTTAGGTATAAATCGTGGTCGTTTAGGTTTTCTAACAGATATTACACCTGATCAGGTTGAACAGAAAGTTGGGGAGGTTTTGTCAGGTAAATACATGGCCGAGAGCCGTTTTTTATTAGATATGTCTGTTACTCGTGATGGCAAGCCTATCGGTAAAGGTTCTGCACTAAATGATGTGGTGTTGCACCCCGGCGAATTTATTCGAATGATAGAGTTTGATTTATATATAGACTCGCAGTTTGTTTATACGCAACGGTCTGATGGGTTAATCATCTCCACACCTACGGGCTCTACAGCATATGCTTTGTCCGGGGGGGCCAATAATGCATCCTAAGCTAGATGCGATTGTCCTGGTTCCACTTAACCCGCATACGCTTAGCAGTCGCCCTATTGTCGTGGAAGGAAGTAGCGAATTTAAATTGATTGTCGGCGGGCAGAGTATAGCTAGGCCTTACGTCACGTGTGATGGTCATGATCAAGTGGTTACTGAGCCTGGTGATATTATTCGAATACATAAAAAGCCCCATAGGCTTACCTTGATACATCCTATAGATCATAACTTCTATGAAACATGCAGATCCAAGCTTGGTTGGGCTGAATGAAATTGATTTATGATGTGCACGTCAAATACTTAGAGCTATAAAGCGTGTTGTGTATTAAGTTCATTATTAAATATTAAATTGAAGTTGCAGCAATATATGAATGTTTATATTTCATCAGATTTCTTAATGACCCGTGAAGATGAGCAAGACTCAAATCTTCGGTGGTTTTTTGATTTGCTAAAAAGACCTATAGAGCTAAGTACTGGTATTTGCCCGGCAGCTCTTAGAAGCGATTTTTTTGGTGGGGCTACTTTCAATCGTTCGGTTTTTTTCAAGAAATCTGGTATTTCTCTCGATATACAGGAGCTGCAATACCACTATGATGCTAGCTCTATAAATACTGACTCCCTTCAGTACTTGAAAGAGTGTTTGGGCGATGCCCTGGTTGTCGGGTATGAGCTTTCAGAGCAAACTCGAGATGTTTTAATCCGCGCTGACATTGCATATGTTGACATCTGGTTGCATCCATGTAGATATTTGGATGATATATTATTTGGGGTATCATCATCTAAAAAAGAAGTCTTTCAAGCTCTGAAAAAATATGAGCTAAATGAAGAATATTTATATCAGTATGCCACTAAATATAAGATATCTACCTATAAAGGCTGGCGGCGAGTTCTCGATAAGGTCAGTATAAAACCAAACACCGCCCTGTTTATTGGACAGACTTTATATGACAAGGCTGTTGCTAAAAATGGCAAGATGCTTACGGCAATAGATTTTATTGATAGGTTGGATAAGGCGTCAAATGAATATGCCGAAGTGTTATATAGTCGCCATCCATATGTTAAGCGTGGTGATGAAAGTATTCTGGAGTATATTAAGAGCAGCTCTAATATTAGTTTGACTAGCTATCCCGCGTATCACCTTTTAGCTCATCCTGATGTGAAGAAAGTACTTACCATTTCTTCTTCTGTCGCATGTGAAGCAAAGTATTTTGAGAAAGAAGTAGAATTCCTGCATAGACCTGTATTGGAGCTGTATGAGAAGTATTCAACCAGGAGCTATGTGACGATATTCAAAAGTATAGTTAACCCTCGCTTTTGGTCCGAGGTGCTTTCTCCAGTAATTGCGACAACCTCTGCCCCAAACGTTGAGTATTTGACTTCAGGGGAAAACCTAAGGGATATGCTCGGGTTCTATTGGAGTTATCCAGAGATAAATAAATTGGAGAACTTGCGGAGAACTGTGCGAGCCCTTGATAATAAAGTTGCAAAAATTGCCAAGACTCTCCCTCAGCTAAATAAAAGGAAATCTACTGGAAGTGTAGAGGGCGCTGCAGCGTCAATTAAAGCTTCTGGCCAGCAGTTTCAGGCTTTTGATATAGATAGCATAAAGTTGTCGATTGATAAGGTTGATTTTGTTTCCTTTGATCTCTTTGACACTTTGGTTTTCCGTTGCCTAGAAAAGCCTGGAGACCTCATTGATCTGTTTTCTAAGCAGGTTTGTGAGCATCAACTAGCAACTGCTCGTAGCTTTTCTAAAGCGAGGAATATAAGCCGACGAAATGCTGAAAGTAGCGGGTTAAAAGAGGAAGTCTTACTGCGAGATAGGTATGATGTGCTTCTTAGGGAAGAAGTCTGGAGTGAACTACAGACCTCTGGAAAGGAGCTTGAAAGAGGGGAGTTTGCACTTGATTTGAAGTGTTTAAGTGTAAGACCTGTCGGTAAGAAGCTATTTGATTACGCCTTGGCTAAGGGCAAAAAGGTTATCATTGTAACGGACACCTATTATCCTGTAGAGCTGATAGAAGAGCTGCTGTTAGAATTCGGTTACAAAGGCTATTTCAGGTTATTTAGTTCTTCAGAGGTGGGGTTAACTAAATATACTGGGAATATTTTCCCTCAAGTAATTGAGGCTCTTGAGGTTTCACCTAAAGCAGTAGTTCATATTGGCGATAATAAAATCTCAGATGTTGAAAAAGCAAATCTTCATGGAGTACAAGGGATTCATCTGCCTAGTATTGAGGATTTTTTCAAGCGATCTAGTAGGCTTTCTAGCAAAGCTTACCTATCGGATGAGATTTCAAACTCAATTTTCAAAGGCTTGTTAGCTCAAAGAAATGATAGTTTCTTGACTAAAACGATAAGCAGAACTGTGGGTGGTGGTAGTGCGATTGAGCTGGGATATCGTTCAGTCGGCCTGTTTATATATGGTTTTGCTAAGTGGATTTTAGGTAAGGCGTCGGAAGATGGTGTGACTGACTTAGTCTTTTTGTCACGTGATGGCCATGTAGTTAAAGATGTCGTCGATAATCTTCTGAAAAAAACAGGGAAAGCAGGTGTTAAGACGCATTATCTATATGCCTCTAGGCGTAGTTTGAGTGTTGTTTCAATACACACTCTAGATGATGCATTGGGTATACTGAAAAATAACTTCTCTCCAGTTGACCCAGTAACTCTATTGTCTGCCCGCTATGGTCTAGATCCTGAGGTTGTAGGCCCTGTAGTTAGGAGTATTTTTAAGCACCAAAAGCAGGTGAAATCTGCAAGTGAATCCGATATTGAAAAGTTAGGGGAAGTTTTACGTCTTTGCGAAAAACACTTGTTGGATGTTGCTGAGAGAGAGCGGGCTGCCCTCAAGGAATACTATAGTAATTCTAGTGCTTTTGATGGTGAAAAGTGCTCTATCATTGATATCGGGCATAATGGCACATTACAAAATTATATTTCTAGGTTCATGGGTATCGAGAATCTTAAAGGATATTATTTTGTTACATATGCTGGAGTTCAGTCCAACATAATTGATAGAGGGATGAGCGCTTCAGGGTATCTGGGAGAGTTTATGGATATAAACAGCCCAGAACATCCTTACCGAAAAAATTTGGTCATGTTTGAGTTGGCGTTCTTAAGTAAGGAGCAGTCATTTGTTAGGTGTAAGTTTACAAGTGAAAGAAAGGTTGAGGCTGAGTTTTTACCTTTTGAAGGGGATGAAGTCCGATCTGGATTTTCTGCTAACTTGCACCAAGGGGTGGTTGAGTTTTGCTTAGATCTGGAGGAGACGATTTGTAGGCTGGGAGTTGAGTTTGTACTTGAGCCATATGAATCGATAGGGCCTTACTTAGAGCTAATCGAGAGCCCTGAACGTCAAGATATTGTAATGTTTAAAGAGGTCACATTTGAGAACAAGTATAGCGGCAGAAGTTTGGAGTATGTTGTCGGGAATGGCCAGGTCCCAGGGCTTTGGAAGCAGGCTAACGGAACTCTAAGTGGTAGTTTAGGCCAAGAATATGATTATGTTAATGTTAAAACAGGGAATGGATTTATAAGAAGGAATTTTAAGAAAATGCTGAGTGATCGAGGGCAGATCAAAAAAGATATTATTAATATATATTCATTGATAGTTCATGGCGAGTACAGGCGGTAATTTATGGACGGTGTAAGTCATAGCAACACGATACTTTTTGAAAGCTACTCGTTTGCATATATTGGGATTCCTAAAGCAGCTAATTCGAGTGTGAAAAAGGTTTTGGCTCCTCTAGTAGGTGTTGACTTTTCTGAAGCTGTCAAGGCAAAAAATATCCACAATAGAGAGAAATATCCTTTCAATTATAAAAGCTCGAAGGCGCTATCAAAGAAAATTGATGGCTTATTTGTGTTTACTGTTGTGCGAAATCCTTGGGACAGGCTTGTATCTAGTTATAACGATAAAGTTTGTAGGGCTAATATTCACCCTCCGTTACTTAAGCTAGGTATGTATACTGGTATGCCCTTTGAGGAGTATGTTGATATAATCAGTGTCACTAAGGATCAGGATCTTGATATACATCTGCGCTCACAAACTTCTCTGATCTTTCATGATGGTAGGTTGATGCCAAATTTAATTTTAAGAATGGAGAATTTAAACTCTCACTGGAAAAGCTGTGCAAAAATTATTGAGGGTTTTGTGGGGAAGGATTTGCCTGAGATGCTTATTAGTAACTCTAAAAAGCATAGGTATTATGGTGAATATTATACGCGAGCCACAAAAAACAAGGTGGGAGATAGATTTTCTTCTGATGTAACATTATTTGGTTACGATTTCTGATTGATAGAATAAGTTAGGTTGGTGCTTCTACAGAGCTTGTATAAATGAGGCTTTGTAGAAGCTGAGGGCTCTCAAGTCCTCTTTGTATATTTTAAGAGGTTGTATTGGCTATTTGGATTTTTACGTAAGTATAAATGTAATAGCTTACCTAGTAATTTCCCTATCCTGTTTCGCTGGATAGTGATTTATAAGCCCTGCCACTTGCTTAGACAAATAATTTTAAAGAACCTTTAAAAAATAGCTAGGGTTTTGTAGTGGTCTACTAAACCTGGACACCAATTTAGGTGGTAAAGTTGCCACCGAAGATAGAGGTGTTCAATGAGTAGACAGCGTCGATCCTTTTTTCCCGAATTTAAATTAGATGCTGCCCGCCTAGTTGTAAATCAAAGCTATTCAATCCCTGAAGCGGCCCGATCGCTGGATTTTGGTACAACGGCTATCCGTCGCTGGGTGAAACAGCTAGTGGTCCATGCAGAAAGTAATGTAACTAATGGCGAACCATCCGTTTAATGTATCTATTATGCGGACACCTAAACCTTTTCAAGTTTCTGATAGTGAAGTATCCATTCTGAACGAGTAGTGCCGATCAACAACCCTTCCAAAGATATACCCAGAATGCAGCTTCGCTCTAAAGTCATTGAGCTCTTCGAGCGCAGCCGAGGCTCTGCTGGAATCCGCACAATCGTAACTTTACTTTGTGAGCAGGAGATACCAATTGGACGCTTTAAAGTCCGAAAACTCATGAGTGAGGCGGGTTTGGTATGTAAGCAACCAGGTTCTCATAAATATAAGAGAGCAATCGTAGAGAACTTAGATATACCCAATAAACTTGACCGCCGGTTTAATGTAGAGAAACCCAATCAAGTTTGGTGTGGCGATATTACCTATATCTGGGCTGGCTCAAACTGGTGTTACCTAGCTACCGTTATAGACTTATATGCTCGCCGTATCGTTGGATAGGCTCTCTCAGGGCACCCAGATACGGCATTAACGACAAAAGCATTGGAAATGGCCTGGGAGCATCGAGGAAAGCCCGATGGAGTTATGTTCCACTCGGATCAAGGCTGTCAGTATACCAGTCATCGGTTCCGCCAACGGTTGTGGCGCTACCGAATGGCCCAGAGCATGAGTTGACGTGGAAATTGCTGGGATAATGCACCAATGGAAAGAGTGTTTCGGAGTCTGAAAAGTGAATGGATACCCTCTCTCGGTTACAACGCCATCACAGAAGCGAGCCGAGACATCAGCTATTACTTGATGACTTACTACAACTGGGAGCGTCCCCATCAACACAATGACGGATTACCACCTGCAAAAGCGGAAGAAAAACTTAACTTACTGTCCGGTAATAGTTGACCACTACAATCGAAGTCCTCAATGGACAGGGCTATTCGGCTCGAGCCATTGCACTACACCTCAATCGCTCCAACAAAACTATCTCCCTAGAGCTTAATCGCTTTCATCCTTATTGCGCGATAGCGCTCATCGCCAAGCGTTATGGAGGCGATATGGGGCTCGTAAGTATACCAAGTTTGATTTCGCCATGAAGGTGTAAATCGACCATCAGCTAAAAAACGCTAGTTCCGACCAAGTTGCTGGTCGGATGAAGCTTGAGAAATGAGAGAAACGGTCAGTTGTTCTACTATTTATCGCTGGATAGCTCAGCTTGGTTGGAGGTTGCGGCTTCCACGAAAAGGCAAAGTCTACCGAAAGCGTACAGGTTCTGAGGCAGGAACAAAGCTCATTCCGGAGCGTATTGATATTGAAGAACGGCCTAGGATTGTTGATGGAAATACCGAGTTCGGTCACTGAGAGGGCGATACGGTTTACGACCAAGATAGCTATCTTGTGAATTTAGTTGAGCGAATCTCTAAATTGTTGCTCACTCGTAGGGTGCCCAACAAGAGTAAGAGGACAGTAAGTCGGGCAATCAAGCAGATGCTGAAGCCGTATCAGGCAATATGTAAAACGATAACCTTCGATAACGGAGGTGAGTTTGCTAGTCATCAATCGATTGCGCAGAAACTGGGGTGCAAAATATATTTTGCAAAGCCTTATTACTCCTGGGAGCATGGATTAAATGAAAATACGAATGGCCCTTTGAGACGTTTCTTCCCGAAAGGTATGAAAATTGGTAAGATACCCAAAAGCCGTATTGACGATGCAGTGTTTCGAATAAACACTTGCCCAAAAAAACTCTAAATTACTTGAGCTCACTAGAATTTCTAGCGGGCAGGCGTGTGTCACTTATATTGGCAATCTAGGTATGCTTACCTGTTGCCATAAAAATACTGAGTGGAGGGAAAGGTACTCAAATAGGAAGGGGATCGTGACAGTATAAAAACACTCTCCATCTGCAGGGATTTCGCAACCGTTAGCATCGTTTAGTTGTTTGTAGAAATTCTGTAATCCAGACCACGGTAAAAAAAGTAGCGTGTTTCAGTGGGACCCCAGCCCCTAGGAATAAGTTGAAAGTTTATAGTGGAGTGATACTAAAGGAGTCTATAATTAAGGTGCCAGTACTTCTGCATAGTGTATTAAAGTAATATCGCAATAAATTTCTATATGCTCAAAGGAGTTGTATTCCATGCTAAAAGAGTGTGCTCGGCAACTCTTACTTCGTGTTTAGTTTTCTCCTTAATGTCAGATATATCCTTGCAATTAGTATAGATAATCTGCCATATGGCGAAGGTGTGTTTGTTTTGCTATCAGTTTTTTTGAAAAGGGGGATGCTGTTCTGTTTTTTCAATAAAAAATACAGAAGAGCATCACTTTCATATTTTAAATTTTCACCGCTATTTAGTTCTATGGGGGTGTCAATATTTTGTTTGATGATGGCTTCTGAGGAATTAAATAATCCACTTCCAAGTGCGTATGTAGGCTTGTTATAAATCAGGCTTTCCAATAACACGGTGCTATTAATTCCTATAACTGCACTGCATTCAGCTAATAGTTTATAAATGGGTGTCTCGCTATCAAATGAAACTCTATTTGGGATGTCTTTTACATTTAATTTGGGAATAGCAGGATAAATGGGGTGTGGCCTTATTATAATCTTTAGTGTTTCATCGGTATTCTTGATTACCCATTCTATGAACTCGGCCATTGTTTTGAAGGGGGAAAACATAGTAATATTTGTATCTGTTTCCAGTTGAAGTGGAACAAATATATAGCCGCAGTCTTTAATCCTGTGTTTGCCATGTTGAGTATAGTATTTATTCTTCCAGTTGTTTATCGATTCCCTCTCTCTGGTCGAAATTTTGATGGGGCATGTAAAAGCGATTGAGCTTTCTGCATTAACACCTCTGTCATCTTGATAGTAAGTTCCTTTTTGAGGAAACCAGCCGGCTTCAATGTAGCGATATTCTTGTCTTGGGTTTAACGCTCTTGTTAAAGAGATAAAGTCTTGCTGGTAGTGTACTAGTCCATTCCAGAGGATAATGAGATCAGGGTTGTAATCGGCAATAATATCCCCATATGCGGCTTTTCTATATTGCTGTATTTTTTTCAGGGTTGCCTCAGGTGAGTCATTAAAAAGTTTTCTTAATGCCGCATTTCTTGGGAGGGCGAAAAATGGAACGCCAGATTCGGTAACTATGGATTTTATAATGTTTATACAGCAAACTGTGTGAGGGGTGTTCTGCGCGTTTCGAAAAAGCAGCTGAACTTCTTCTTCGACTATGAGAAAAACTTGATTGCCTTCTTTTATTTCTTGTTGTGCAAGCGCACATACCTGTTCTGCCCGCAGAATGTCTGGCATTGGCTCATAAAAAAGTATTTTTTTCATAACTTTTATTGGGCCTTAAAGATTAATTTTTGAAATTGTACTAAAGATAGGCTTCCTAGCCGAGTAGATATTACAGGTCTTAGCCGTGACCTCTGCCACAGAAAGAGGTTTTTCTGGAGGCGTAAAATAGGAAGGATTGTCCAAAAATTTCTGGATAAGATGAGTCAGTGAATTTGAGTCATTCATTGGGAATGTTAGCTTGGCCTCCAATAGTTCAGCGCAGCCTGGGCTGTTACTCGAAATTGTGGGTATCCCTCTTGCGCCGGCTTCAAGTAGAACTTGCGGTTGGTTTTCGGGACTAGTACTTGGTATTACTAGCAAATCTAAGGAGTCTAGAAAAGAGATGGTGCTCTTTTCATCAACTTCCCCTAAATACTCTATATTTGTGCTACTTTTAAATAATAAGTTGGCATAGTCTTTGTCATGTACTCTCCCAGCGACACTCAACACAACGTCCTTATATGCTAGTTGGGACATCGCCTCTACAAGTAGATGCACTCCCTTATGTGGCGCAATCGCACCCAAAAATCCAATTCTAATACATGAATCTATGCTTTTCTTTGCAGTGGGGGGTAAGAACCAATCGGATGAAAGTCCAGTTGGTAGGTAAGTGGTATTGTTAATTCTAAAAAAGTTCTCTAGGCGAGATTTTCCTGTCTTGGAAAGGCAGATAACCTTTTGGGCGTTACTTAGAATTTGATGGAGCAACCTATTTCTCTTCGGCCATTTAGTAATGCCACCAAATTTCAGGAGGTTGTTACCCAGGATGGCGCCTTGAGCTAAAACGTTGAAACCAGTTCGTGTTGATATTTTTTTTATAATTTTATTTGAGTGTGTTGAAGCAATGCACTTTAAGCACTCAGTTGATTTTCTGAAGCCTGAGCAGAATCTACCATCGCTTAATGTCAAGGTATGTTTTGGGCATAGCCACCAGAAGTCAGTTACTGTGATAAAGTAAGGTAGCTGAAGGGCTCTTGCAGCTATTAGTGCATTAACTCCAATATGGGCAGGGTTCACCATGTGAATGATGTCAGGTTGAACCTCACGCAGCAGCTTTTTGTAATAATCTACAGGTGCTCCATCAAGTGCGCCCCATCCTTTTGTTGGAATCTTAATTAATGTAGTTTTGCCTGCAAGCTCCGAACTATATATATTCGTAGTCTTTTTTTCTGGATCACCAGCTGCAATTATAATGTCACAACCTATATCTCTGAGCCCGCTTGTTATATTCCTTATATACCTTTCTGTACCTTGAGTGTAGCCCGGGCCATACTGCATTGTAAAAAACAGAATGCGTTTATTTTTGCAATTATTAGCCATTATTGTTGGGCCCTTGAGCCAATTGGTATATAAATCAAACTTTTGCAATAAGTTATGGTTGGGGCTGCTGAGCATCTTTAAGTGCAAGTTTTCTCCTTAATCGATTAACTTGCTTTTTTTGATGTATTGAAAACTCAAGTAGAAGCTGTTGGGATTTGCCGGCAATAGATGATTCTCCTGGTGCAAAGCCGGCTAACAATTTTTTCTTAACTGGAGGAGGGCAATTAAATTCGCTGCTTACCCGCTTAAGTATAATGTTTGATATAGCTAAAGCCATATATCTCTTAAAGCGACTGCTAACGGGTTGCTTCATTACCTGCCCATATTTTTGGGTCATCACTTCAGAAAACTGATGCCTCATCGAAGGGCGTGAGGTGGTTGCGAAAGTAGACATAGCAAAAATCGTATATATATTCGGCGTTATATTTTTTTTGAGTGGCATTTGCCTCAGGTTTTTAACTTGTGAAGAAAAGCCTAATGTACTCATGAAGTCTGATATTAAATTGCCGTCTACCCACTGCGACTTACAGTAGGGACGTACATATAGATTTTCTTTACCAAACACCTTTGACCACCTAAATACGAATAAAGGTTTGAATCCAGAAATGTAGACTAGAGGATTAAATATTGCAGGAAGCCATTTTAACTTTCGGTATAAGCGAAAAAAATCAACTCTTGATTTGCAGCTCTTAAGTCGTTGCATTGCACCTGACTCTAGATATTCGTCAGATTTTCTTATATACGCGATTATTTTAACCTCGTGGCTATTCAGCCAATCTTTGAGTCTCAGGATATCTGCTTCGCCAACTCCGCAAAGCATTTCAGAGCTAAGAATGACATTCTCGTTACTACTCTTCAAATGTTTCTCAAAAGCTTCCCAGCCAGGTCCCTTATTTCCCGATAGGAGTTCTCTTGCCAAAATTTCTTGGTGTGGTGCTTTCTCTAACTGGGGATAAAGTATTCCGCATTTTTTTAGTGCGTTACGGCTTCTGGTTAAAGTATTTTGAATAGATGTGGTTCCGGTTTTGTCCGACCCAATATGGACGTATATCTTCATATTGATTCAGTCTCTAAAGAGTAGGAATCTAATACATTCTGAGTGGAACCGAGCATCTTTACTTTACCTTGATCAATCCAGAGGGTGCGGTCACAAAATTTCTTTAAAGTTCTAGTTGAATGGGATACCAAAACAACTGTTTGGTTAGATCGAACTCTTTTTTCAGCTCGTGGGATGATCTTTCTTTAAATTTTTTATCTCCGACACCTAAAATTTCATCTAGCAATAAAATCTCTGGGTTGGTGCGAATTGCAATTGAAAAGCCAAGTCGAGCTCTTTCCCCTGCAGAGTAGGTTCCTACAGGTTGGTTCATTAGGTGTGTTATTTCTCCAAACTGTGCAATCTCTGAGACTAGAGATTTTGCGACGCTAATAGGCATACCCTGCGTAACTAGAGCCATTACAGTATTGTCATAACCACTGAGATTCTTATTAAAGCCTAGGTTTAAAGATAGCAATTGAGATCTTAATCCTTTTGACCGTGAAATATGGCCTTTGTCAGGTTTGATGATGCCTGCCAAAAGCTTCAAAAGGGTTGATTTTCCCGCACCATTGCGGCCAATTACACCAAGTGTTTCGCCCTTAAATAGTTCAAAATTAAGATCTTCAAGGACATATTCCTTTTTAGAAAAGGGGTTAAGCGTCTACGAAAGCAAACGCCAACTTCATTAAAGGCGAGTACTTTATCTTTCATAAGAGCGTCCTTGGGTAGTGCCTATCAAATTTTTGTAAGATTCCTAAGCCTAAAAGAAAGGATGCAGCAGCAAAACAATATGGGTACAGAAGTTCTGTGCTATTCAAGCTTTCACCCCGGATTAGAATAGCGCGATAGCTGTCAAATATGCTGACGAAGGGATTGAGGTGCAAAATTTCTTGAATTGCTTCCGGGCGGCTGTTGATATCAAAAAATATACCCGAGGTAAATAAGATGGTCGTCACGCCCAGGCTAATAATGTGCTTCGTATCTGGAACTAAGGGTACAATAGCGGCAGTTATAAAGCTAAGACCTAAGTTAATAAACACCTGACAAACTATAATTGGCAGTAAAAAAATCCAATTTATACTTAGATTAAACCCGCTAAGTACAAAAAACAAACACAAAAGCGGGAAGACAATTGAAAAGCGCAAAAGCATAGATAGGTTTACGGTGGTTGGGAATATCCACTTGGGTAGGTAGAATTGACTAAGAATACCTTTGTTGCTACTAATCGAGGTTCCACTACCAGTTATTGAAGAAGAGGTCCACTTGAAGGGGATTAACGCACAGAGCAAGAAATAAATGAAGTCTGTGCCTTTACCGCCACCTTTAAGCCCTGTGGAAAAGGCGAGGTAAAAAAGTGCTGTCAAAAGGATGGGTTCGAGCACCCACCAAAGTGATCCGAGGTAGGAGTTCTCGGAGTCAGCCTTAAGTGCACCAGTACCACGAATCCAAATAATGCTTAAATAGTTTTTTAACATCTAGAGAAGAGCTCTTTCTTTCAGAGTGTCCCAGAGACAGAGAACTAATGGTTTTGCCAACATGTACAGTGTATTGCTGTTGTCATATCAGAGTTCCATTGTTAACCTTGGAGAAATGCTAAATATACAATATTTTGTTTAAAAACAGTAGCCTACAGGCGTAAGTTGTAGGTTGGGCAGTCATAATGTACGTCGGTGACCTATTGGTGGATTTTGAAAGAGTAGGGGGTGGGCTGGGAGCCTCGATTAAATCACTACAGTGCTACCGCACATTTTTCCCGGAAAGTCAAGGGGGTGGAGCAGGTTATTCTTGAGGTTGCTCGTGGAACAGGAGGTGAAGTTTTAACACTGTCGCAAGTGCCTAGTGGGCAATCAGTATATTCAGGTGTCAATGTTAGTTCTTCCAAAAGGTGGTTTTCAATTGCGTCCTGTTGTGTTGGTCCTGGGCTATTGTTACGACTATTTAGAAAGTCTCCAGATATCCTCCATTTTCACTTCCCATGGCCATTTGGAGATATCAGTTACTTATTGGCTGGTCGTTCACGGCCTTTAGTAATTACTTATCACTCCGATATTGTTCGACAGCGCTTTTTGGGGGCCGTTTATAGGCCTTTAATGAGATATTTTCTCAGTCGCGCTGACCGGATAGTAGCCACGTCTCAAGCTTATGTAGATACTAGCCCTGTGCTGTCTAGGTATAGAGAGAAGGTTGAAGTGATTCCGCTCGGCATATCTGAAGAAAACTACCCACCCCCAAGCAGTCAGACTGTTGAGTCAATTGTCTCTCGGTTTGGTCGTGACTTTATGCTGTTTGTGGGTGTTCTTCGGTACTATAAGGGCCTGGATTACTTGGTTAGGGCTGCAGCCGGCCAAGAATATAAAGTCGTTATAGCTGGTAAAGGGCCGGAGATGGAGCACTTGAAAGCTCTAGCTGAAGGGGTAGGTGCCGACAATGTTATCTTTGCTGGATTTGTTAGTGATGAGGAAAAAATGGCCCTCATGTCGCTATGTAGAGCGGTAGTCTTTCCTTCTCATCTGCGTTCAGAGGCCTTCGGTGTAACATTGGTAGAAGGGTTAATGAACGGGAAGCCCCTTGTGTCTTGTGAGATAGGGACCGGTACCAGCTATGTTAATTCAGATGGCGAAACCGGGTATGTAGTCGAGCCCGCTGCCCCCGACGCCTTGCGTGAGGCGATGGATAAGCTATGGCGTGAGCCGAACAAAGCCTCTGATATGGGGCAGGCAGGGCGACGCCGTTTTGAAGCGTTGTTTACTGCGGAAAAGATGGTTTCTTCGTACCAGCGATTGTATCAAAATGTTCTTGAAGATAGAGAAGCTTGAATGGCTAGGATTGCTCTCGATGCCAGGCCACTTTCTGAGTCGACAACGGGGATAGGCCGTTATACACGGGCCTTGTTCGATCGCATGTGTGAAAGTGAGCATCATTGGTATCTTTACAGCCATAAGCCTCTGATGGGGAGCTTCTCAAGCGCAGATAACATTACGGTTAGGTGTGGTAGTGTTCGCTGGGGAAGCCTCAGCTCCCCATTTGCACAGGTTGTATTTCCAGTTTGGGCTAGGCTTGATCGTATTGATGTGTTCTGGTCTCCTCGCCATCATCTGCCCCTTTTCTTACCTGTACGTATTTCCAAAGTGGTTACGATACATGATCTGGTATGGCAGAAGTTTCCGCAAACCATGTCTCGACTGGGCTTACAGCTTGAGCGGTTGTTAATGCCTCCTTCATTGCGATTGGCTGATAACGTGATTGCTGTGTCGGAGAGTACTGGAGAGGAAATTTTGGGCTCTTTCAGTTACTGTAGGGACAAAGTTGTTGTTATTCCTGAAGCTCCATTTCTTAAGTCACCTTGCTTCAGACTCCGCCGGGGAGATTACTTTTTATTTGTGGGTACCCTAGAGCCCCGTAAGAACTTGCAGCGTTTGTTAGAGGCGTATAGTCAATATACGAGAATTGCAAAAGAGGCTTTACCTTTGAAGTTGTGTGGCGGCAAAGGATGGGGGGGGTGAAGGTTGAAGAGGTTGTCGAGAGGCTAGGGCTAAGCGAAAAAGTTGAGATTTTAGGGTACGTTGAGGATGCTCAGCTTCCCGATCTCTATAGTAATGCTAGAGCATTGCTTATCCCTTCTCTATATGAAGGGTTCGGGCTTCCAATTGTTGAGGCTTTTAGTCAAGGCACGCCTGTTTTAACCTCGAACTGCGGGGCGATGAAGGAAGTTGCAGGTGATGCTGCGCTTTTGGTAAATCCTTTAGATGTTGAGGGTATGGCTAGGGGGTTAGTAAAGCTAACAACTGAACAAGCGCTGGTGGAGCGTTTACAGAGAAATGCTCTCGCTAGATTGAATATGTTTTGTTGGGAGAGGTCTGCGGCTAAAACGTTGTCTGTTCTTGAAGGTTCTTACCAAGCTCGTCGGACATGAGGAGGGTAACACTCTTTGTAGCTTTTCTATGTGTCATGCCTAAACCTGTAATGTAATTAGGCTATAAATTCTCTGCTGAGTGATAGCGGGATAGGGTAAGTTGGGAAGGCTTCTAGCTGGCCTCTGCTTTCCAGATGACATTTTTTTGGACCCTTTGCTAAATTTTGGCGTGATTAGCTACTGCTTATTATTTTCCGTACTTGCTCAATTAAAATGTTGTGCTAAATGTTAGAGTTGTATTTATTTTTGGTTGAAAAATAATGTGATGGATTGAGCAAGGATGCTCAAATGGAGCCAAAGTTCTCAATAATTGTTCCCGTGTATCAACATTGGTGTTTTATTGGGGGGCTCTTATCTCAATTGGAAAATCAATCGTTTGCAAAGTCAGAATTTGAGCTGATTTTAGTTGCAAACGACCCCCCTGTTGCTTTTCTAGCGAGAAATTACTCCTTTTCCCTGAGGGTTCTCAGGTGCTACGTACCTGGGTCTTATGCTGCTAGAAACTTAGGGGTGAAGTTTGCAAGAGGAGAGTGGCTCCTCTTTACTGATGCAGACTGCCTGCCAAAACCTTGCTGGGTTGAAAAAATTAACTCTGCGCTTCTCGAAAGTAATCACCAAAGAACCTTGTTTGCTGGGCGAATTATATCCGCAGAAAATATTTCAGATTGTGACGTTTATCAAATGTATGATTGTTTGAAAGGCATTCCTCAGGAGCAATATGTACAGGTTGGAGTGGCTGCAACTGCTAATCTTGCTGTGCGGAAGCAATTTGCTGAGCAAGTGGGCGCTTTCGATGAAAAATTATACTCCGGTGGTGATTTTGATTTTTGTCATCGAGCGAGAGCGCACGGTGGGAGACTGGTCTACCTTTCGCAAGCAATTGTGGCTCATAGAGTGAGAGGTTCTTGGTCGGGGTTAGCGGTCAAGGCTAGGAGAGTGAAAGGAGGTCAATATTCTAGTAATCATGGTATTGGAAGATTTGGTGTGATTGTACGTACTTTTTTTCCTCCATTAAGATCTGTATTTTATTTCTTGAGTCGGAGTGAGTACCCCTTAAGGTTTAGGCTATTTTCAATTTTGGTTCAGTTTAAATTATGGTTTGTTGAAATTTTTGAGCTTGTTAAGTTGATGGCGGGAGGGGCTCCGGAGCGCCGTTAAAAAGATGTTGAACTTTTAACTTTAGTTTACTTGTTGGAGTTGAATGATAAAGGCAATAATTAGGTAAGGCATTTTTAAATGAAAAAAGCACTAATAACCGGTGTGACAGGCCAGGATGGCTCTTATTTAGCTGAATTTTTATTGGCGAAAGGATACGAGGTTCATGGGGTTAAAAGAAGGTCCTCTTCATTTAATACGAGCCGCATAGATCACTTGTACCAAGGGCCGCAAGATGATAGTAGAAGGTTTTTTCTTCACTATGGAGACCTTACCGATACGAGCAATTTGACCCGAATTCTTCAGGAGGTGCGGCCTGATGAGATCTATAATTTGGGTGCTCAGTCACATGTTGCGGTCAGTTTTGAATGCCCTGAATATACTGCAAATGTGAACGGGCTTGGAACCCTCAGAATACTTGAGGGGATGCGTCTTCTGGGGTTGGATAAAACCAGGTTTTACCAAGCCTCAACATCGGAGCTTTACGGTGCTGCCAAAGCTTCCCCTCAGAATGAAAACACTCCTTTCTATCCTCGCTCTCCATACTCAATTGCAAAATTGTTTGCTTATTGGACTGCGGTCAATTTCCGCGAGGCCTATGGCTTATATGCTTGCAATGGAATCTTATTTAATCACGAGTCATCACGGCGTGGTGAAACTTTTGTTACTCGAAAGATAACCCGGGGTTTGGCAAATGTTGCCCAAGGTTTAGAGCGTTGCTTGTATTTGGGGGAGCTGAATGCACTGAGGGACTGGGGGCATGCTAGAGACTATGTTGAAATGCAATGGTTGATGTTGCAGCAAGAAAGTCCTAAGGATTTTATCATCTCTACAGGGCTGCAATACTCCGTTAGGGATTTTGTTCGTAATTGTGCTCAAGAGTTGGGGATAGCGATAGAGTTTCATGGAGAGGGGCAGAAAGAGGTAGGTGTTGTTGCTTCAATTGTGGGAGAAGATGCTCCAGCAGTTAAATGTGGAGATGTAATTGTTAAAGTGGACTCTCGTTATTTTCGCCCGACAGAGGTGGTGTCACTAATAGGTGACGCCTCATTGGCTCGGCAAGAACTGGGATGGGCACCTAAAACAACCTTGAAAGATTTAGTTGGGGAGATGGTTAAGTATGATTTGAGGGAAGCGAAGCGGAATTTGTTGTTGGCTGGGAATGGTTATCGCACTGAGCCTATTTTTGAGGAGTAGTTAGTGAAATACTCCCAGAGAGTTTTTGTCGCAGGTCATCGGGGCATGGTTGGTTCGGCATTAATTCAGAGGCTGAGACCGCTAAAAAACTGTGAAGTCATTACTTGCCCTCGAGATTCGCTGGACTTGACAGATGCTGATGCTGTTTCTGATTTTTTTAATTCGGAGTCGATTGATACTGTTTATTTGGCTGCGGCAAAAGTGGGGGGCATATTGGCGAATAGCAAGCTCCCAGCTGATTTTATTTACCAGAATCTGATGATTCAGTGCAATGTAATCCATCAGGCTCACAAGGCCGATATCCAAAATTTGCTGTTTATTGGGTCGTCTTGTATTTATCCAAGGGATTCCCCCAGCCGATACGGGAGCAGGACCTGCTTGGGGGCAGGTTGGAGACGACTAACGAGCCTTACGCTATTGCCAAGATTGCCGGAATTAAGTTGTGCGAGTCGTACTCAAGGCAGTATGGACGTAACTATCGCAGTGTTATGCCGACAAACCTTTATGGTCCATATGATAACTTTGACTCTGCAAATTCACACGTTATCCCTGCATTAATACATCGTTTCCATAAGGCCAAAAATGAAGGGGTGCAGAATGTCAGGATTTGGGGGAGTGGTGATGTTCGACGAGAATTTCTGTATGTAGAGGATATGGTTGATGCGTTGGTGTTTGTAATGGGTTTGGAAGATCGAGTATATCGATCCGTGACAGAGCCTATGTGCTCCCACTTAAATGTGGGTACTGGGGTGGATTGCACTGTTAAGGAGCTGGCTTATTTAATCGCCGGGATCATTGGGTTTGAGGGAAATATTACATTTGACAGGTCAATGCCTGATGGTGTGCCGCGGAAGTTGCTAGACACCTCAAAGCTATCGAAGTTGGGGTGGGATTCCCAGACTTCCTTGGGGGTAGGGTTAAAGAAAACATACGACTGGTATAGAAGTATTTTACGTTGATCGAATGTCAGATATTGTAATTTGTACTAAAGTTCTCAAGAGAGGTTTTACTTTTCACGAAACGACAACTTGAGACTTTTTGTGATAAAAATAAGCCTGATAACGGTTTGTCTAAATAGTGCTGACACTATTCGCGACACAATACTATCCGTGTTGGCTCAAGATTATGCAAATATTGAGCATATAATTATTGATGGTGGCTCTACTGATGGCACGCTAGAGATAATATCTGAGTTTAAAGGCCAAGTCGCGGCAGTTGTGTCTGAAAAAGACTCAGGTATTTATGATGCTATGAATAAAGGCATATGCCTGGCGTCTGGCGATATAGTCGGCACAATTAACTCTGATGATGTCTATTCTGATAGTCGTGTAATTTCAAATGTTGTTAATGAATTTTTAGTTTCGGGAGCCCAATCTGTCTATGCAGACCTGGAGATTGTGGCTCGCAATAACTTAAGCCAAAGAGTGCGTTTTTATGGCTCCAGTAAATTTAGGGTGTCTAAATTTCGCTGGGGCTGGATGCCACCCCACCCTACATTTTTTGTACGGCGTGACTGTTATAAAAAGCTAGGTTTATATAAAACCAACTACCGTGTTGCAGCAGATTTTGAATTGCTAGCTCGTTTTCTTCATCGGGATAAAATCAGCTTCAGGCGCTTGCCAAAATGTATTGTGAAAATGCGTGAAGGGGGTGTTAGTTCCCAGGGCGTTTGGGGGCGGATTCATCAAAATCTGGAAATTGTTAGGGCTTGCAAAGAAAATCATATCTACACAAACTTTTTCCTGATTCTATTTAAAGTACCTCTTAAACTGCTCGAATACACAGGAATTGGCCTTACCCATAGGCGGTGAAGGCCAACCTTTCCCTGTTTGATTTGAAGTGGCTCCTGTTAAGAGAACAGTGAGGGCAGGGCGCTATCCGTTTCACTGGGTTCACTTTCAGGTTTCGCGTTCACTAGTAAGTCGACTATTGCTTTCACCTTATTGATGTCCAAAGGACTAGCCGGTGACTTGTAAATAGCGGCGTCCAGAACTGCTTGGAGCTGATCCAGCTCGGGGATGTTCAGTTGCCTCGCGGTCTCAGCCAAGCTCTTACCATTTACTTGCGGCCACTTTGCAGTAAGCCACTTTAAAGTGGCTTGCTGGATATGGATGGGGTTCTCACTCTCCAGAGCTTTTTTAAGGGCACGGGTTTCACGTTGTAAGTTGGGAGCCTGGGTGTGGTTGCTCGGTATTTGCTGGGCGGGTTTGCGCCTCTGAAAGAAAAAGTACAGGACCCACAGTAAGTGAGAGGCAATCGCGATAATAGCCAGGTTGCGCCAAAAATGGCTCACAGTACCGACTTGTTCGGTGGGTGTAGCTGACTGAGGTACTTTAGCACTGGTTTCATTGTCGCTGGTTACTGCAGCAGCAGTACCGGAAACTGAGAAGCGGAATGCCGGTAGTTGAGTGGTGCGTTGTCGTTGGCTTTTTGTATCCCACCAGGTCACAGTGACGGGAGGAAGCTCGTAGTCCCCGGGTTGTGTAGCCACAATCGCGGTTGTCTCAATACGGCTTCCGGTAACGCCGTTGGGCCCAACCTGGTCTTCTTGTTGCGGTTGATCGGGGTAAGTTTTAAGGCCATCCACGTTGAGTTTGGGAAGTGGGGGCAACTGTGCGGCCCTGAGCCCTTCGGCACGTACGGTAAGAATTCGGGTAATAGGTTCGCCTACGGCAAAGGTGTCCGGGTCCTGGCTCCAGCTTTGAACAATGCCGAGACTGGCAGCGGGCAGCCATTGGCTGCCAGAGTAGTCAGCGGGTTTTGGCAGCACTTCGATAGACTTCTCTTGGGAGCGAAGTCGAAGCCTTTGGCTGTTGCGATTAAATAGGGAGAAGGGGTCCCTGCGCCCAGCGATGGCCACGTAGGTTAGTGCGGGGATGCTGAGCTTGCCTGAGCTATCAGGGAAAACGGCGTAGGTAACTTCGTAAACCGCATGGCTCACATCATTGAGCTTGCGCTCATATCGCTGCTCATCGACTTTTTCTGCATGAGCGCCGGCAACCTTGAGAGGTTCTGTTGCGATATCGTGTAAGCCGATAGTGGTGTACAGGCGAATTTTTACCAGCAGTTGCTCTTGGACATAGACCTTTTCCTTGTCGAGTGTTACTTCCAGAAAAGCCTGCTTTTCACCGCCGTTAGGTCCACTTTGCGCCTCGGTGACCGTGACGGGAACCGCATCGGAAACCTCTCCTTGATAGTTAAAAGAGGGGATAAACAGTTTGCCTTCCCGTTTGGGGGCTAGCGCCAGTACCCACTCGACAAAACTCTCTGCACGGCCATTGATAACGCGATACTGGTTGGACTGTTGGCGTGAGAGAATATCGAAATCCTGTTCCAACAAGTCAAAGTCCGGTTGTCCACCACTTTTGTCTCCTGAATAGCGCACACGTAAATTGACTGTCTCATCAATTCCAATCTTATCTCTATCGACCGTTGCGCTGAGATCGCTTGCTAAAACCGGTGTCGACAGACAAAGTGCTATTGCAAGAAGTAGCAAAGCGAAGGCGTGGCTGAGTGGGAGGCTCCAAAGTTTTATTCGGTTGTTAATGATTGCGTCCATAGGCATTTTTGAAATCAGTGTCCTTGAATCCAGCGACATTGTTCTACTGTTCTTTACCATCTTTGTGTCGCCCCATTTTCCGGTGGCTCCCACTCTCCGCTGCGATAGGCACGGCGCCTTTGCAGGCTCTCGTATTTGAACTTCTCGCGCATCAGGCCGGCTGGATCATCGGGAATTTGACGGAGCCATTGGTCCAGGGCTTGTTGGGTTTCCTGGTCGAGAGGGCTTTCTTCAGCGCCAGTAGGTTGCGATTCCCCTTGCAGCGGCTGTTCTTCACCCTGTTGTTCGCCTTGCTGTTGTTGTTCGCTCTCCTGCTCTTCCTGGCCCTTTTCTTGGGAGCCCTGCTGCTCCTCACCTTGGGGCTGTTGCTCAGAGGGCTCTGGTGAACCAGAGGGCTGTTGATTATTGCCCTGTTGTTGCTGCTCGCTGGACTGCTGTTCGTTGTTCTCAGCTTGCTGCTCTTGGTTTTGCTGTTGTTCCTGGCTCTGCTGCTGGTCTTGCTGGTTCTGTTCCTGCTCGCTTTGCTGCTGTTCACCGGACTGCTGTTGGGATTGCTGCTGTTTTTCTTGCAGCTCTTTCAGCTTTTCAGCAATTTCTCGATTGTGCTCGGCATCGGCAAACTCGGGCTGCTTTTGCAGGGCTTCATCGTAAGCCTCGATAGCTTTATCGTAGTCCCCCTGTTGCACCAGGCTGTTGCCAAGATTGTACAAGCTCTGTGAATTATTACTTTGGGCGAAATTCTCCTGGGCCTCTGCGTAATTGCCTGCGCGATAGTTGGCAGTGCCTTTCCATTCGGGGTTGTGAAATTCTTGCGCGGCCTCTGCCGGCTGTCCCTCTTCCAGTAGGCGCTGGCCCTGCTGGTCTTTGCGTTGCCATAAATCCTGCCACTCAATAGCCTGGCTTTCACTTGAAATTCCAGTTAGTAGTAGTAAGGGCAGGGCGCATGCCAGAGCTCCCCGACGGAAGAGTAGGGCTGCAAAAGGTAGTATTAAAAGGAGTAATAGCGGCCCTTCATCCCGCCATTGGTCGAACTCCCTTTCAGTGAGCTGCGCTTGTTGCGGGCTGTCAGTTTGAGGCAGTAAATAGTCGATATCGCTGTCATTTACCGTAATTTTGGCAAAACGCCCCCCGCTGGACTGGGCGAGCTGGCGAAGCTCACTGGCATCGAAATTGGAGATGACGATGGCCCCTTTACTATCAGTCACAAATCCACCGGTATTCCCCCGTGGGATGGGGCTGCCCTCGCCGCTGCCCACGGCGAGTATGCTCATTTCAACTTTTGCGTTGGACAGATCTTTGGCGACCTCATCGGCGGCCATTGAGTCTATGCCGTCGGTAACGGCAAGTAATTGCCCGCGTCCTGCGGCTCCATCCTTTAACAGGCGAATCCCGGTATCGACGGCCATTTCGATATTGCTGCCGGGGACTGGCATGATTGAGGGCGATAACGCGGGTACCAGATTGGCGATTGTAGCCGTGTCCTCGGTAAGAGGGGTGACGACATGGGCTTCTCCAGCATAGGCGACGAGTGCGGTGAGGCCGTCTTTTCTCTGGCGCAAAATATCCAAAATTTTAAGGCGGGCGCGGGTTAGTCGATTGGGTGAGAGATCTGTCGCCATCATGGACGGTGACAAGTCTAGCAGTATGACCAGGGCATCCTGGTTGCTGTACACCGGGGTTGGCAGCTTGCGCCAGGCAGGGCCGGCCAGAGCGATAATCATCGCGACCAGCAGCGCAAATATTAATGCGAATAACCAGGGTCTTTTACTGCCACCGCGCAGTAGAAGGTGGGGCAGCAGATCTGGGTCTATGACCTTTTGCAGTTGAGCGCTGTTGAGCACCATCTTTGCTAACCCCCAACAGAGTAGTGCTGCGGGAATTAGCAGCCACAGAACCCCAGGGCGAAGGAAGTGGAAGGATTGGATTAGGTCGAGCATATTCACTGGGCTTGACCTCCATTGTTACGACTTACCTCTTCTCGTCTGGCAGGGAGCTGAAAATTGCTCGCCAGGGGAATCAGGGCCCAAATTCCAGCCAGCAGTAGGGCGATACTAAGGGGCCAGGTGAACAGGGACTTCATGGGGCGGTAACTTTCCGCTTCTTGTTCGACAGGTTCTAATTTATCCAGTTCGGCATAGATTTCTGCCAGCTCCTGCGGATTGTGGGCGCGGAAATAGCGGCCTCCGGTTTTGTCGGCAATTTCCTTGAGTGTCTTGCTGTCGAGATCTCGCGAAGGGTTAATTCTACGGCTGCCAAAACGGCTCCCCAGAAGGCCAGGTTGAACCATTTCGTCGGCACCTACACCGATGGTGTAAACCGTAATGCCCGCTTGTTGTGCCAGCTCGGCAGCTTTGAGCGGGGAGACTTCCCCCGCAGTGTTGGCGCCATCGGTGAGGAGTATCAGCACGCGTTGCTCTGCGGGGCGTTGGGTCAGGCGTTTGACCGATAACCCAATGGCATCGCCGATGGCAGTTCCCTGTCCAGCAAAGCCGATCTGGGCCTCTTTTAGTAGAGTTTCTACCGTCTCTCTGTCGTAGGTAAGTGGGGCTTGCAGGTAGGCGCGAGTACCAAACAGTACCAGCCCCAAACGGTCACCTTTGCGCCGTTCAACAAAGTCACCAACCACTTGTTTTACTGCATTGATACGCATCGCCGGTCGGCCATTAATTACCATATCGGGCGTTTCCATGCTGCCTGAAATATCTACGGCAATAAGGAGATCCCTTGCGCTGCTGGGTTGAGATATCGGCTCCCCATACCACCGGGGGCGGGCTGCGGCGCTAATTAAAAGCAGCCAGATCAGAATCAGCAAAAACAGATTGAGCAGATTGCTTTGTTCGCCGCCGCCGCGTTGGGATAGCTCCGAATAAAATGGTACCTTCAGGGCGCTGCTCATGGGTTTGGAGCGGGGTAGCAGCCAGCGGGCGAGTAGCGGGAATGGGGCTAAAAAGAAAACCCATGGCCAGGCGAATTCAAACATGCGCGGCCTCCCCGCCCTGGTGTTGTGGGCTGTTTTTTGTGGGTTGTCCGTGCTGCTTCACCCATAAAATGGCATATTCCTGTAGCACTCGGTTTTTGTCTGGGTCACAGCTGCCGCGATAGAGGTTTTCGACGAGTGCTTGTTGCGCATCAGAGGGGCACTCGAGTGGGGCTGACTTTTTCAGGAATTCGACCCATGCTGTGCCGATAAGATTGCCGCACTCTGTACGGCTATAGGTTGTAACTGCCACTCGCTTAAGTATTTCATTAATTTCTGGTACTGCATCCGCCTCCTCAGTATTTACTGCGGCGAGCAGTGAAGCTGCTTCGACACGATAGCGATTGCGTTCAACTTTTTTGCGCCGCTGCCGCCACCATAGGACAGCGGCGGCCACACAGACAAGAATTAATACGGCCAACATCCACCAGCCTGGAGCGGGTGGCCACCAATTAACCGCATTGGGCTCTTGTATATCGCGGAGTTGCGATAACAATTCCTGGGCCTCGGGCGAAGGCGCTTGCGGTGTTGGGGATTGCATTTGTTTTGCCAGAAGACTTCCTTTTATCACGACTGGCCCTCAATTAAATTGCCAGTGCGTTTTGCCTTCGCTCCTTGGTTCGCCAAAACATTGGCGACTAGCTTTTTCTGCACTTTCAAACTCATTACTACTTGGGCCTTCTCGTATTTTGCCAGCCATTATTTCTTTGCCGCGAGCCGTAGACGGACATCAGTGCTGGAATAAGCGGTTGGGTGTTATCAAAGTCCAGCAACGGCAGCCGATAACGTCGGCACAGTTGTTCAACCTCGGCGCGGGCTCGGGCTTGCTTTTCGGCAAAATGTTCGTGAACCGGCCGATTGCCGGCATGAAGGAATGTGCGCTGGCGACCGTCAGATATAGTGAGGGATTGGCCGGGCAGATGTTGCTCCAGCGGGTCCGATACCCTCAGCACCTGCAGGTCGGCATGGCGGGATAAAAGGTAGAGTGGCTGCGAGCAGCTCTCGTCGAGATCATGGCAATCACTGATTAAAAAGAGCGCACTTCCAGGGCGTGCGATTCTTCGCGCTTCCTCCAGCAATGTTTTTAGTGTTTGGCTGCCCTGTTCGGGGACGGGGCTGCTCAGTTCCGCAGCGCGGGCAACCGTACTGTGAATCATCGAAAGTACGGCGTGGTGGCTGCGGCGCGGGCGCACTGTGTCTATTTCCCGGTCGGAGAAAAGTAGCGCCCCGATCCGATCGCTGTGCTGTAAACCAGCCCAACCCAGCGCCGCAGCGATGCCGCTTGCCGTCACCGATTTAAATGCTCTTTGGCTGCCAAAAAACATCGGCGAGCGCAAATCCAACAGGATAACTACCGGGCGTTCGCGCTCCTCTTGGTAAAGTTTGGTGTGGGTTTGGCCGGTTCGAGCTGTTACGCGCCAGTCAATGGAGCGTACATCATCGCCGGCCTGGTAGTTCCGCACTTCCTCAAAATTCATGCCGCGGCCGCGGTAGCGAGTGAGCAGGCTGCCGGCCTGATCACTGCGGGCCAGGCGCGGTTTGAATAATTGCAACTGCCGTGCGGCGTAGCGCATTTGTACCAACGGCGTTACTTCGGGATAAGCCCCGCGCAGTTCGAGCTCAGTTGGGGATGCTTCAGCGGACATCAGATCGCAGGCACCTGTTGAAGTAATCGCTCAATTACCTGGTCGGTAGTAATTCCCGCCGCTTCCGCCTCAAAACTCAACAGGAGTCGGTGGCGTAAAATATCGGGAGCGACATTCATCACATCATCTGGGGTGACATAATCGCGCCCGGCGAGCCAAGCGTGAGCGCGCGCGCAGCGATCCAATGCAATTGTTGCTCTCGGACTTGCACCAAAATCTAGCCATGACGCCAGCTCGCTGTCATACTTCGCCGGCTCGCGAGTAGCAATGACAAGTTGGACAGTATAGGTTTCCACGGCCTCAACCATCTGCATTTCCAGAATTTGGTTGCGCGCCTGAAGAATGGTTTCTTGGCTGATAATTTCAGTGGGGCGATTTTCGCCAAGGCTAGCCTCGGATCTGGCCAGGCGCAGGATTTTTGCTTCCGCCTCCGCATTGGGATAGGCAAGATTTACCTGCATTAGGAATCTATCTAATTGTGCCTCTGGCAGAGGATAAGTCCCTTCCTGCTCAATAGGGTTTTGGGTAGCCATTACCAAAAATAACTGGGGAAGGGGATAAGTTTTTCGGCCGACACTGATCTGCCGTTCTGCCATAGCTTCGAGCAGCGCCGACTGAACTTTGGCTGGCGCGCGGTTAATCTCATCGGCCAGTATCAGGTTGTGAAACACTGGACCTGGTTGAAAATGGAACTCTCCGGTTTCCGGCCGGTAAATGTCGGTGCCGGTAATATCCGCCGGAAGCAGATCTGGCGTAAATTGAACGCGATGGAAGTCACCCTCAATAGCTTCGCCCAGTGTTTTAATGGCCTTGGTTTTGGCCAGGCCTGGCGCTCCCTCCACCAAAAGGTGGCCATCGGCCAGCATGGCGATCAGCAATCGGTTAACCAATCTCTCTTGACCGATAATCTGCTCTTCCAACCAATCGCCCAAAGCGGCGATATGATCCCTAATAGTCTGGTTTGCTTCCATAGTATCTCTTCTTCTGAGAATTTAGCCGCCGCACGGACCTGGCTGGCTTTCTACCATCTATATATAGTCGCCGCCGAGAAGGTGGCGACTGATGATTTTAGCGGCACCAAATGAAGAGGCAACTCTTGAGACGTAGGCCTCTGCCGAGCCGACTAGATTCTGAGGTGGAATGGACTTCTCCTCACTGTCTGACTGAAAGTGTAATTTTTAGGACTCGACCCTGCAGCTGCGTATGGGCTGAGATGATGACCTTTTCGGATCTACAGTGTTTGGATTCGATGTGACAAAAATGAGATTGGGAGGTTCCCCGTGAATATGGCGACGGTTATTACCGACAGCCGTGAAGAATTAGTTGCGCAGATTTGCGAGCTGATTCGTGACAAGCTGACCAGCGAAGCCGAACCCGTTGTGGCTTTTGCCCAGCAGTTCCTCAATCAGTACCCATTAGAGGATCTGGCCGGTCGTCGTCTTGTTGACGTCTATGGCTGCATATACACCTGGTGGAACTTTATTCAACAGCGCCCGGGCGGCCTACCCAAGGTGAAGGTTTTTAACCCCCGCCTCGAAGACGATGGTTGGGAGTGCTCGCATACGGTCATTGGTGTGCTGCAGCGGGATATGCCATTTCTGGTGGACTCCATTCGCATGGAGATCAATCGCCGAAATACAGTGACTCATTCGATAAAGAGTACGGTAGTTCGAGTCGAGCGCGATGCCAAGGGGAAACTGACTCGCCTGTTGCCGCCAGAGGAAGAGTTACTGGGTGAAAAGCCGCAGGCAAAAGGGAAGCGCATTACGAACGAAGCGATGATTTATGTCGAGATTAATCACGACACTTCATCTGAGTTCGCTTCAGGCATGATGACTGGCTTAAAAGACGTACTCGGCGATGTGGAGCTGGTAGTGGACGACTATGTCCCGATGCTGGAAACCTGCAGCGCAATGGAGGGGCAGTTACAGGCGGGACTTCCAGACGAAGACACCAACCTATTGGAAGCCAGTGCATTTTTGCAGTGGATGCGCGACGGTAACTTCACCTTCCTGGGGTATCGCGAATACGAGTTCAGTGTTGTCGGGGATAAAAAAATCCTCAATGAAGTTGAAGACCGCAGGCTCGGTATTTTCAAAAAGCTGGAAGAAGCTGCGCCGATGCTGGAAACCTCTTTTAGTGAGGGCAAGCAGCGTTTCTACCAAGGGCCCAATTACCTGACATTTGCCAAGTCCTCCGTTAAGTCTCGGGTGCACCGCACGGCCTATTCGGACTACGTGATGATTAAGCGCTACAACACCGATGGTGAGGTGATTGGTGAAGCGGCGTTTATGGGGCTTTACACCTCGCCGGTTTACACCGAGAGCCCGGCGAAAATTCCGATTATTCGCCGCAAGATGGCCTCGATCATAGAGTCTAGCGGTCTCTCCGGGCAGGGGCACGATGGCAAAGCCCTGCGCCGGATTCTCGATACCTTCCCAAGGGATGAACTTTTCCAGGGCAGCACCAAAGAGCTGTTTGACGTGGTAATGGGGGTGCTGCAGTTAAATGAGCGGGCTCACCTTCGCCTGTTTATGCGTCGCGACCCCTTTGGTAAATTCGTTACTGCCACGGTATACGTTCCCCGTGAGCTGTTTAACAGTGATGTGCGCGAGGTGATTTGCGCGCATATTGCCAAAGCGATTAATGCGAAGGACTCGGACTTCACCACTTTCTTCTCCGAATCCATTCTCGCGCGGGTTCATTTTGTTTTCCGCGTGTCCCCTGATGAGCCTGTTGATTTTGATGTCGCGCTGCTGGAGGCGCAAATTGTGGATATTACCCGCTCCTGGGAAGATGTTTTCCAAAGATCACTAATTGAAAATAGCGGGGAAGAAGAGGGCAGCCGTCTCTATCGTACTTTTGGCCGCGCCTTCCCGGCGGGATACCGTGAAGACTTTGAGCCTCGTATTGCGGTGCAGGATGTAGCAGCCGTTCAGAGCCTCAGTGAAGATAACCGGGTAGCAATGAGTTTCTACCAGCCGGTGGGGGCCGCTCAGGGCAGTCTGCGGTTCAAGGTATTCAACTGGGGCAGCGGCCTGACGCTCTCCGACGTGATTCCCGTGCTGGAAAATCTGGGCTTGCGGGTTATTGGTGAATTCCCCTATACGATTCGCCCCCGTGGCTATACCGATGTGTGGATGCACGAATTCCATCTGGAATTTGGTCTGCCCACCAAAATTGATGCGCAGGCATCCCGTGGCCTGTTCCAGGATGCGTTCGCGGCGATCTGGAATCACACAGCGGAAAGCGATGCCTTCAATCGCCTGGTGCTGGCCGCCCGCCTTAACTGGCGCGAAGTATCCATGCTTCGTGCCTACGCCCGTTACCTGAAGCAAACCAAGTCCGGTGCCAGCCAGAGCTATATTGCCGCTACCCTGGCCAGCCACGTGGATATCACCCGCAACCTGGTAGCC
Source organism: Microbulbifer sp. MKSA007 (assembly GCA_032615215.1). Lineage (NCBI taxonomy): Bacteria > Pseudomonadati > Pseudomonadota > Gammaproteobacteria > Cellvibrionales > Microbulbiferaceae > Microbulbifer > Microbulbifer sp. MKSA007. The sequence goes on along the minus strand of CP128433.1, from coordinate 3,391,002 downwards.
TTGTTTAGGGCGATGTTCGATCCCCGTTTAAGCACTGGTAAGCAGGAGCAGCCCCGTGTCGAGCGCTTGATCGCTAAAATTCACGATGGTTTGGATACGGTTGATAACCTGAATGAAGATTTGGTTCTGCGCCGTTATTTGGAATTAATCCTGGCGACCCTGCGCACTAACTTCTTCCAGGTGGATGATGAAGGGCAGCCCAAGGATTATATTTCGATCAAATTCAGTCCCCGGGATATTCCCGGCATTCCTGAACCCCGCCCGGAGTTTGAGATTTTTGTTTACTCCCCTCGCGTGGAAGGTGTGCACTTGCGCGGCAGTAAAGTCGCTCGTGGAGGCCTGCGTTGGTCTGACCGACTGGAAGATTTCCGCACAGAAGTTCTGGGCCTGGTAAAAGCCCAAGCGGTGAAAAATGCAGTTATTGTACCCAGTGGTGCAAAAGGTGGATTTGTCGTTCGACGTCCGCCTACCGATGGCAGCCGCGAAGCCATGATGGAAGAGGGAGTCTCCTGCTACAAAACCTTTATTCGTGGCCTTTTGGATATCACTGACAATCTAAAAGATGGCGAAGTTGTACCGCCCAAATATGTTGTTCGTCGGGATGAGGATGACCCCTACCTGGTAGTAGCTGCGGATAAAGGGACGGCAACTTTCTCAGATATTGCCAACGGCATTGCCGGGGAGTATGGCTTCTGGATGGGCGACGCTTTCGCCTCCGGTGGCAGCCAGGGATACGACCATAAGAAAATGGGCATTACAGCCCGTGGAGCCTGGGTATCGGTGCAGCGCCACTTCCGTGAGATGGGGGTGGATGTCCAGAAAGAAAACTTCTCTGTTGTCGGTATTGGCGATATGGGCGGAGATGTTTTTGGTAACGGCATGCTGTTGTCTGAGCATATCTGCCTGAAAGCAGCCTTTAACCACCTGCATATTTTTGTGGACCCCAATCCGGATGCAGAATCCAGCTTTAAAGAGCGTCAGCGTTTGTTCGACTTGCCCCGGTCGAGCTGGAGGGATTACGAGCGTAAATTAATTTCCAAAGGTGGCGGTATCTTCGAGCGTCGCGCCAAGGCCATTGCTATAACGCCTGAAATGAAAGAAGCGTTTGATATCAAACAGGATCAACTGAACCCCAACGAGCTGATTAGTGCCTTGCTCAGAGCGCCGGTGGATCTGATCTGGAATGGCGGTATTGGCACTTATGTTAAGGCTACTGCCGAGACGGACTCCGAAGTTGGTGACAAGTCCAATGATCACTTGCGCGTTGATGGTAGGGAGTTGCGTGCCAAAGTCTTTGGCGAGGGCGGCAACCTGGGTATGACCCAGCGTGGGCGTATTGAGTTTGCTCTCAATGGCGGGCGTTGTAACACCGACTTTATCGATAATGCGGCCGGTGTGGATTGTTCTGACCACGAGGTAAATATCAAGATCCTTCTGGATAAAGTTGTTGCCCAGGGTGATTTGACTGAAAAGCAGCGCAATGAGCTGCTGGATGGGATGACCGATGCTGTCGGTGAATTGGTGCTGCACAATAACTATGAGCAGACTTTTGCCCTCAGTGTGGCGGAATATCAGGTTGCCAAGCGCCTGGACGAGTACCGCAGAACCATCAACACTTTGGAAGACGACGGCCGATTGAACCGCGCGCTGGAGTTTATTCCTGATAACGAGCAGATTTCTGAACGCGAGCACAAAGGGCAGTCCCTGACCCGCCCTGAATTATCGGTTCTAATCTCATACGTGAAGGTCAAGTTGAAAGAAGAGCTGCAAAATGCACAAATCACCGACAATGAGCGGGTGCGTTTTGCGGTTGAGTCTGCATTCCCGGAAAAATTGGTCGAGCGTTATCGCGACCAAGTCTATGACCATCCGCTGTTGCGCCAGATTGTGGCTACCCAGGTCGCCAATGAGATGGTTAACAGTATGGGTATCACCTTCTACAACCGTATCGGTACAGCCACTGGCGCCGATGTGAACGATGTAACTGCCGCTTATGTCAGCGCTCGTGATGTGTACGAGATGCACGACTTCCAGGAGCAGCTGGCTGCGCTGGACTACAAGGTGCCAGCGGAGCTGCAAACAGAACTGCTGAACTCGATGATAGGCCGTGTGCGCCGGGCAACCCGGTGGTTCCTGCGCAATCGCCGCAATGAGTTGGAGCCAGCTACCAACTGCGAGCTGTTCCAGGAGCCGGTACAGCGGGTTATTACAGCGTTGCCGCAGGTCTTAAGTGGCGAGCCCCTTAACGAATGGGAGCAGCGCTACCAGAAACTCCTGGAAGCAGGGGTACCAGAGGCCCTGGCCCTGCTGTCGGCGTCGCCCACTTACCTCTACTCGGCACTGGGTATTTCTGAGTCGGCGCGAGCTAGCGATACGCCCGTAGAGGAAGTTGCCACGGTTTACTTCAGGTTGTCGGATGAGTTGAACCTGCACTGGTTTGGCAATCTGATCGTCGACTTGCCGGTAGACAGCTTCTGGCAGGCGCAGGCCCGGGAGACCAGTATGGATGACCTGGACAGCCAGTTGTCGACACTGGCGGTGAACATTCTCCGCTTGGGCAAGGCTGAAAATCTTGATGTAGAGGGTGCAATGTCCCGCTGGAGCGCTATCATGGCGCCCGCAATTCAACGCTGGCACAATATGATTGCCGAGTTGAAGTCTACTTCTGTCGGTGACTTTGCGATGTTCACTGTGGCTTTGCGCGAGCTAATGTATCTCGCCCACGCCACTGCGGACCGGGAAACTCTGGCAGAACAGTAGCGGAATAGAGCCCAGGGGCCGCTCAAAGGCCCCTGTAGTATCGTCATCACAAGATAGAGCCCTTCGTTTTTCTGAAGGGTTCGCCTCCCCACGTAAGGAAAGGTATGTATTCAACACTGCGTAAAGCCCTGTTTGCGCTTGACCCTGAGCGGGCCCACCATTTGTCGATTGATGCCATTGGCGCTGCAGAGCGCCTCGGTTTGATGTCCCTGTACAAAAAGTCGGTCCCGGATGATCCGGTCGAGTTGATGGGGCTCACCCTACCCAACCCGGTTGGTTTGGCCGCTGGTCTGGATAAGAATGCGCAGGCCTTTAATGGTTTCGGAGCCCTGGGATTCGGGTTTGTTGAAGTGGGCACCGTGACACCGCGCCCCCAACCCGGCAATCCGCTGCCAAGGCTGTTTAGGGTGGAAGAGGCCGATGCGATTATTAACCGTATGGGTTTTAACAACCTCGGTGTTGACTACCTGATTGAAAGAGTGAAAAAGCGCCGTTATAGCGGTGTTTTGGGGATCAATGTGGGTAAGAACTTTGATACTCCAGTGAAAAAGGCCGCCGATGACTACTGCCTGTGTATGGAGAAGGTGTACCGCTACGCCGACTACATCACTGCCAACGTTTCTTCTCCCAATACCAAAGGGCTACGTGACCTCCAGTTTGGTGACAGTCTCAATCGCTTGCTGGGCAGCATCAAGGACAAGCAGATGGAGCTGGCTCAAAAGAGTGATCGCTACGTCCCTGTTGCCGTCAAGATTGCCCCGGATATGGAAGGCGATGCGGTGGCGCAGATAGCCGAGGCGCTGTGTGAGTACGATATCGATGGGGTGATCGCTACCAATACGACGATCGATAAGTCTTCAGTCGCCAAGCTGCCCCATGGTAGCGAAGAGGGCGGTTTGAGCGGAAAACCCCTGAGAGCGCAATCCACCAAGGTCATCGAGCTGTTATCGAAAGAGTTGAGCAAGCAGATCCCGATTATCGGGGTTGGCGGTATTTTTGATGGTGACAGTGCGGCTGAAAAAATTCGTGCTGGGGCGACTGCCGTACAGATGTACACCGGTTTTATCTATCGGGGGCCTGAATTGATTCGTGAGGCGGCAGAGGCAATTGCTTTGGAGCGTCGCCGAACAGAGCAAGGGTAAGCTGTATCAGTTGCTGACTGCTAGGAAAATGGGGGCTTTTGACGATAAGCCCCCTCGCCATCTCTAAATGGTGCTCCACCCGTCAGGGTATTGGATGTCGGTAGAAACGGCGCCATAAATCTCCAGTTTTTGGGCCTTGGTCACTCTGTCGAAGCCATTCCAGTAATCTTCCCGCCCCTCACGCCAACCATTGATCCACTCCTGATGAGGATCCTCTTCGACAAATGGGCAGCTATCCATAGACTTGTTGTTCAGGGCTGCCAAATAGCCCTTGTAAAATGCCCTGTCGGCGTGATTTCGTTTTTGGCGTTTCATCGTATACGGCACCTCTACTTTGTCGGTCTGTGGACAGTTTGTCGGCAGGTTCGCAAACGGCTCTATTTTGGGGTGTCTCTCAATGAATTTTAGTGAAGGAAATAAGCCTTTGAACGGACCGACCCAATCCACCTTATTAGTAAGAGTAAAGTGGATACGTGGGAATCGGAAAACATCTCTAGATGACAGTATGACTTATGGGGCAGGTAGTAATTAACGGCAGGGCGTATTCTCTTCTGCCACAAAATGGGATAATCGTCCTCTTTTGGGCATGGCGATAATGCTCAATTTCCTTAGTTGGGGGCGGTAAAGGTTTTGCCCCAGGTTTTATTTGTGCGTACTGGCGGCGCAGACGTTGCCGGCAGCTTTAAGTGGGCGGTCATTATTGGCGCACAAAACTTCCTCCACAGGAGGAGCTTAATGAGTAAGTATTTTGACAGATTTACAAACCGAAGAATTTGAGTTTACGGCTACGTGTCCCAAGGGAATAGAGGGGCTGCTCGCTAATGAATTACGCGACCTGGGTGCAGGGTCTGTAAGGGAGCAGCCGGCGGCAGTGTATTTTTCCGGCTCCCTGAAGTTGGCTTACCGCTGCTGTCTGTGGAGTCGCTTGGCAAACCGCATTATGTTGCGTTTGGCGCAGGTGCATGTAGCCACAGCTGAGGACCTGTACCAAGCAGTTGCCGAGCAACCCTGGGAGCTCCACATTCGCCCCTCGGGCAAGCTGTGGATGCAATTCTCTGGGACCAATCGAGAGATCCGCAATAGTCAGTTCGGTGCTCAAAAAGCAAAAGATGCCATTGTCGACCGCCTTCGCCGCCAGTCGGGAGCCCGTCCAAGTATTGATAAACATCATCCAGATTTGACGGTTGCCCTGCGCTTGCACCGGGATAAGCTGGATATCGCCATCGATCTAAGCGGTGACAGCTTGCATCGCCGTGGCTACCGAACCCATATCGGTGCAGCCCCACTGAAAGAGAACCTTGCGGCAGCACTGTTGCTGCGAGCCGGCTGGCCAAAGATTGCTGAGCAGGGTGGAGCCTTGCTCGACCCGATGTGTGGCTCGGGCACTATTCTGGTGGAGGCGGCGATGATCGCTGCGGATATGGCACCGGGATTAATGCGGGATAGCTTTGGTTTTGAGCGCTGGCTGAACCATCAAAGCGATATTTGGAACGAGCTTCGCGAAGAGGCATTGCAGCGTCAAGGCGTTGGCCTGGCGCGCGAACTGCCAGAGATTCGCGGTTACGATGCCGATGCGAAAGTCTTGTTTGCGGCTGAGGCTAATATTGCCCGGGCCGGTCTGGAGCGCCAGGTGCGAGTGAGTTGCCGCCCAGTAGCAGGGTTTAGGGTACCGAGCCATAGAGAAGTCAAAGCGGGATTGGTTTTGACAAACCCGCCCTACGGTGAGCGCTTGGGTGAGCAGGAAGCTCTGCGGGAGACCTATTTTGAACTGGGGCGGCAGTTAAAGGCGGAGTTCCCGGGCTGGTTGGTCGGTGTGTTTACCGGCAATCCGGAACTGGGTTATGGCACCGGTTTACGCTCTCATAAGCAGTACCAGCTATACAATGGCAGTATCCCCAGTCAGTTGCTGATGTTTGAGGTTCGTGCGCAAAGTGGGGCGGCGGCGAGTGAAGCTGCTGGGCCGAAGTTGTCACCCCAGGCGGAGATGGTAGCAAATCGCTTGCGCAAAAATCTGCGCACTACAGGTAAATGGGCCGCGAGGAGTGGCGTGGATTGTTACCGCCTCTACGATGCGGACTTGCCTGAGTATGCTGCGGCGATCGATATCTATAAAACCCTGGATGGCGCCGTGTACGCGCATTTGCAGGAGTATCGTCCGCCGGCCACTATCGAGGAAGAGAAAGCTCGGGGGCGCTTGCGCGATTTGTTAAGGGCCCTTCAGTCCGTGCTCGAATTGCCTCGCGCGAATATCAGTATTAAAGAACGCCGTCGCCACAGCCACAAGGGCGGAGGTAAGAGTGGAAGTCAGTACCAGAAGCAGACGGAATCCAGAAAGGAACTCTGGGTTGGGGAGTATGGTGCTGAGTTGGCGGTAGATCTGTGGAGCTACCTGGATACAGGGCTTTTCCTGGATCATCGCCCGGTGCGCAAATATCTGCGAGAGATTTCTGCCGGTAAAACATTCCTAAACCTTTTCTGCTATACCGCCAGTGCGACAGTCCAAGCGGCTCTGGGTGGTTGCAAGCAGAGCACTAGTGTCGATATGTCGCGAACCTATCAAAACTGGGCGGGACAAAATTTCCGTGCTAATAACATGGATCCTTATCGCCATCAGTTGGTCGAGGCCGATTGTTTGCAGTGGCTTGAATCTGCTCAACAGAACAGGAAAGGCCATTACGATTTAATATTCATGGACCCCCCGAGCTTCTCCAATTCTGCGAAGATGAGCGGGGTATTAGATATTCAGAGGGATCACGGGAAATTGATTCGTCAGTGTATGTCCCTGTTGTCGCCTCAAGGTCGCTTGGTGTTTTCCAACAACTTGCGCAGCTTTAAGATGGACGAGGATGTTTCCAGTGAATACTCAGTAGAGAAGCTGAACCTTCTGGATAAGGATTTTCAGCGCAATCCGAAAATTCACAATGTTTGGGAGCTACGGGTAAAATAATCTGACTACACTTGCTTTGGCGCTTTAGTTTAAGCGTATTCACAGCAAGTAATATCTGCAGACCTCAGGTCTGCAGATATTATGGGAGCTGTCTAATAGCTTCTATAATTAGTCGGTTTGCCGGTGCAAAATCAAAATGCGTGATTGGGGGTGTATGGTGGGGTATCTGCTTCTTGTTGTTCGTTGTGCTTTGGAACAATATAAGCGAGGCCGTCGCACTCGATAAATTTCAGGCAGCCAGCAGAGTTTTGTGTAGTGCAATTCTCAAAAACTATGGCGTTCCCACCTAGATTATGGGTTTTGATTTTTAGTAACTTTTTGATGCTTGCCGGCTCGGGTTTTGCATCGGAGGGCAATGCTTGGCAGCTATTGGCTGATACGCTGCCGAGTAATGTTCCGTTGCTTCGGCGAACCTCAGCTAAAGAATACTCTTCAATCAATGCGGATTTAACCTTGTCAGACATATATGTGTCTGCGTTTGTTCGTATCTCTATGCCGTTGCAGCCGGTAAGTAAGATTAAAGAGGTGGTGAGTAGTAATCGTTGCACTGAAGTTCCTTCTAATATTTTGGTTTTATTGATCAAGTTCCATCACAACACGTATCCCAACATCCTTGGTGAGCGCTGTTTCATTCAGGCCTTTTCGATAGTCAGAAGATATCTTGTTAGAGCTATCACGCATCGACCCACCCCTCACGGTGTGAAGTTGGCAGCCGCTAATCTTCACCGGTGCTGATGTGGTTTTTGCGGGGTCGTAGCCAGCTTGGTAACAGTCTTCCACCCACTCAGCCACGTTCCCTGCAGTGTCAAAAAGGCCAAAAGGGTTCGCCTGATAATGACCTACGGGAGCTGTACTGATGCTGAACAGCTTTGTGAATTCACTAGAGCAACCTCTGCGACAATTGGCTTTTCCTCGGGCGTCGCTGGAAGCCCACCAGTATTGGTGTGAATTGCCTCCCCGAGCAGCGTATTCCCACTCGGCTTCACTGGCCAGCCGGTACTGCTTGCCAGACTCCTTTGATAGCCACTTTACGTACTTTTGTGCATCCCGCCAGGAGACATTAACAACCGGCCTATCTCCGCGCCCCCAGCCTGCATCGCTGGGTTTGGCGCTTCCGGTGGCCTCGGCAAAACGATCGTACTCGGCAAAGGTGACCTCGTATATGGATATAGCAAAGTCCTCCTCTACATTTACCCTGTGCGCAGGGCTGGCTAATCGCCGCTGGTTATTGCCCATGGTAAAGCTGCCTGCTCCCACGGCGACCATTTTCGGGCCCAGGCCACCAGAGGACAACTCTGATTGAAATCGCTTGCCGATAAAGTAGGCAGGTTCCAGCTCGACCTCCACTTTGAGGTTTTGTTCTTCCAGCAAGACCCACTGGCGAATTTTACTAAAGCCGCGCTTGCTCACTTCCACATCATATTTGCCTGGGCTCAATTCAAGCCCCGGCTGGTAGCGGGGGCTATGTTCATAATCCGCACACGGGCATCAGAAGGCTTTGTGTTAATCGTTAGGCTGTACAGCTTGGGTTGGTTCTCTGCTCTTGGCTCTGCAGGCTCAGGCGTGAGTACTTTTGGGGGCTCAAGATTACTCTTGGCAATCAGTGCCTGATTACCACTGAGGGGTAGTTGTTCATCTGCATTGAGCGTGGAGGGTAGATTTAGCTGGGTAACTTGTATCTGTGAATCTAGGGTATCTGCTGCTGATCCAGTTGGCGCAGGCTCTGTATTTGCATTTGGAGCAATATTGGCAGGCTGCTCCGCGGTACCTAGTAGGGTGGCAGCTGTAAAATCGGCAGCGCCGTCCAATATAGGTAGTCCAAGTTGCCAGCCGGCCTTGTGATCAACGATGCTATACAGGCCCCAGGTTGAGGTAAGGCCAACAGCGATAAAGCTGCTCATAAGCCAGGAGCGCTTGTGTTTTGTTGGCTCAGCGAGGAACTGCCGCAGGCGTACAACAGTATCCTGCTCCTTACGCTCTGGCTTCTCGGGCGTTTCCTTCCGTTTCCAACTGGAAGCAACTCTCCCGAGTTGGTCTGCCACACTGCCGTAAATGGTCAGTACAAGTGCTTTTGCCAAGCTGGAAGTTTTTAAAGTTGAATTGTTGAGCTGGCTGATTTGATTGGCCGGCTTTCCAGCGAGGGCTGCAACCAAATCATCTGCGGCATCGGCGATATCCAGTCCGCGTTGAAATCGCTTATCCGGATCTTTGGCCAGGAAGTGATCAAGTAGAGCCTGATAAAGTGCGTAGCGGGCTGGCAGTCGCGGAATTGGGTCGGTGAGGTGCTTTATTGCTATGGCGACGGCTTCGTCTGCCTGATAGGGCACGGCTCCCGTGAGCATTTCATAGAAAACAACTCCAAGGCTATACAGGTCGGCACGACCGTCAACCGCTGCTCCGCGAGCTTGTTCCGGGCTCATATAGTGAGGGGTTCCCACAACCATCCCGCTGTTAGTCATACGGGTGGTTCTCGCGATAGCCCGGGCAACCCCAAAATCACTGAGTACGGCCGATCCGTCTTCGCGAAACAGGATATTCTCTGGTTTCAGGTCTCGATGTACATACCCCTTGCTGTGGGAGTGGTCTAGGGCCATGGCTATCTGGCGCACAACATTAAGCGCCTCAAGAGGCTCAAGCCCACCTTTGCTTAAACGCTCTGCAACCGAGCCCCCTGGCATGTAGTCCATGGCGATGTAGTTCAGGCTGCGGTAGCGGCCAATATCGTGAATACCGACGATATTTGGGTGTGACAGCTGCCCAACGATATTTGCTTCCCGCTGGAACCGCTCACTGAAGATTGGATCAGCGTTCAGTACTGGCGACATAACTTTTAGTGCCACCTGCCGGCCCACACTGCGCTGTATAGCCAGGTAGACTGAGGACATTCCCCCCTGATTGATCTTTTTGAGGATGCGGTAGCCCGGTATCTGCAGTGAAGAGGTGCCGCTATTGACGACTTCCATGAAGTGCTTTCCCTATCTTAAAGCAGAGTTGAAAGTCCGTAGGCAACTGCGGTGGCTAAGGCGACTGTGAAGAGGAGAATGAAGGGGCGATACTTTCTGAGTGTGGAGCCGGGCAGGGTGGGCTCGCTAATTGGGTTGAGGGATGCGGTAGAAGAAGGTTGCGCTGTGGATGGGGCATCTATGACCTGAACAGTGACATTATCTTTGCCTCCTGCATCCAATGCTGCAGCGATTAGAAGTTCTGTTGCTCTGTGGGTATCACTGTTTTCCGTCAATATCTGGTTGATTGAGTTTGTTGGTACTTCCGAACTAAGTCCATCACTGCAGATGAGTAGTCTCTGTCCTGCTGCCCAGCGATAGGAGACTCGGTCCACTTCGAGTTTGGGGTTGGTACTACCGCCGATACATCGGGTAATTACATGCCGGTTGGGGTGAATTGCTGCTTCTTCGGAGTTGATAGCGCCTGAATCCATCAACATCTGTACGTAGGAGTGGTCGCTGGTTAGTTGGGTGAGCTTCCCTGTTGTGCCTTCGGGAGCCCAGAGGTAAGCGCGGCTGTCTCCAACCCAGTAGATATGAAAGTAGTCACCCTCTTCAGCAACAACGACCGCAGTTGAGCCCATATTGGCTGTGGTTTGTTCATCGCCCAGTAAAAGGGCGTGCGCTTTTTGCAAGGCACGCTCGTAGTGCTTGTCAGTTTCCGCTGACTTTTGGATTTCTTCAACAACAGTTTTACTCGCGAGTTCACCAGCGTGGTGACCGCCAAGGCCATCGGCTACAACCCAGATACCTTTGTCTTCCGCAGCCCAATAGGCATCTTCGTTCTGTTCACGCTTATAGCCGGTATGGGTTGCGCCGGCACTGCGTGTAGCGTCTTTGCTATGCTGAACTATCCCGCTGTGCCGTGATACTTCGCGTACTTTGGCTTCACTCACTGGCGTGCAACTACCTGTAATTTATTTAATCTTTCTAACGGTGATAACCCTCCGGTAATCACACGCCTCTTCCCTGTTGTGCTCTCGGCTTATTCAAGTTGCCGATCACTTTGTAGGTCATCGCTGAATCTGTTAAATACTAGACCTTTGGGCCATTTTAAGCTGCAAACCGAATCACACGCTAATGATATCGCCCATGATAAACTCAACTTTATCAATAAAAGTGAGTGTTTCGGCTGCTTTTTAACATTAGTTAAGCTCACTGTCTTCAATAATTGGCCAATTTCACACGGCCATTTTGGCTTTAGGAGCGATTTCGATGCTCAAACTTTGTGATGTCAATGATCTTAGCCAGAGCGTATGGCTGGTATCGCCGGGAGTAACTGTGGGGCGGGCGCAGAGTAGTGACTTGTGTATTACCGATGATTCCGTAGCGAAGTCGCACCTTAAAATTGCAGTTAATGGCGATGTTCTGACTTTGCACAATTTGTCGGGCGCGGCCCGTGTCTTGCTTAATGGTCAGCCAACTGGTACACCGTGCCAGTTAAAAATAAACGATCAGGTCAAAGTGGGCAGCCGTTTACTCCAGGTAATCGACCCGAAGGTAACTAAGCTCAAGTCTGCCCCTCCCAAGGCTGCTTCAAGTCAGGGTGTTGCCTGGGCGCTAAGAGCCAATCACCGGGCTATTGCAGGAAAGGTGTTCCCTGTGAAAGAGAGTGCGGTAATTGGGCGCTCCGATGAGTGTGATATCACTTTTTCGCTTTCTCATCTTTCGCGTAGGCACGCTCGTCTCGAAGTAAGGGAGGGCTTACTGTTCGTTATTGACTTAGGTTCGGCAAATGGGACTTTTGTCAATAATAGAAAGGTTAGTGAGAGTCGGGTGCGCAGGGGAGATGAGCTTCGACTCGACACTTTAAGTTTTTCAATTGTCGGCCCAGCTGACGATAACAACCGAACGGCTGTACGCCCGGCTTTGCCGGAGTTCGAATTGCCCAGTTCTACCTCTATCTCTGGAGAAGCCGATACAGTCCCCTATGCAGTGCAACCCAGTTTGTCCGAGGAGGTACCTGGGGAAGTCGATAAGCCAAAGGCTAAAAGTAAAACGTGGCTTTTAATAGCGGGGCTTGCGCTAAGTGTTGCGGGATATCTCTGGGGCAGCAGCCAGGGGGTTTTTGGATGAGCGATATAAAAGAGCTTTTGCTCTACACCACTTTGGGTTGCGGCCTGTGCGAAAAAGCCAAAATTGAAATTTGGCCTGCGCTGGAAAAATTCAACTTGCGTCTTCGCGAGGTGGATATCGCCGAGGATGAAGCGTTAATGGAGCGCTTTTCTATCCGCATTCCGGTGGTTGGCCTTGGAGACCCCGACGATGTTTGCGGTTGGCCGTTTGACCAGGTGCAATTGCAAGATTGGCTGAAGGAGCGGCTTTAAATTACAGCCGGCTCGCAGCTTCACTCTCCCTTAATAGTTGCAGCTTGGTGCCGCTTCGGTAGGCGTAAATTACCGAATAGGCAAGTACATTTTGCACATAATTACGCGTTTCCCGGAATGGAATGGTTTCAATCCACACATCATAGGGCAGCTGTTTTCGGGTCTCTTTTAGCCATCCCGCTACGCGGGTTGGCCCGGCATTATAGGCGGCGGCTGCCAGAAAGCGGTTATTGTCAAAGCGGTTAAGTAAGCTACTTAAGTAAAAGCTGCCCAGCGCAATATTGGTGTTGGGGCTCAAAAGGTCCCAGCTGCGTCGATAGCGCACCCCCGCTCTGCGTGCAGTAGCTTTTGCGGTCGATGGGAGCAATTGCATAAGTCCCAGGGCCCCGGAGCTGGATTTTGCATCGTGGCTAAAGTGGCTCTCTTGTCGTGCTACAGCGTAAATCAGATAAGGTTCAAGAGCCGAGCTCTGGGCGCCGACCTGTTTGCTTACATCGTGAACAATATCGGAAAAAGCGAGTGGGAATCGCAGTTCCAAGTCGTCGAGGTAGTCAGCCGCAAGCACTGACTGGATTGATTTGTGGTACCAACCCCAGGCGCTAGCTACTTTGCCGGCCGCAAGCAATTCCTGGTGGTCCATAGCTCTTGTGGCATAGCTCCATTCCCTTCGGGCATGGAAGAGTTCGCCTATTGCTTGTAATTCTCGGACTCTCTGCAGTTCGGGGCGCTTTGCCATCTCCTGCACTTGAATGGGGGTGATTGGTGCCGGCCTGTGCTCAAAGCTGTACTGTTGCCCCAAGGTATCAGCGGCAAGGAAACCGTAGTAACTGCGATTGCGGGCGGCTTTGCGGTAAAGGTGAGAGGAAGCTTCAGAACTTCCTGTGCCATAAAGTTCTTCCAGTGAGCGGGCTTTCCAATATATCCACCGGTCGAGTTGTTGTTTCTCCTCAGGCAGGCGGTCAATCCAGAACGCGACCTGTTGCCAATTTAATTCACGTAGGGATTGTCTGGCTAGCCACTCGATGGTGCGGCCATCGGTCACTGTGTGATGTTCAACCAGCTGTTGTAAGCGCTGCATATTATCCTGGCGAGCAAATTGACGCGCCAAGTGCTTGAACATGGCTTCTTGCTGGGCATCGGAAAACAAGTAGCTGGCCTGATAGCGGTGCCAGGCAGTTTCCGCTTTGATAGCGTCTTTTTTCGCCAATTGGTGCAATCCGTTCAACACGATATCGCGATATTCCAGTGGGTTGTAGGCGAACTTGGTGTCAGTGAGAAGCATCTGTGGGTTGCGATGGACCGAGCGTAAAAGTTTGGCTTTCTCTGCTTGGGCTGGCGTCATTTTTCTGGCGATATAACGTGCCAAATCGAGATTGCCTTCTTCGACTGCCAGCAGGTGCCGCTTCCAAGCGAGTTCCTGCGTCAAGCCGCCGTTTTTCATCCAGCGGGCAAAAACGGGGTCGCACTCCTCGACTTGGGACCGCCCAACAAGCCAGAGTTCTGATATCAACTGCTGTGTTTCTGCCTGATAGCCGTCTCGGCGCGATAGGGCATCGGCGTAATAGCAGCGGAGGGAGGTGCGACTGTGTTGCGAAGGTTGGTAATAGCGCAGGTAAGTCGAGAACTTTTTTTGACTACCGAGTTGGCGCAACAACCTGACCATCATCCAGTCGCCAATAGCCGTGCCTCTGTTGCTCTCCAGGAATTGATCAACTTCTTTTAAGGGCAGTTGGTGCAGTTTTTCACTGAGCGCCCAATAGTCAATATAAGCAGCGAGGGGATAATCTTTGAGCTCAGCTTTAAGTGCTCGAAGTTTCCGTCGATCCCTGTATTTTATCGCCTGCCGGGCCTGGCGCAGCTTTTCTCTCTGCGCCGCACGATTATCTTCGGATACTTCCGGTGCGATAGCGGTTGCCTGAACAGGTTGTGCATTTGTGGGCACGGCTGTGCAGAGACAGGTGATGATTAGGGCGGAAAGAAGCGCGATTCCTTTTGCGTCAGCTGACATCTCAATTACCTCAGTTGGACGTGTGTTTCCAGCTATGACTGACTATACGGTAAAAACGCGTAAAATAGCTGATTTTTCACAGAACCCGAAAGAGCCGACTTCGCTTCTTTCATCAGCGGGATTGAGGTTCGGGTTTGATAATTGTAGTGCCTATTTATGTTGCTTCTATTGGATGGGGTCAGTCTTCGTTACGGGACCCAGGTACTGGCAGACAATGTCAGCGCAAAAGTTGAGCGTGGAGATCGTATATGCCTTGTGGGGCGTAATGGGGAGGGGAAATCCAGCCTGTTGCGCTTGATCGCGGGGCAAGTTGACGCGGACAACGGCGAGATTGTTCGTGCCAGCGGTATGGTTCAAGCGGTTTTGGAGCAGGAGTTACCTGCCGATTACGCCGACTCTGTATACGGATATGTGGCTATGGGGTTGGGCGAAATAGGCGCTGTTTTGTCGGCGTACAGGGACTCCCCCACAGCAGAGCTACAAGCCAAAATCGAAGCGGCTCACGGTTGGGAGCTGCTGCCGAAAGTGGACAGTGTATTAGATCGTTTGGGGCTCGATGCAGACGAAAAGGTTGCCGACCTTTCCGGTGGCTGGCAGCGTCGTGCTGCTCTGGCTCGCGCCTTGGTGGTGGAGCCTGATCTGCTGATACTGGATGAGCCAACCAACCACCTGGATATTGCTGCAGTCGAATGGCTTGAGAATTTCCTCGCCAGCTATCGTGGAGCTCTTTTGTTTGTGAGCCATGATCGTGCATTGGCACAACGTTTGGCCACCAGTGTATGGGATTTAGATCGAGGACACTTGCGGACTTTTCGCTGCAAGTTTGATCGTTACCAGGAAGAAAAAGAGAAGCTTCTCGAAGAAGAGGCAAAAAACGAGGCCTTGTTTGACAAAAAATTGGCGCAGGAAGAAACCTGGATTCGGCAGGGAATTAAAGCGCGCCGAACCCGTAATGAGGGGCGGGTAAGAGCGCTTCAAGCACTGCGTCGCCAAAGGGAAACGCGCCGGTCCCAGCAGGGTATAGCCAAGATGGCCCTGGATAGCGGTGAGATGTCCGGCAAATTGGTCGCTGAGTTGAAGGGCGTCACTTTTGCTTACCCCGATGAGCAACCGTTGATTAGGGATTTATCATTCACGCTGATGCGTGGAGACCGCGTTGGCCTAATAGGCCCCAATGGTGTCGGCAAAAGTACCCTGATCAAATTGCTGCTGGGAGAGCTAAAGTCCCAGGGGGGAGTGTGCGCCTGGGTACCAAGCAGCAAGTGGCCTATTTCGATCAGCGCCGAGATCAGCTGAATCCCGATTTGACTGTGCTAGATAATGTCGCAGAAGGGCGCGACTCAGTGACTATTGGTGGTAAAAGCCGCCACGTAATGTCTTATTTGGCTGATTTTCTTTTTAGTGGTGTTAAAGCCCGTACTAAAGTCAGCGCTTTGAGTGGTGGAGAGCGAAATCGCGCCTTGCTGGCAAAATTGTTTAGCCAGCCCGCCAATATTTTGGTGCTCGACGAGCCCACCAATGACCTGGATGTAGAAACCCTGGAGCTGCTTGAACAGTTACTCCTGGACTTTGGCGGAACGGTTCTGCTCGTGAGCCATGACCGTGCTTTCCTGGATAATGTGGTGGGCTCATGCCTCGCATTTGAGGGGGATGGCCGCATCCGTGAATACGTGGGTGGTTATGGGGATTTTGTGCGCCAAGGTGGCAGCTTTGTCGCTGAGCTGAAAGAAGTTAAGCCAGCTGCTAGTAAACCAAAGGAAAAGCCCCAGTCCCAGGAGGCGGCTCCAGCGAAGAAAAAGAAACTGAGCTATAAGCTTCAAAGAGAGCTGGATAGCCTGCCCGCCTTAATTGAGTCTTTGGAAGAAGAGATAGGGGCTATCGAGCAAGAGGTTGCCGACCCCAGTTTTTATCAGCAGGAGCAGGCGTTGGTGCAGGCTAAGCTGAACACCCTGACGGAAAGACAGGCCCAGCTCGAAGAGGCATTTGAACGCTGGTCAGAGCTGGAGGGGGAGACGACTAAGTTGAAGGGGAAGCTGCAATCATTGCGGCTTCCCCTCAATTTTGAAGGATTACTCGTCTTCCATATGTACCCGAATCGCCAGAACGTCGCATTTGGCGCCATGGAGAACGCCGTTAGCGGTGGAGCCGAGTAATAGCGCTAAGCCGTGACGACCGTGGCTGCCAATAATGATTAAGTCGGCTTCGATATCTTTGGCTAAGCGATGAATCTCAGTAGATGGCTGGCCGAGTATTACGTGATGGCGATCTGCGGGGATATCCAGCCGATCGGCGGCTTTTTGCAATTGCTCCTTGGCCTGGGACTGTAGCTGGTCCTGTACCTCGGAGAGGTCCATTGGGATGTCGCCGCCATAGGCAAAAGTCAGGGGCTCAATGGCGTGAAGTAAGCTTAACTCTGCACCAAATGCTTCAGCCATATCAGCGGCCCTATCAAGTACCTGGGAAGACTCTTTTGACAGGTCCAAGCCCACGAGGATGTGTCGGTATTTCGCCATAATTTACCTGCTCCTATCCCTTTTATTGACTGTGAAAAACACCCTTGTGACACCTATTTTGAGTCTACCGCAAAAAAAACCGATTGACATAGATCACGCGGAACACCGCACAATAGTCACTTTTTTCCACTGATGAGGAGTGGTTATGTCTGATTGGTTGCCGGTGATTATCGTCGGATTTGCCATCGCTTTGGTGCTGGGGCCGGTGATGTGGCTCAAGCCCAATGCCCGTGACAGCCGTCTTGCAGATTTGCGTAGCCGGGCGGCCCAGGCTGGCATTACCGTACAAATCCAAGCGCTGCCTGCGGCGTTGGGTGATGGGACTGCAGCTGTCTATTATCACCGCTGGCAGAACCGTAAAGGCCTGAGTGTGGGGTGGGTTTTGGATAAACAACGGATTGAGCACGAGCTGAATTTTTCCGGTGTTTGGGATTGGGCTGATGGCCAGCCAGCTCCGCAAGGGGCATGGAAATATTTGCGCGAGCTACTGGAAAAAATCCCTCGGGACGCCTGTGCGATTACTGCAACACCAGTGGGTCTCGGTATTCAGTGGCCGGAGTCAGGAGGCAAACAAGCCTTCCAGAAACTAATGGCGTCGCTCGATGAGTACACCCCCTTAATAGAAGAAGCTATTCGAAAAGTGAGTTCGCGCGCGGCGACTGAGGGGCTGTCTTGATTGCCGTAATAGCGGTGTAAAAGAGCGTCTACTGAGTCGCATTTAGGCGGACTGCCCAGTGCCAATTTTGGTGACTGTGAGTGGAAAATTGTCAGCTTTGCTTGACCGCGCTTGAAGTGAGGCTTATATATTCGCGCAGCACAAGCCCGATAAGAGGGCTTGAAAGACTTGCAATAGCAGTAAATTTTCATTTGAAATCAAAGGCTTATGGGTAAATCACTGGTCATCGTCGAATCACCGGCCAAAGCGAAAACCATCAATAAATATCTCGGCAAGGACTTTGTTGTGAAGTCCAGTGTCGGCCATATTCGCGATTTGCCCACAGGTGGGGGCAATAAACAGCCGGTTGACGCAAAGGAGCGCGCCCGTCGTGCAGCGGAAACACGCAAGCTTTCCCCCGAGGCGAAAGAGGCTTATAAGCGGAAGAAAAACCGCGATCAGCTGATTAAGCGTATGGGGATCGACCCGGATCACGAGTGGCAAGCCCACTACGAGATACTGCCGGGTAAAGAGAAAGTGGTGAGTGAGTTACAAAAACTCGCCGAAGGCGCCGATCATATCTATCTCGCAACGGACTTGGATCGCGAGGGAGAGGCAATTGCCTGGCATTTGCGTGAAGCAATTGGTGGCGATAACGATCGCTACCGCCGGGTAGTGTTTAATGAAATTACCAAGTCTGCGATTCAGGAGGCCTTTAAAGATCCCGGCCGTCTGAATATTAATCGGGTAAACGCCCAGCAAGCGCGCCGTTTCCTCGATCGAATCGTTGGCTATATGGTGTCCCCTCTACTGTGGGAAAAAGTGGCCAGGGGCCTGTCTGCGGGTCGTGTGCAATCTGTTGCGGTCCGCCTCGTAGTTGAGCGGGAGCGGGAGATTCGCGCGTTTATCCCGGAAGAGTACTGGACCTTGTTTGCCGATACGGCGACGGCAAAGGCTTCCAAGCTGCGCCTCGAAGTGAAAAAGCAGGCTGGTGAGGCTTTCCGTCCTACCAACGAAGAGCTGGCAATGAGTGCTGCCAAGCAGCTTCAGTCCAGTGAGTTTGTTGTTTCCGCCCGTGACGATAAGCCAACCAGCTCCAAGCCCAGCGCACCATTTATTACTTCCACCTTGCAGCAGGCGGCCAGTAACCGCCTTGGCTTCAGTGTGAAGAAGACCATGACCCTGGCCCAGCGCTTGTATGAAGCCGGTCATATCACCTACATGCGTACAGATTCCACCAATCTCAGTAAAGAGGCTGTGGAATCTGCACGGGATTATATTGCCGAGAATTACGGCGATAAGTATCTTCCAGAGAGCCCCAATAACTACAGCAGTAAAGAGGGCGCTCAAGAGGCGCACGAAGCGATTCGCCCATCCGATGTTCGTATCGCCCCAAATATGTTGTCCGGTGTTGAGCGGGATGCGGAGAGGTTATACAACCTGATTTGGCAGCAGTTCGTGGCCTGCCAGATGACGCCTGCCCAATTTACCTCCTCTTCAATCGTGGTCAGCGCAGGTGACTTTGAATTGCGTGCGCGGGGTCGAGTAATTCGTTTCGATGGTTTCCTGAAAGTTGCGCCACCGAGCGGCAAAAAAGATGAAGATCTGGTGCTTCCAGATGTGAAGGTAGGCGAAAAGCTATCCCTGCAACAGCTGGATCCCAAGCAGCACTTTACCAAGCCGCCTGCGCGGTTTAGTGAAGCGGCCCTGGTTAAGGAACTGGAGAAGCGCGGTATCGGACGCCCCTCCACCTATGCTTCCATTATTTCCACGATCCAGGATCGCGGTTATGTCCGCTTGGAAAACCGTCGTTTTTACGCTGAGAAAATGGGGGATATTGTTACCGACCGTCTCAGCGAAAGCTTCAAGAACCTGATGGACTACGGATTTACCGCAAACCTGGAGGAATCCCTGGATGCGGTTGCCGACGGCGATAAGGGTTGGAAGCAACTGCTCGATGAGTTTTATCAGGACTTTTCCGGGCGCCTGGAAAAAGCCCAGTCTGCCGATGAAGGTATGCGTCGCAATACGCCGACAGACACCGATATCGAGTGCACCAAATGTGGCCGCCATATGCAGATCCGCACTGGCTCCACCGGTGTATTCCTGGGGTGCTCTGGATACGCACTGCCGCCAAAAGAGCGTTGTACCAATACCATGAACCTGGTTTCTGGTGATGAGGCGGTCGATGCGGATAAGGACGAGGAAGCTGAATCCAGGTTGCTGCGGGAGAAGCGCCGCTGCGGCAAGTGCGGCACGGCTATGGATAGCTACCTGTTAGATGAGCAGCGTAAATTGCATATCTGTGGCAATAACCCGGATTGCAATGGCTACGAGATTGAGCAGGGCACTTTTAAAATTAAAGGCTATGACGGCCCCATTATTGAGTGCGATAAGTGTGGCAGTGATATGCAGTTGAAGTCTGGTCGCTTTGGCAAGTACTTCGGCTGTACCAATGAAGACTGTAAAAACACCCGCAAGCTGCTGAAAAATGGGCAGCCGGCGCCACCGAAAATGGATCCGGTTCCCATGCCGGAATTGGCCTGTATCAAAGTGGAGGATCACTATATCCTACGCGATGGTGCCTCGGGTCTATTCCTGGCTGCCAGCCAGTTCCCGAAAAACCGTGAGACCCGTGCGCCCCTGGTTAAAGAGCTGCTGCCTCACCAGAGTGAGATCGATCCAAAATACAGCTTCCTATTCTCTGCACCGACTCAAGATGACAGTGGGCGGGATACCGTAGTTCGATTTAGCCGCAAAACCCAGGAGCAATATGTTCAATCTGAGGAAGAGGGCAAGGCGACCGGTTGGCGTGCTTTTTATCGCGATGGTGGTTGGAAAGTAGAGGCCTCCACCAAGAGCACTGCTGCCAAGCGCAAGAAACCGGCAGCTAAAAAGACAGCGGCAAAGAAGTAGGTAATGAGTAACTCTTACACGATTCATGTCACTTCGGCTCTACGCAAGAGCCAGCTGTTGCTGCAACAGTCGTGGGACTTACCTCTCCAGCGCGATGCGCTGGAAGAGGCAGCGTTGATGCAGTTGTGCAAGGCCTATCGGGCTTTTCTTGCAGAGCAGGCAGCCCAACTTCAGCTGGGATTCGAACCGGAGTCTCCGCAGTTGATCATTGATGCGCTGGGCGTTCAGGGTAGGGCTAGTGCAGAGGCCAGTGAGCTGTCCGGCCTGGTCGGCGACCCGCAGAGTTGGTTATCCCATATGCTTTACGCCTGGGAAGAGCAGCAGAAAATATCTGTGGGTGCTGATGAAAAACAGCAACAGGTTAATTTAATCCCGCTACACAACGAAGTTGCCAAGCCCGAGTTTGCACCTTTGTCCAAAGAATTATTGCTTCAGTGGCATCGCTCGCTGAGTGAGTTGGTGGTGAGGCAGCGCGCTCACTTGGATGAATGTTAACTAATACGCTTACTCGACCTCGGTGAACTTCTGAATAGGTTCGTAATATTTCTGCGAATTTTGAAGGTTGTAGATATTAGGCGTACCTCTGCGAGAAAGTTCGCTGTCCTTTGAGTGGGCCACAATGGGGTAGTTGTGGCCCACTCGACACAACCTGTGTAACGTATAAAGCAATTCACTCTTCTCTTGTGATCTCTTCAGTGGTTTAGATAATCCTTTGATACAGCGTGCTGGTAATAGACTGCCTCGAAAGTCAGGAGCCAGAAGCCTCTCAAATTGGAGGAATGAAACTTATCGCAAGCCTGTGGTACACTGGGCGCAAACTGTTGTGCCGTGAAGGAAAAGCGAATGTCCTCCGAAACTTTTGAAATAATCGAGCTGGCTAATGGCGATGTAGCTTTGCGTCGTGCTGGCCATAAAGAGGACCCTTTGGTAAGCATTTCTTTTTCTGCGGAAAGCCTTCAGTTTCTGCGCAAGAACAAGGTTGCTGTGGCAAGGGCTATGTTGGAAGCGGGTATTGAAGCCGTACAAAATCTAGACGATCTTGAGGCTGGTTACTTCGAGGAAGAAGACGATTTAATGCCGGTAAATCATACTATTCACTAACATCAGCGTTAGTTCGAGTCTTAACAACAGCGGCCAATGGCCGCTGTTGTCGTTTTTGGGGGCTTAAGGCGTTTGGCGAATAACCCCTACGGCTAATCCCTCAATCACAAAGTTCTTATCTCTCATATCGACTTGAATTAACTCAAAGTCATCATTTTCAGGTAGCAACTGAACGGTTGCCTGATTTCCCTTGCGGCGAAAGCGTTTCACTGTGACTTCGTCATCGATACGGGCAACGACGATTTGGCCATTGCGCACTTGCTCGGTCTTTTGCACTGCCAGCAAGTCTCCATCGAGAATGCCCGCATCTCGCATACTCATACCATGCACCCTCAACAAATAATCTGCGGGAGGATGGAAGAAGCTCGCGGGCAAGTCGCAGTAATCTTCAATATGTTCGCTGGCGAGTATGGGATTCCCCGCAGCTACTCTACCCACAATCGGCAAGCCGGATTGGTGATCCGGAATTCGAATGCCTCGGGAAGCGCCGGCAACCATCTCAATGGCGCCTTTTCTGGCGAGCGCTTTCAGGTGTTCCTCGGCGGCATTGGGTGAGCGGAAGCCGAGTTCCTGGGCAATTTCTGCCCGCGTTGGCGGGTAGCCAGTTTCATCCAGATAAGACTTGATCAGGTCGAGAACCTGGGACTGACGAGCGGTGAGATTGGTCATAGATTTACCTAGTTTTCTGTATTTATATACAGTTGCTGGAATTATATACAGATTTGTTGTTCGTGCAATCCTCAGGTTTTAGTCTTTGTGAGCTGCTACATTGATGGAGAAAGTAAAGAGAGAAGAAAGCGTTGAAGGAACTGACAAAGAGGGAAAAATAATGCTGGATGCAAAAATGCCGGAAGCCTGGAGAGTGCTTCGTATTCAGTCTGAATTGGTAGATGGGATAGAGCGGCTGATAGCGTTAGGTGGTGCAGTGACAGTGTTTGGAGGGGCGAGATTTACAGAGGACAGTCCTGAATATCAGCAGGGGGTAAAGTTGGGAGAGTTGCTCGCGGCTGAAGGGATCCCCGTGATTACCGGTGGTGGGCCGGGGCTGATGGAGGCTTGTAACCGAGGGGCTTTCGGGCAGCCCGGCGCATCAATTGGGTTAAACATAGAGCTGCCTTTTGAACAGGCGGCAAATCCATATCAGGACATTAGTTTGAACTTCCGATACTTTTTTGTACGGAAATTTATGTTTGTAAAACACGCACTTGGATTCGTTGGACTTCCCGGTGGCTACGGCACGTTGGATGAGCTGTTTGAAGCTCTTACCTTGGTGCAAACGCAGAAAGTGCGGCGTTTCCCAATTGTGTTGGTAGGTAAGCGTTACTGGAGCGGGCTGTACGATTGGTTGGTAGATACAGTGTTAGAGCGCGATTGTATCGATGCCAGTGATCTAGACCTTTTTCATATCGTTGATAGTGTGGAGGAGGCTGCGGCCCTGATTATGAAATATATGCAGGTGAAGGAATAATTATTCGGGCGATCTTAAAATACCGAAAAAATTTTCAAAGTTATTTTTGTTAAAGCTGCCTCCGGACTAAAAGGCTATGCCGGCTGGTGGGGTGGCGTACTTGCACAAGTTGGCGGGAGATCAACTCCTGCAGTATTGATCTTACCGCCTGACATACATTTCCCTGTTATTTTTACTCTTGTACCTTGCTGAGTGGAGAGCTTAGCTGGCGGGCTCTAGATCAGTGAGAATATGCTACTCTGGCGTCGATTAAACGTATGTTTTAAATGGTGGTTTGATACTTATGAGCCAGATAGATACGGTCAGCCGGATACTCGATGCAGCGGAAGTGCTGTTTGCTGAACGGGGTTTTCCTGAAACCTCATTGAGAACAATTACGAGCACGGCCGGGGTTAATCTGGCGGCAGTTAACTACCATTTCGGCTCCAAGAAAGAATTGATACAGGCGGTATTTGAACGCTTTCTAACGCCTTTCACTAACGCTCTGGAAGAAGAGCTTGATCGCCGTATTGCCCTGGGGCAGCCCCTGGGGGTGGAGGAGCTGATCGAATGCCTGTATCGAGTTGGGTTGGGAAGCCTTGGGCTGGAGGGAAAGGATCCACAGCGATTTATGCGTCTTTTAGGATTGGCCTATACCCAGTTCCAGGGGCATTTGCGTCGATTTATCGTATCTCGATACGGGGATACTTACCGCCGTTTTGCCGGATTGCTGGCTGAAGCGTTACCGGGCTTGGACCCAGAAACTTTCTATTGGCGCCTCTACTTTATGCTGGGAGCGACCATTTTCACACTGTCGAGCCACGATGCGATTGAGGCTATCCTGCGGGAGGATTTCGGTTCTGACAGTACCCTGACCCAGACTCTTGAGCGATTGGTACCCGCTGCTTCGGCCATGTTGAAGGTAGATAATTAGTGGGCGCACTCTTAAATCGATAAGGAACTTAATATGTCTTTACCACCCGGACCGGTCATGGTGGATATCGAGGGGCTTGAACTCACCGAGGAAGACTGTGAGTTGCTTCGGCATCCGATGGTGGGCGGGCTGATCTTTTTTGCGAGAAACTATCGGGATCGCCAGCAGCTTATCCAATTGGTTAACTCCATCCGTGCGGTGCGACCAGAGATCCTGCTAGCGGTAGATCAGGAGGGTGGCAGGGTTCAGCGGTTTCGCGATGACTTTACGCGAATACCCTCAATGCAGGCCCTTAGTGCTGTCGCCAGTAACGAGCAGTTGCAGGATGTGGGGTGGCTGCTGGCCGCAGAGTTGCTGGCTGTAGGAGTGGATTTTAGCTTCGCGCCGGTTTTGGATGCGGATGACAGTCACAGCAGGGTGATCGGCGATCGGAGTTTTTGTCCCGATCCGGCCCAGTTAACCGCACTGGCTCGCCCCTTTATCCAAGGGATGCGCGAAGCGGGAATGGCCACGACAGGCAAGCATTTTCCGGGGCATGGCCACGTGCTGGAAGACAGTCATGTGGAGTTGCCAGAGGATAAGCGCTCGTTGGATCAGGTCTTGGCAACCGATGCACTTCCGTTTATCGATTGTATTGGAACCCAGGAACTTACCGCGGTGATGCCGGCCCATATCCGCTTCATCAACATTGATAGCCAGCCGGTGGGATTCTCCCGCTATTGGCTACAGGATGTATTGCGGCGACAGCTGGGATTCAATGGAGTGATTTTTAGTGATGATCTGTCTATGGAAGGGGCGGGTGCGGCCGGAGGCTATGGCGATAGGATTCGCGCAGCCCTGGAAGCCGGTTGTGATATGGGTATCGTATGCAACAATCGTGTCGGCGCTTTTGAGGCGCTGGCGGCACTGGATACCTTTGTGCCCAAACCGGAGTCTACTCATCGGTTGTCGGCCATGGGTGGCAGGCCGGTGATCGGCTCCTGGGAGGAGCTTGAGAAGAGTGCGCGGTGGCACAGAACCAGGGAGTGGTTAGCTTCCATAATGCGTTGAGATAAGTTGTTTAAATCTGTCGTCTATTGAGAAGGTGCTGTACGGATATTACTGATTGTTGGTTAAAGCGGAGGGGTTCGAGTGGAGTCCGTTGAGAGCGTGCTGTTGTCCTGGCTTGGTGAGAACCGGGTCTGGATAGTTTCTGTTTTCCTCATAGTACTTGCGTCTGGGGTGTTGGCCTGGTTATTTGGCCGGTTTGTGCAGCGCATGGCCATTAAGGCGGAAAAGACGGTTAATCCCTGGGATGATGCTTTGGTTGGGGCACTCTCCCCTCCCGGGCAGGTACTGGTATGGCTGCTGGGCTTGACTGTCGCTGCCCAGCGAGCGGGGGACGCCACTGGAGCCGAGATATTCTCCCTGGCTGCACCGACGCGGGAAATAGGCTTGATCCTGGTGATGGCCTGGTTTGCCTGGCGATTCTCACACAGCGTGGAACACAATCTGTGCGATCCGCGCTATATGGGCAAGCCGATGGATGCCACTACGGTACGTGCGATCGGCAAACTGGTCAGGGCCTCAATCGTGATCACGGCGGGAATTGTGGTCATGCAGTTCCTGGGTTATAGCGTCAGCGGTGTTTTGGCATTTGGTGGTATTGGCGGACTGGCTGTCGGTTTTGCGGCCAAGGACCTGCTGGCAAACTTTTTCGGCGGCCTGATGATCTATCTGGATCGGCCCTTTGCGGTGGGCGACTGGATTCGCTCCCCCGATAAGGAGATTGAGGGGACCGTGGAAGATATCGGTTGGCGCCTGACCAGAATCCGCACTTTTGATATGCGACCCGTCTATGTTCCCAATGGCATCTTCACCCAGATTGCGGTAGAAAATCCTTCCCGTATGTTAAATCGTAGGATTTTTGAAACGATTGGTATTCGTTATGAAGATGCCCATCATATGGCGGCAATCGTGGCGGATGTTAAAAATATGTTACAGGAACATCCGGAAATTGATTCTAATCGTACGCTTATTGTTAATTTTAATAGTTTTGCTTCCTCTTCTTTGGATTTCTTTATATATACGTTTACCCGCACTACCGATTGGGTTCGTTATCATGAAGTAAAACAGGATGTTCTATTAACGATTCTTAAAATAATTGAGGGATATGGGGCATCCTGTGCATTCCCAACCTCAACATTACATATTGCCGATATACCTTCATTAACGCGAGAGGCCGCGTTAGACAGTTGAGGAATGGGAGTGCAATAAGGTACAAATGATTAGTTTCTAATTGAGCACTATTGAAGATTTTGACGGTTAATTACGCATATTGGGAAAAACGTAGTATTTATTTCACATAGAAAACTAGACACTGGCGCTGTTTTATCTAAGAATCAGGGTACGTCCTTTGAGTATATGCTCATCGGATTAAGCAAGATAGCATTCTGCATGGAGCAGTTTGTTAACAATGGGGTGGCGTTTGCCCCTCTTGCCGAATTGAGCAGTGAGGTAAAAGAGGTAGGCGCAATAACAATAATGAGGTTTTCTCAATGAGTGATCGCGTTACAGGTACAGTGAAGTGGTTTAATAACGCACGGGGTTATGGCTTCATCACCTGTGGAGAAGGAACTGAAGATATTTTCGTTCACTATCGCAGCATTCGCGGCGAGGGCTACAAAACCCTTAATGAGGGGCAGGCGGTAGAGTTCGAAATGCAACAAGGTGACAAAGGACTGCTGGCGGAAGATGTTGTTCCCTGTGAGTGATTTATAGATCACTCGTTGAAAGAACTGTTGTCGTGTAGGGTCCTGCGGCTCAATTGACGCCGGCCCTGTCAGCGCCTCTGAAAAGCGGATCTTTATGATCCGCTTTTTTGTTTGCTACTTTGCAGTGGATATAGGCTTTTCTTCTTTAAGTTGCATTTGTGTCCCTCTTTGTAGGTTTGGTCATATCCCGCCCCGCCTAAAGCCCCCAATGTAATTGTGTGTATATGAGTGAGTTTATTGTGCGCAATACCCTGTGCTAATTATTACTTTAATACTCCCGGAATATTGGCCTACTGATAGTAATTTTTTTGTTGTTGTGGGGTGGCGGTATTTGCTTGTTTGCTGGCTGTATTTTGATTAAAGATAAATTGATTAAATATCGGTTGGGTGGGGTGTGCTTGCAGTGATGGTGAAATTAATTCGTTTGAGGTGAAGAGTTTTAAAGGTATATTTAAAATAACAGCCCCGGCAAGATTTGCTGGGGCTTTTGGCGAAAGTCGATTATTTAAATAAATTAACTTTCCGTGCGGTTATCTTTTTCTTGGTCGGAATTAAGCATATCCATATTTTGCGAATCTTCTTTGGGTTTGGCTACAGTGCGCACTTCAATAAGAATTCCAAATGCAGGGTGGTCGATATAATGAAGTTGTCCGCTACGCAAACGTCTCTCGTGTTGCAGTCTCGCAGTATGGGCTACATATAATGGCTCTTCTTTTATAAATTCCGGCTCGCCCAGTGTGAGTGGCTCAGTTGTGTTAATTGCGCCCTGACTATTTTCGATATCAAACCCGTTATTTTGTGAATATGAATTTTCAATATCACTGTAATTGCCGGTTAGGATTTGTAGCGGCTTTTCGATTTTATTTTGTGGGCGTTGAGGAAGAAGAATACTGTGTTCCCCGGGTTGCGTATAAAAATCGCTGAGCCACAAATTAGTACTGATATGTAAATAGCGAGCGACACTCAGGGTGATAGATCCCTCAAGCTGGCTGTGGCCGCTGAGCTGGCTACCGCCATCAATCAGAATGGCCGGAGAGTTTCTCTTGGTATTTAAAACCTGGCGCCAGGCCTTGTGAAACAGGACCCTGTCACCAGCCCTGGAAATTGCGGCGGCTTTGTTGTCCAGCAGCCTGGGTACAGGTCTTAGCAGCAAGTTTCTTTGTGCTTGCTCAGAGTTCTGCGAACTAGTAGATGCGTCGCCCTCAAGCTCCGATGATTCAATATCGGCTGGGCCGCTCGTTTCTGGGCTCGAGATGATGTCTTCAAGCGATAGCACCTCATCCTCTGTTGGCTGAGTTGGGGTGCGCAGGGTGTCAAAGTCGATCCACTTTGATGGATACTGAAGACGGGGTGCCGTCGGCCAGGTCTCTGCGGTTCTTTCCATCCCCTGGGGGCGCTCGAATACGATCATTTCTATTTCGAAAGTATTGCCAGCGTAGTTGACGGCCTGGGCACTGGTTGCTGCCAGCGTGAGCGCCAGGGTTGAGCAGAGGCTAATTATCCTTTTCATGGGTTTACCACTTAAACAATTCTATTTGGGTGCCGAGGGTGTCATTGCCGACAGGCCGTTTAAGCGGGAGTAGGAGACTAATTAGTTTTGCCGCCAGCTCCCGCTGCTGCCTGCCGGATGGTATCACTGTGCAAGCTTTTCCAGAACTTCGTTAATTTCCTGGAGCTTGCGATCAGTACCCTCCTCATCGAGACTGAAATTCAGTTGGTTGGCGCCGGCCAGCTGGTAGCGTCCCGGCTGGGTTTGCACCATCTTAACCAAAGTGAGCGGATCTACACGGGTATTCTCCGCAAATTCGATACGCCCTCTTGCCGCAGAGGCCTCAAGTTTGCGGATGCCCATATTCTCGGCCTTTAACTTGATCTCCGTGGTGCGGAACAAGTGTTTTACCGATTCCGGCAGTAGCCCGAAACGGTCGATCATCTCTACCTGAAGTTCTTTCAGTTGCTGCCCGTCGGTGGCATTGGCAATGCGTTTGTACATGATCAGACGGCCGTGGACATCGGGCAGGTAGTCCTCGGGAATCAGCGCAGCAACCCGCAGATTGACGTCCACCGCAGGGGATTCGAGGGGTTCGTCAATATTCGGTGTGCGGCCCTCGCGAATGGCCTTCACTGCCTTGTCGAGCATCTCCATATACAAGTTGAAGCCGACACTCTGAATCTGCCCGCTTTGTTCCTCACCTAGCAGTTCGCCTGCACCGCGAATTTCCAGGTCGTGGGTAGCCAGGGTAAAGCCTGCACCTAAATCCTGGGCCTCGCTAATCGCTTCCAGGCGCTTCACGGCGTCATTGGTCATGGAGCGCTTGTTGGGAGTCAGTAGATAGGCGTAGGCCTGGTGGTGCGAGCGCCCCACGCGACCGCGCAACTGGTGAAGCTGGGCCAGGCCGAACTTGTCTGCGCGCTCGATCAGTATCGTGTTGGCTGTGGGGACGTCGATACCGGTTTCGATGATGGTGGTACAGACCAGGACATTAAAGCGCTTGTGATAGAAGTCGCTCATCACCTGTTCCAGCTCCCGTTCGCGCATCTGGCCATGGCCTATGCCGATACGGGCCTCGGGAATCATCTCCTGTAGCTCCCGCGCGATTCGCTCAATGCTTTTGACTTCGTTGTGCAGGAAATACACCTGACCGCCGCGTAAGATCTCCCGCAGGATAGCCTCTTTTACCAAGGCATCATCGCGCTCGCGCACGAAGGTTTTCACAGAGAGACGCCGCGCTGGTGGGGTGGCGATCACCGATAGATCGCGAATACCGGCCATGGCCATATTTAGGGTGCGGGGAATAGGGGTGGCGGTAAGGTTGAGGATATCCACCTCGGAGCGCAGGCTCTTGAGGCGCTCCTTCTGCCGGACGCCAAAGCGGTGTTCTTCGTCGATAATCAGCAGGCCGAGATTTTTAAAGTCCAGATCGCTTTGCAACAGCTTGTGGGTGCCAACCAGGATATCCACCTTGCCACTGGCAACCTTCTCTTTCACGCTGTCCACTTCCTTGCCAGAGCGGAAGCGGGAGATCACCTCGATATTGATCGGCCAATCGGCAAAGCGATCCTGGAAGGATTGATAGTGTTGCTGGGCCAACAGGGTGGTGGGAACCAGCATGGCCACTTGCATACCTGCGTGGGCCGAGACAAATGCAGCCCGCATGGCCACTTCTGTCTTACCGAATCCCACGTCGCCGCAAACCAGTCGGTCCATCGGCTTATCTGAGAGCATATCCCCCAGAACTGCCTCGATGGCTTGTTGTTGATCTGGAGTTTCCTCGAAGGGGAAACCTGCGGAAAATTCTCGGTAGGCCAATTGAGGGTTATCGAAGGCATGGCCAATACGGGCTTCGCGGCGGGCGTAGATATCCAGGAGCTCCGCAGCTGCATCGCGGACTTTCTCGGCGGCTTTGCGTTTGGCTTTTTGCCACTGTTCACTGCCCATTCTGTGCAGTGGGGCCAGGGCTTCATCGGCACCGGAGTAGCGGCTGATCAAGTGCAGGCTGGCTACCGGTACGTAGAGCTTGGCATCGTCGGCATATTCAAGGGTCAGGAATTCTGCCGGTTGCCCGTCGATCTCCAGGTGCTGTAGGCCGCGATAACGACCTACGCCGTGATCAATGTGAACGACGGGAGTGCCCATGCGCAGTTCAGCCAGGTTTTTAACCGCGTTGTCCGCTTCATCTTTGGCTTTTTTACGGCGGCGTTGCTGCAGTACCCGCTCACCAAATAACTGCGGTTCTGCGATCAGGTTGATTTGCGGGTCCTTAAGCAGCAGCCCTTGATCGATGGGGGCTACGGTAATGCCGATAGTGTCCTTTGCTGCGAGGAAGTCCTGCCAGCTTTGGAAGCTGGGAGGGCTGAGCCGTATGCCCTTTAATAGCTCCAGCAGCGCTTCGCGACGCCCGCTACTTTCAGCACAAAATAGCACCCGACCGGAGTATTCCATCAGGTAGCTTTCCAGTGCAGCCAGGGGTTGTTCGGACTTGCCATCTACTGGCAGTGAGGGGGGTACGGAAGTGTCAAAATTACAGTTGCCCTGGGCTTCCGGAAGACTCTCCGCAGAGAAGATTGCCCGGGGCATGGACTTCAGGGCACCGTTAAGCTCATCAATTTCCAGTAAAATCTGGCGCGGTGGCAATATGGGGCGGGTCAGGTCGCCGCGACGACTTTCATAGCGGTTGCTGACTTCGCGCCAGAAATTGTCCAGCGGCTGTTGGATATCTCCCTGTAAAAATGCCTGGCTGCCCTCGGGCAGATAGTCGAACAGGCTTGAGCAGTTGCCATCGAAGAACAGGGGCAGGTAGTACTCAATGCCCGCCGGGGCAATTCCTGCACTGATATCCTGGTAAATTGGCACTTGGCTGGGATCGCTATCGAATTCACCGTGCCAATTTTGCAGAAACCCTGACAGGGCAGCCTTGTGCAAAGGGAATTCCCGTGCAGGTAAAAGGTGAATGGTTTTCACCTTGTCGATGGTGCGTTGGGTTTCCGGGTCAAAGGTGCGCAGGGATTCAATTTCATCGTCGAACAGATCGATGCGGTAGGGCAGGGGGCTGCCCATTGGGAAAATATCCATCAGTGAGCCACGCACAGCGAATTCGCCGTGTTCGTAGACGGTGTCTACGCAGTGGTAGCCGGCCTGCTCCAGCAGTCTCCGCTGGATATCGATATCAAACTGCTGCCCCTCCTCCAATATCAGCGCATTGCCGGCAATATAATTGCAGGGCGGTAGCCGGTGCATCAGGGTGCTGACTGGGATTATGACGATCCCAGCCCCCATTTTCGGCAGCTGGTAGAGGGTGGCAAGGCGATCCGAGATGATATCCTGGTGGGGAGAGAAGGTGTCGTAGGGGAGAATTTCCCAGTCGGGAAAATGGAAAATTTCCAGCTCCCTGTTTTCCCCCTTATCTCGCCGCGCTTTGTTAAAAAATTTCAATTGCACCTCTAAACGGTGCGCTTCGAGACTGTCCTTTGTGATTAACAGGGTGGGCGCTTTGTTATTGCGTGCCGCGTTGAGGATGGCGAGCGCGGCAGCTGCGCCATGCAGTTGTCCCCAAAATTGTCGGTCACTGGAGGAGCGAAACTTCGGTGGGGTCAGGGGCTGTATTTCTGTCATCTTTCCTTATATATCCGCGCATTCATTCGAGATGTCTTCGAGGTCGGCTATTGTAGCCGCGAACAGTTTTGCTTGCAGGGAATGTTAACCCTGCCTGTGTTTCCAGTCGGGAACAACTACGCTTTTTTATGGATTGCGCAATGTCGCTCGGGTGGACTACAAAAAGGTAGTTTTACTACATTTTTTTGGCTCTTTTTTGCTCAGTTGCGCAGTGTAAAGCGAACACTATAATGCGCAGCCATGCGGTCCTGAGTGGTTTCAAGGCCGTATTTCTTGCCTACTAAATACATTGCAGAGGTGTCCGATAGTGACTCAGAAGCGACCGAAGCCCGCGGACTTTTTCAAGGACTGGAAACAGCGTGAAGCACTGGCTGAATCCATGATTCCGATGATTGGAAAGCTCAACCGTGAGAGCAACGTCGGTATTTATATGTACGGCCGCAACCTGGTTAATCGCTCAGTGCTGAGCATTATGAAAGCGCACCGTTTCGTGCGTCAGGTTGAGGAAAATGAACTCTCCGAGTTTGAAACCTTCCCTGTATTGGAAGCCATCTGCAAGATGGAGCTGGGTCCCGTACATATCGACCTGGGAACCATGACCAACAAGTACATGCGCGACGATCGCGGCTTGTCTGTGGACGAGTTTGTACGTGAAGAGCTGTCCGACGCAGCGGGTGCCGGCAAGCCTCTGCCCGAATCCAAAGATGTTGTGATCTACGGTTTTGGTCGCATCGGCCGTCTGGTTGCCCGCCTGCTGATCGACAAGGCTGGTAGTGGTGATGTTCTGCGTCTGCGCGCTATCGTACTGCGCAAGGGCAAGGCCCCCAACGACTTGGTGAAGCGCGCTTCTCTGCTGCGTCGCGACTCCGTACATGGCGCCTTCCAGGGCACTATCCGTGTGGACGAGGAGACCAACTCCCTGATCTGTAACGGTAACGAAATCAAGATCATCTACGCCAACTCCCCTCAGGAAGTGGATTACACCCAGCACGGTATCGACGATGCGATTATCGTTGACAGCACCGGTGTATGGCGCGATGAAGAAGGTCTGAGCCAGCACCTGCAGAGCCCAGGCGCTTCCAAGGTGCTGCTGACCGCACCGGGCAAGGGCGATATCAAGAATATCGTTTACGGTATCAACAGCAGCGACATCAAGCCGGAAGACAAGGTACTGTCCGCCGCTTCCTGTACCACTAACGCCATCGTGCCTGTCCTGAAAGCGATGATGGATGGCTACGGCGTTGAGCACGGCCACGTAGAAACTGTACACGCCTACACCAACGACCAGAACCTGATCGACAACTACCACAAAGGTGAGCGTCGCGGTCGCGCAGCAGCGCTGAATATGGTTCTGACTGAAACCGGTGCTGCCAAGGCGGTTGCCAAAGCGCTGCCCGAGCTGAAAGGTAAGCTCACCGGCAACGCAATTCGCGTTCCGACCCCTAATGTTTCCATGGCGATCCTTAACCTGAACCTGGGTAAAGAGACCACCAAGGAAGAGCTGAACGAATATATGCGCGATGTGGCACTGCACTCGCCGCTGCGTCAGCAGATCGATTTCACCAACTCCCCGGAAGTGGTGTCCAGCGATTTTGTTGGCTCCCGCGTTGCCTGCGTATTCGATTCCACTGCGACTATCGTGGATGGCAAGAACGCTGTGCTCTACTGCTGGTATGACAACGAGTTCGGCTATAGCTGTCAGGTGGTTCGCTGCCTGGAAGATATGGCTGGCGTTCGTTATAAGCAGTTCCCCAAAGAAGACTAAGGCGTCAAGCCTCCTCGCCGCAGTCGGTACCCAGAGCCGACTGCGGGGTTCCGGCGACTGTCCCAGTCGCCGCGCCATGCCTCCCCAAATCCCTGTTTTTTCAACAGAAATTTCCGATCTTAGTGCCACTTAACGACTTTCCAGGCTGGTAAAGATCCTGGCCCGTCTTTATAATGCGCGCGATTTTGCGGGGCGGCCGTGCGCCGAGAAGTTAGCGCGCACAACCAATTAGTCAGCTTCCTTCCTCCCGGTTCACGGGTGATACGGCATAAGCCCTCGCAGCACGGAATTCCACAATAGGACCCGTCATCCCAGGCATGGGACGGTGGGTCCTATTGCAATTTTTTAAACTAGAAACTTAGGCATAGGCGTATGAGAAAGATCCGTCGGGGATTGGACTTACCCATATCCGGCGCGCCCGAGCAGGTCATTCAAAAAGGACCTGCGATCAAGACCGTTGCTGTTCTCGGCCCCGATTATCACGGGATGAAGCCGACAATGGCAGTGGCAGTAGGGGATCGCGTCAATCTTGGTCAGCTGTTGTTTAGCGACAAAAAAACTGAAGGCGTGCGCTACACAGCGCCTGCTGCCGGTCGTGTTGTTGCGATTAACCGTGGCGCTCGTCGTGTTCTGCAATCCGTCGTGATTGGCATAGACGGCGATGCAGCGGAACAGTTCCAAAGCTACAGCGCAGATAAACTGTCTGGTCTGACTCGCGAACAGGTCGTTGAAAACCTGGTTGAGTCCGGCATGTGGACCGCACTGCGCACCCGCCCGTTCAGCCGCGTTCCCGCCCTGGACGCTGAGCCGGTAGCGGTGTTTATCAATGCGATGGACACCAACCCTCTGGCAGCCAATCCAGAAGTAGTGATTGCTGAGAATCCCAAAGCCTTCTCCCAGGGCGTTGAGATTCTTTCCAAGCTGGCAGAAACCACTTACGTCTGTACTGCTCCGGATGCGGATATTCCAGTACCGAGCGCAGCGAATATTCGCCGCGAAACCTTTGCCGGCCCCCATCCGGCAGGCTTGTCCGGTACCCACATCCACTACCTGAAGCCAGTTTCTGGCAACCGCAGTGTATTTACCATTAATTACCAGGATGTGATCGCTGTAGGCAAACTGTTTACCACCGGTAAGCTGTTTACCGATCGTGTCGTTTCCCTGGCAGGCCCTCAGGTCAAGCAGCCGCGTCTGCTGCGCACCCGCCTCGGTGCCAGTCTGGAAACCCTGACTTCTGATGAGCTGAAAGGCGATAACGATCGCATCATCTCCGGCTCTGTATTCGGTGGCCGCACCGCTGCTGGCCCGATGGCTTACCTGGGTCGCTACCACAACCAGATTTCTGTACTGGAAGAGGGCGATGAGCGTCCGTTCCTGCACTATCTGCGTGCTGGTAATAAGCGTTTCTCTGTATTCCCGATTTATCTGTCGCGCCTGGTGAAGAACAAGCTGTTCAACTTCACCACCAGCACCAACGGTTCTGAGCGTGCCATGGTACCGGTCGGTAGTTATGAGAAAGTCATGCCGCTGGATGTACTGCCCACTCAGTTGCTGCGCTCCCTGATCGTTGGCGATACTGCAATGGCGCAGAGGCTGGGCGCACTGGAGCTGGACGAAGAAGATCTGGCGTTGTGCACCTTTGTGTGCCCGGGCAAGTACGAGTACGGCCCCATTTTGCGGGACAACCTGACCCGTATTGAGAAGGAGGGGTAAGTATGTTGCGTAAATTCCTCGATTCGATCGAACCCAAGTTTCACAAAGGCGGTAAGTTCGAAAAGTTCTACGCCCTGTTTGAAGCGATTGACACCGGTCTGTTCCAGCCGGCAGACAAGACCAAAACCACTGCTCACGTGCGCGACGGTATCGACCTGAAGCGTATTATGATCACTGTTTGGGCTTGTGCCATGATCCCGGCGTTCTACGGTATGTGGAATATCGGCTTCCAGTCCAACACCATTCTGGAAGGTATGACCAACCCGGATCTGTCCGGCTGGCGTCACGCCATTATCGGCGCTCTGACTTCCTACAACCCAGCTAGCCTGTGGGACAACTTTGTCTACGGCGCTATGTACTTCCTGCCTATTTATGCGGTCACTTTTATTGTGGGCGGTATCTGGGAAGTCCTGTTTGCTGCGGTGCGCGGTCACGAAGTCAACGAAGGCTTCTTTGTAACCTCCATCCTGTTCGCCTTGACCTGTCCGCCGGATCTGCCTCTGTGGATGGTGGCTATGGGCATCAGCTTCGGTGTGGTTATCGGTAAGGAAGTATTCGGTGGTACCGGCAAGAACTTCCTCAACCCGGCTCTTACCGGCCGTGCCTTCGTATTCTTTGCCTATCCGGCAGCAATGTCTGGAGATGCGGTTTGGACTGCGGTTGACGGTTACACCGGTGCTACCGCGCTGTCTGTTATGGCCAGTGAAGGTATCCAGAACGGTATCGTCAATGCTGCTGTTGGCCAGGTAACCTGGTTCGACGCTTTCTTCGGTCAGATCCATGGTTCCATTGGTGAAACTTCTACCCTGGCTATCCTGATTGCCGGCGTAATCCTGATGGGTATGAAGATCGCCAGCTGGCGCATCGTAGCTGGCACCCTGCTGGGTATGATGGCCACCTCTTTCATGTTTAACATGATTGGTTCCGAGACCAACCCGATGTTCCAGGTACCCTGGTACTGGCACCTGGTAGTGGGCGGTTTTGCCTTCGGTCTGATCTTTATGACTACGGACCCTGTATCCGCTGCGATGACCAACACCGGTCGCTGGTGGTACGGCATCCTGATCGGGGTGATGGTTGTCCTGATTCGTGTGGTGAACCCGGCCTTCCCGGAAGGCATGATGCTGGCGATCCTGTTCGCCAACCTGTTCGCTCCGCTGTTTGACCACTTTGTGGTGCAGTCCAATATCAAACGGAGGTTGGCACGTGGCTAATAAAGATTCCGTAACCGGTACTCTGATTGTCGCGCTGGTAATGTGCCTGGTGTGCTCCGTAGTGGTATCCACCGCTGCGGTAATGCTGAAGCCTGCCCAGCAGGCGAATGCCGAGCTGGACATGAAGCGCAACGTACTGATGGCTGGCGGTCTGTTGAAAGACTCTCACGCTGATAAAGCGGAAGTCGAAAAGGCCTTCGCCGACGTAAAAATCAAATACGTCGACCTGAATACCGGTAAGTTTACCGATCAGGCTCCGGCTGGTGGCAGCGGTCGCGCTGCTGCCAAGATCCCGTCTGACAGTGAAAAACTGCCGGCTGACGAGGACACTGCCAAAATTATCCGCCGGGAAAATACCAAAGAGGTATACCTGGTAGAGAAAGACGGCAAGCTGGACAAGATCATTCTGCCGATTCGCGGTTATGGCCTGTGGGGCACCCTGTACGGCTTCCTCGCTCTGGAGAGCAACCTCGACACCGTAGCGGGCCTCGGCTTCTACGAGCACAAGGAAACTCCGGGACTGGGTGGTGAAGTTGACAACCCCAACTGGAAGGCCCAGTGGATTGGTAAGAAAGTCTTCAACAACCAGGGCGACGTGGATATCGCAGTGATCAAGGGTCAGGTTAACCCCAACAGCCCAGACGCGATTCACGAAGTAGATGGTCTGTCTGGTGCAACTCTGACCAGTAAGGGCGTTAGCAACCTGGTGAACTTCTGGTTGGGTAACCAGGGTTATGGTCCCTTCCTGAAAAACCTGAAAGCAGGGGAGGCATAAGCATGAAAATTAAAGATACTCTGCTAGAGCCGATTTTTAACAACAACCCGATCGCGCTGCAGATCCTGGGTATCTGTTCTGCACTGGCTGTTACCAGCTCGCTGCAGGTTACCCTGGTAATGTGTATCGCACTGACCTCGGTTGTGGCCTGTTCCAACGTTGCGGTATCCCTGATCCGCAAACAGATCCCGAACAGCATCCGTATCATTGTACAGATGACCGTGATTGCCTCTTTGGTAATCCTGGTGGACCAGCTGATCAAGGCCCTGGCTTACGACATCTCCAAGCAGCTGTCTGTATTCGTTGGTCTGATCATTACCAACTGTATCGTAATGGGCCGTGCGGAAGCCTTCGCTATGAAGAACCCGCCGCTGCCCAGCTTCTTCGACGGTCTTGGTAACGGTCTGGGATACAGTGTGATCCTGATCGGTCTCGCGGTGGTTCGTGAACTCTTCGGCGCCGGCAAACTGTTCGGTGTAGATATCCTGACTACCGTGAGCAACGGTGGTTGGTATATCCCCAACGGCCTGCTGCTGTTGCCGCCGAGTGCATTCTTCCTGATCGGCCTGTTCATCTGGGCGATCCGTGCCTGGAAACCGGCACAGGTGGAAGAAGATGAGTTCAAGATTGCGCCTAATTCCCAAGCGCAGGAGGCCTAATCCGTGGAACATTATATTTCTTTGATTATCCGCGCCGTTTTCGTTGAAAACATGGCGCTGGCCTTCTTCCTCGGTATGTGTACCTTCCTGGCGGTATCGAAGAAGATCGAGGCCGCTATTGGCCTGGGTGTTGCGGTTATCGTGGTGCTGACTCTGACAGTACCTGTGAACAACCTGATCTACACCTACCTGCTGAAAGACGGTGCACTGGCCTGGGCCGGTTACCCCGACGTGGACCTGAGCTTCCTCGGCCTGTTGTCCTACATCGGCGTAATTGCGGCACTGGTACAG
This sequence comes from Microbulbifer sp. MKSA007, assembly GCA_032615215.1. Taxonomy (NCBI): domain Bacteria; kingdom Pseudomonadati; phylum Pseudomonadota; class Gammaproteobacteria; order Cellvibrionales; family Microbulbiferaceae; genus Microbulbifer; species Microbulbifer sp. MKSA007. The sequence continues at coordinate 3,352,967 of CP128433.1, read as the reverse complement.
ATCCTGGAGATGTTCCTGGATAAATATGTACCGGCTCTCTACAACGCGCTGGGTGTATTCCTGCCGCTGATTACCGTGAACTGCGCCATCATGGGTGCTTCCTTGTTCATGGTTGAGCGCGAGTACGCGTTTGGCGAGAGTGTTGCCTATGGCTTCGGTGCCGGCCTCGGCTGGGCACTGGCGATTACCGCTCTGGCCGGTATTCGTGAAAAGCTGAAGTACAGTGACGTTCCGGATGGCCTGAAAGGTCTGGGTATCACCTTCGTAACTGTTGGTCTGATGTCCCTGGGCTTCATGTCCTTCGGCGGCATCGATATCTAAGCGGGGAAAACAATAGAATGAGTATTGAAATTATCCTCGGCGTAGCGATGTTTACCGTCATCGTTTTGGCGCTGGTAGCGGTGATCCTTGCGGCCCGCTCGCGCCTGGTAAACACCGGCAACGTCAACATCCTGGTTAACGGTGAGAAGACTCTCACCGTACCGGCCGGCGGCAAGCTGCTGCAAACCCTGGCTGCCAACAACCTGTTCCTGGCCTCCGCCTGTGGTGGCGGCGGCAGCTGTGCGCAGTGTATCTGTAAGGTGAATTCCGGTGGTGGCGATATGCTGCCGACTGAAGCGGCTCACTTTACCCCGCGCGATGCAAAAGAAGGCAAGCGTCTTTCCTGTCAGGTTGCGGTTAAGCAAGACATGGAAATCGAAGTGCCGGAAGAGGTGTTTGGTGTTAAGCAGTGGGAGTGCACTGTGGAATCCAACCCGAACGTGGCCACCTTTATTAAGGAGCTGACCCTGCGTCTGCCCGAAGGTGAAAACGTTGACTTCCGCGCTGGTGGTTACGTACAGCTGGAAGCTCCGGCTCACCATGTCAAGTTTGCTGACTTCGATGTCGAAGAGCAGTACCGTGGCGACTGGGAGCACTTTGGCTTCTTCAAGCTGGAGTCCAAAGTGACCGAGCCTGTGGTTCGCGCTTACTCCATGGCTAACTACCCGGAAGAGAAAGGTGTTGTTAAGTTCAACATCCGTATCGCGACTCCGCCGCCCCGTACTGAGGGCATTCCGCCGGGTCAGATGTCTTCCTACGTTTTCAGCCTGAAGGCAGGTGACAAGATTAAGGTGTACGGTCCCTTTGGTGAGTTCTTCGCCAAGGAAACTGACAACGAGATGGTATTTATCGGTGGTGGTGCCGGTATGGCGCCAATGCGTTCACACATCTTTGATCAGCTCAAGCGCCTGAATTCCACCCGTAAGATCAGCTTCTGGTACGGTGCGCGCTCCCTGCGCGAGATGTTCTACGAAGATGACTACAACGGTCTGGCTTCCGAGTTCGATAACTTCCAGTGGCATGTGGCTCTGTCCGACCCACAGCCGGAAGACAATTGGACGGGTTACACCGGATTCATCCACAACGTGGTATATGAAAACTACCTGAAGGACCACCCGGCTCCGGAAGATTGTGAGTACTACATGTGTGGGCCGCCCATGATGAACGCGGCAGTCATCAATATGCTCAAGGACTTGGGTGTAGAAGATGAAAATATCCTGCTGGATGACTTCGGCGGATAATTGGAGGGCTTAGCTTGCTAAAAGCAATCACAGGCCCGACAAACTCAAAAACAGGGCCCGTCTTTACGGCCCTGTTTTTGCTTTGGGCGGCTGTAATTTTATCGGCTTGCGCTCCTTCGCCGGAGTCCTGGCAGTTGGCTGGCCGCACCATGGGAACCAGCTATCACATCACCGTCGTTCAGGTGCCCTCTGGGCTGGAGCAGGGTGAGTTGCAGCAGTTGATCGACGATGAGTTGCAGCAGGTCAACCAGGAGATGTCGACCTATATCGACGACTCTGAGTTAATGCGCTTTAACCAAAGCCCGGTAGGGCAGGCGATCCCGGTTAGCCAACACTTGGCAGATGTACTGGAAATGTCCCTGGATATTTATCGCCGCAGTGAGGGCGCTTTCGAGGTGACGGTCGGCCCTCTGGTCAACTTGTGGGGTTTTGGTCCCCAGCCCGAACCGGAGCATATCCCCTCAGATAAAGACATTGCCGATCTGCTAACCGTCGTCGGTTCCGATGCGTTAACCCTGACCCGTAAGCCAGACACTGTTATCAAGAGCCGCCCCGTTGAGGTGGATCTTTCAGCGATTGCCAAGGGCCATGGCGTTGATCGGGTTGCCGAGCTATTGGAAGACCTGGGTATTCGAAACTACTTGGTCGAGATTGGCGGTGAACTGCGAACTAAGGGTGTGAATCCAAAGGGTAAGACCTGGGTAATTGGCATTGAAGTACCCAGCGCGGCAGGGCAGATGGTGCAGGAGCCAATTGCGGTGAGTGGGAAGGCAGTAGCTACTAGTGGAGACTATCGCAACTACTACGAAAGGGATGGTGTTCGTTACTCCCATAGCATTGACCCACGCTCCGGGCGGTCCATCAAGCACAAGTTGGCATCGGTAACCGTTATTGCGGAAACCTGTGCTGAAGCCGATGGTCTGGCTACCGCGATCAATGTCCTCGGTGCTGATGCCGGCATGGCGCTGGCAGAAAGAGATAATCTAGCCGTCTTTATGGTGGTGAAAACTGATTCAGGTTTCGAAGAGCGTTCTAGCTCTGGCTTTAAACCTTATGTAGAGAGGTCTGAGAAGTGACAATTTTCATATTTGCCTTTGTGGCCATGTTGCTCGTTGTTGCCGGTATGGCGATCGGGGCCATGGTTCAGAACAAACCGTTAAAAGGAACTTGTGGCGGGCTCAACAATATCGGCATGAAGCAGGATTGCACAGTCTGTGGTGGCGATGACGATGAGTGTGAAAAGGAACAGGAGAGGCAAAGACAGCAGCAGATGACTGCCGAAGATCTCGCTTACGACGCATCTAAACGCAAGTAAGCTTTCCTTCTCCAACAAGCCCGTGATCAACGGGCTTGTTGTTTTATGTCATTGGCACAAGTGGTGTCGATAACCGTATATTTAGTATTGAGTAAATGGTGTTAGCGCGCTGTGGACTCCGTTTGGAAAATAGAATTAGAGCATTTAATGGCAGAGCAAAAGTTTGACCTGGTAGTAATTGGTTCTGGCCCGGCTGGAGAGGCCGCCGCAATGAGCGCAGCAAAAAAGGGCATGCGCGTTGCGGTTATTGAAAAGCGCCAAGTGGTTGGTGGTAATTGTACTCACAAAGGTACCATTCCCTCCAAGGCGCTGCGCCACTCTGTCAAACAGTTGATGCGTTATAACACCCAGAGCGTTTTTCGCGCATTGGGTGAACCCCGCCGCCTTACTTTCCCCCAGGTAATGCAGACGGTGAATAAAGTCATTTCCTATCAGGTGGAAATGCACACTTCATTTTATGCCCGCAACCGGGTTGAGCTGATCGTCGGCGAAGCTAAGTTCCGCGATGAACATACTGTCGAGGTGCTTATGCCCGATGGTGCGGCGGAAACTATTACAGCGAAGAAATTTATTATTGCTACTGGCTCACGCCCTTATCGCCCCGCCGATGTAGACTTTGATCACGAACGGGTCTACGACAGCGATATGATCCTGGACATGCAGCACACCCCTCACTCCATTATGATCTATGGTGCTGGTGTTATCGGCTGTGAATACGCGTCTATCTTCGCTGGCCTCGGCGTTAAGGTGGATTTGATTAATACCCGTAACAGCCTGCTGGAATTTCTTGATGATGAGATTTCTGATGCACTGAGCTATCACCTGCGCGATATGGGCGTGACTGTTCGCCACCAGGAGGAGTATGCGCGGGTACTGCCCAATGAGCAGGGCGTAATTATGGAGATGCAGTCTGGCAAACGTATTCATGCGGATGCACTGCTCTGGTGTAATGGCCGTACTGGCAACACCAGCTCCCTCGGCCTGGAGAATGTCGGCCTGGAAGCGAACCATCGCGGACAATTGAGCGTTGACGATCACTACTGTACCGAAATTGAAAATATCTTTGCGGTAGGTGATGTGATTGGGTGGCCGAGCCTTGCCAGTGCCTCTTATGACCAGGGGCGTGCGGTTGCAGCAGCGATTGCGGGCCGTGGCCATCGAGTAATTGAAGATGCGCCTACCGGGATTTATACCCTTCCAGAGATTTCCTCTGTAGGTAAAACCGAATCAGAGCTAACCGCAGCCAAAGTACCCTACGAAGTGGGCCGCGCACTGTTCAAGCACACTGCGCGGGCGCAGATTTCTGGTGAGCGCGTAGGCATGCTCAAGATTTTGTTCCATATCGAGACTCACGAAATCCTGGGCATTCACTGCTTTGGGGCAGAGGCAGCTGAGATTGTGCATATTGGCCAGGCCATTATGAAACAGCCAGCACCGAATAATTCAATCGATTATTTCGTTAATACCACCTTTAACTACCCCACCATGGCAGAGGCATATCGCAGTGCTGCGCTGGATGGGCTCAACCGGGTTGCCCGCCTATGACAGAACCCTCACCCAGTGAGTTTCAGGCGTTGGTAAAGGAATTTTTTGAGCAGATTCCTTTTAATCAACAAATTGGACTTGAGATGCGCGACCTGGACCTGGAGGCGCTCACACTTTCCGCAGGCTTTGAACTGAACCCACAGTTGATCGGCAATGTGTGGAAGAACATCCTGCACGGTGGCGTAATTGCCACCGCCCTGGATACGGTTGGTGGTTTGACCGCAATGGTCGCCGCCTACCAGCATCTGGGAGATGTGCACTGGAAAGAAAAAGTGGACCGCCTATTAAAGCTGGGTACGGTCGACATGCGTGTTGACTACCTAAAGCCGGGCAGGGGAGAACACTTTCTTTGCCATGGCTCAATTCTGCGCACCGGTAACAAGCTGGTTGTAACGAGAATGGAGTTGATTAACGACACGGATGAATTGATTGCTACCGGTACGGCAACTTACCTGTATTGACCTTAGTCCGAGCCAACCCTTGGCTCGGCGACCTCCTTAGATATACCCCTTAGATGTACCCCTTATCCACTGGCTTTCTTTAAGGTGTTTATTGTTATGAATGAAATCCTCGCATTTGCTGCAATCTCTCTTTTGTTGGTTATTTCACCAGGGCCGAACAGCGTCCTGATTCTTAAAACAGTAGCTAGTAGGGGGCTGAGGCCGGGAGTAGAGAATATTTTTGGGCTGGTTTCAGCAACATTTGCCCATGGTGCCATTTCAATTTTGGGCTTGTCGGCGATTATATTGCAGTCGTCTGAGGTTTATACAATTATCAAATATCTTGGGGCTGCCTACTTGGTTTATTTGGGTGTGAAAACGATATTAGCCACGCTGTCAAAATCTTCCGTGAAGGATACAGGGGATGAATTGTCACCAATTACAGCAGCTCCTGGGAACTCATACCGAAATTTTGGTGAGGGCTTTCTAACCCAGATTCTTAACCCCAAGGTATCGATGTTTTATCTCGCGGCCTTTCCGCAGTTTATCTCAGTTGGCAGCTCTAGTTACTATGAGGCTTTCCTGCTGGTCTCACTTCATGCATCAATAATATTCCTGTGGTTTCTGGCACTTGCGACTATGTTGTCGAAGTGGAAAGTGGCTTCCATTGGTGAGAATATGCAAAGATGGGTTCAGCGTTTTAGTGGTGGCCTATTGATTGGTTTTGGCAGTTTAGTGGTTCGCCAGGATACTTAAGATTCTCTCGTGTAACTGATGTTGCTTCCAGAGCTTCCAGTATTTACTCCTTCCGCCCTAGGTTAAAACTTCCCCTGGCGTGTATGGAGCACAACAGTAGCAATATCCCTCCGAGACAAAAAAGAGCCACGATGTAGTGGCTCTTTAGCCTTTTTGATCCAAGTTCATTGATTCTTACTTCTGATCGTTTGTTTATGTCTCTTTTGAGTACGTTATGCGGTGTAGCGAAAGGTACGGATTGGTGCCTGTTTACCGAGGGTAATTAAATCAATGTGTTGATTTAAAATTAACTGGGTGTTTAGTCAAATTGCTGTACTGATAAGTATATTTAAAACCAGTCTCTATTCAGAGGCCCCTTAAGTAAACCGAAATACCTTGTTGCCTATAGTGAATTTTAAATAACAGTAATTATTTTGTGGTTGTTTTGCCTGATGGCGACATTGATCGCTTATCGTGGACTTGTAGTCTGTAAAAATATAGCATGTTGAAAACGTTATATTTTCGACCATTCAAACTAATATAGTCATTGCTAAGCTGCGTTTTAATTTTAAGGTTCTCTTAAAGGTGGGTGATACCTCAGTGTTTTGTTTGTCACTTTCTTGTGATGAGTTGATCGGTTGAGGTGCATTCTTTGAATTTTGTCGTGGTTTTTAAAGGAAATGTTCGGGTGATATTTTTTCTAATAATAATTAATCACTAAATTTGCACATTGCTTGCATAAAGCCCGGATAATATAAATAAAGCCGAATATTCGGTTGTGATGTGAGGATAAAAAATGCCAAGTTTACTGAATAGTGATGCAAGTGCGTCCAATTACGGTGGGCAGTTAACCTGGAAGTTCAGTCAGGGAAGCTATTCAAAAATTACCAAAAAGCATCCGCATACCAAGGGTGGGATTTGTGAGGCTCTGTCAGTTAGCTGGGTCAGTAAAGCCCTTCAGTCGGGGCTTCAGGATGCGTTAACTACCGGTGGCAGTATTGATGATACAAAAATAGCCGTGGTCGCTCAGAGATTTGCCTCTATGTATCGATTTAAGTTTGCAAATGGAACTGAGGGTAGGCCTAGCACATCTTTTGAGATGATTAAGGAGACTAAACAATATTTGGAATCTCAGGGGTTTCGCAATATTGGGCAGGCGGGTAGCGGTATTGCACAGAAGAAGAAAAGTCCTTCGTTGAAAGATCAGTTTGCTGCGTCTTTTGATGCTCTTGAATCCAAAGATTGCTTCAAGCAGCAGTCTAATACCATCCACTGTATGTTGAGAACTGCAGGTACTGGGTGGGGGCATGCGATGGCATTTCGCATTGAGCCATCTGCGGATAAGGTAAGCTACTTTTTTGACCCCAATAAGGGTGAGTTTAAGTTTCTGAAATATGCACAATTTAGAAAGTGGTATGAGCATTATCACAGTGATTCTAGATTGTATAGAACTTCAAGGGCTCTGGGATTTGATATCTTTGTGCACAGTGACAGATAGTTGAGACTTGTAAGGTAGCGCTTGCGTATTTGCAAAGTGTTTTAGGTAGTTGGGCGGGGTGTTCACAGGTTGTAAGCCTGGCGAAGTCGCTCTCCCTTCTACTTTTGGCTCATACGATTCTTTATTGATAACCCTTCCGTAAGTTTGTTTTAGTATGAGTTTCTAAGGGCCTTTTGTGAGTCAAAGCTCCAAATATTGGCCTAGGCTATAAGGCCCATACTGACATGGTTTTGATTTTGAAAATGGGTTTTTAACTCCTTTCCGATACGGTTGTCCGGCTCCTCAATATGTTTGCTCTACTTCTTGTAGATGCCCATTATATATTGGGGGATCTAGCCCTTCACTGGGGTCCATTTGGGGCATTTTCAGAATCTCCTGATAAGACTATCGAGCCAGACTAATTCTTCGATTCCACTCTAACCCCTAAAGAAGCCCAATGGAGTGTGCTTTCTTGGCCAGATTTAAGCTTCACTGCGCCGTTGGTATTCTCATTGCTGTCTATCTTGGAATAAGCGTTTTTGGCAGAGGGTTTCACATCTTTCGCGAACGGTGTTTACAGCTAACAATTATCCTTGAGAAAATCACCGGCGCCTTTCTCTGAGAAATGCTAGTACCTTACATTTCAGGGGTTAATAACTTATCAATGGGAATCTCAATCCAAATGCTGGGCGACCTGCTGGTCTCCCGAGATGGCAGCCCAGTTAATCTACCACCTTCAAGAAAAACTCGAGCACTTTTGGCTTTCTTACTGTTGGCTGCGAGACCTCACAGGAGAGATCGCTTATGTGAGATATTTTGGGAGCTGCCCGATGATCCGCGTGCCTCCCTGCGCTGGTCTTTGAGTAAAATTCGATCCATTGTCAACGACCCAGAAATAGAGCGCCTCATTGCTGATAGAGAGCGTGTCAGCTTGGATACGGAAGGCATTTGTATTGATGTTGCCGAAATAGCACTTAAGCTTGATTCCCCCGGCGTTTTGGCAGCAGAGCTGGAAGATATCCATCGACAGCTGCAGGAGCCTTTCCTGGATGGGATCGATCTGCCCGATCAAGAGCTATTTCAACGGTGGTTGCTGTCTGAACGTCAAGAGATTGTTCAATTGCAAGGGAGGGTGCTGTCCCGCTTGTCCTCTCACCCGGGCGTTCCTATACCGGACCAGTTAACTTGGGCCCGCAGCTGGGTGGCATTGGAGCCCTTTAACCCAAACGCTGCAACGCAGTTACTTCATTTGTTGAGCTCATTGGGATTGAGTAGTGAAGTGGAGTTCGAACGGACAAGGCTTGCTGACCGATTCCGCAAAGCAGGCATTACATGGTCGCCCTGCAGGCTTGGTGAGTCGGTAGTTCAGAAATCCGGTGATGATTTAGCTACGGGGCGTAAACTGCTAACTCAACAGAAGGTTGAGTTTTGTACGGCCAGCGATGGTGTGCGTATTGCCTATGCCAAGATGGGAGAGGGGCTTCCTATAGTTAAAGCCGCAAACTGGTTGAGTCATTTAGAGCATGACTGGGACTCTCCGATATGGAGTCCATTGTTTCGGGAGCTTTCTGTCGACCACCAGTTTATTCGTTACGATGAGCGTGGGAATGGCCTGTCGGATTGGGAAGTTGAAAATATCTCTTTTGAGTCGTTTGTTACAGACCTTGAGACAGTTGTCGATGCCTGTGAAGTTGATAACTTTACTTTGCTAGGTATATCGCAAGGAGCGGCAGTATCTATTGAATATGCAGTAAGACACCCAGAGCGTGTTAGGCAGCTGATTTTGTTTGGGGGTTATCACGCAGGTTGGCGAATAGGTGCCAGTGAGGCCACGATAAAAGAGCGTGAAGCAGTAATGACCCTGACAGCGACGGGCTGGGGGCAGGATAACCCTGCTTATCGGCAGATTTTTTCCACGACATTTATGCCAAGCGCGAATGCCAGCGAATTAGAGTGGTTTAATGAGTTTCAGCGGCTGACTACTTCGCCGGAAAATGCTGTTCGCTTCCTATCGGTTTTTGGCAGTATTGATGTGCGGGACAAGCTCAAAGAGATTAATGTGCCCACTTTAGTGATCCATTCACTAGGGGACCAGCGTATTCCTGTTCAAACGGGCTGTGAAATTGCTTCTGCTATACCTGGCGCTCGATTTGTTGGTCTCAATAGCGACGGTCACTTACTCCTGGGGCGTGAGCCTGCCTCCAATGTATTTGTGGAGGAAGTTCGTCAATTTATATCAAAGCATTAATTGCCGATAGTGTGACCTATAAAAATAATATGAGGGAGGGCGGTTCTGCAGTGCAGCCACCCTGCTCAAAAACCAACAACTAAAGCTCTTAAGGGTTGGCTATAGGTAAACAGCCAGTTCTTTAGCTGAAAGATAGCGAATAGATGCTTCTGGAAATTTTCGAATGATATCGAGGGCGGCAGAGCGGGCATCGGCCTCATCGGCATATATATTGGGGAGCTTAACATTGGAGGTTGTTCTACCAGATATATAGCGCATTACCACGATATATCGCCCTTTCCATTTGCCCCAAAAAACGTCATTAGGAGCGTTGTTGACTGAGGACTTTTCAGGGGCTGCTTCTTTCTCTTCCTGGGGCTTAAGCTCCAACTCCGCTTCTTGCTCCCACATAAGTTGGGCAAGCCGATTTAATTCTTTAGAGTAACTAGTTGACATAAATCTCAAAGGCTTAAGAGTTTATTGGTTTAGGGTGTTTTGCTGATTACTAATACTGGCAAATTAAAGAGTTAACAGAAAAGATCTTAATAAATACTAATCTATAATTGAAAAATAGAAGTTAAGTATGGGTATGACCTTATCCGCTTGCATAGTTTATATATAAAACTTCTCTCAATTTATCAATAAATATTCCACTTGGTTCCATGGCACCTATTTGGTGCAGAGTCCGTCATGACGAGCCGAGGGATATTGTTAAAAGCTATCTTCTCACATTTTAGAAAAAAATCATACCTGGTACAAATCAAATGTTTATTAAGTTTAAAGGTAGTTAAGTTAACAGCTGCATTACCCGGCAGTATCTTTGTGATTACCTAGCGGTTTTTGGGTGATTACACCAGAGTGAGGGGCTTAATCAGGCAAATTGTTTGGGTTTTCCATAATTTACAAAGCCAGTAGATGGTTATGGGGCCTGTTTTAGATATCTTTTGCCAAATACCTGAGGTCTCTCATTACCACCGGGCTGCTAATGAATACTTAGGGTTTTTAAGTCAGTAATTTTCATATGGTGACACTATTTCTAATAGAATAGGCGATGCTTAAACCTCACAATCCCTCACTCTCAGAGACTCCTCTTGTTCCGTTTAAGGTAGTGTAAATAAATGTAAAGGGTGCATTGGGGTGTCTACTTGCTTTGTCGCGCATGAAGAATAATTGAATTTTGGAAGGGCCCGCTAAGTAGTGCAGGATTGTATGTTCCTGTTTATAGGTTAATTTATGAGACCTTCCCCTTATCCTGGCTAATAAAGTTGCCCTTCCTAAAGAGGTTGGCACTTTAGTCCTGCAAATAGTTTCGCTGTATCCGCCTTTCAAATGATTCTTCAAACGCTCAATTCAACGATTGTGGGTTTTAATGGCTGAACTCGAAAGCGGCTTTGTCTCCCCCTTGGTGACCACGCACCCCGTGCACGGATCTCTTGATGAGTGCTCCCTGAGCACAGTGGAAACAAAAGTGTCGTGATTGGAGCTTGGCTTCAGCTGAGTCAGGTGAAGCGTAAAGATACAGAAGAAGTAAATTTAGTGGTGAATTCCATGATTGCCCCTCGCCAAAAGGATTTGGACACTCACATAAGGCAAAATGTCTTATTTGAAAGTCAGTATTTAGGTGACTTGTTTCGGTTTCAAAAGATACTTGTTTCACCAAATGGAAATGTTTCAATTGGGTTTTTTTCAGATTTTAATCTGACAATGGTGATTTCAGGTGTTGCTGATATCAATAGTGATGCTTGCGAATTCCCTATGGCTTCGGGGGAGATCTGGCTATCGGGTGAAATGAGCCATGTTACAGTTGATAATTTGTCTGAGGGAGAAGACCTAATAATCATCTGTGCGAGTATCAGCCCGGCCATGCTGACACGATTTTATGAGCGACACTCTCGCGTACTGATTAAAGCAAAGAATGCCCTTGCATCCAGCGTGACAACGTTCCCCAAAAGTGGGCCTTTTGTTTTTCCAAAGTGCGATCTGACACGCTTTACCTTGGACTCACTGAGTGCATTTAGCAAGTTAAATGATGAGAGTTTGAATTATTTAAAGCTGGAAGAATTACTTCTCTTAAAGCTGAAGGGTGCTTGCGGTTGTCGCTTAGCTGACGAGCTGCTTCGGCAGGTTAATCCGGTGAACGAGCGTTTCCGCCGATTTATGGAGGAAAATGCTACTCAGCACTGGTCTGTAGCAAATTATGCTAAACAGATTGGGATGAGTCTCACATCATTCAAGAATAAGTTTGGCCAAGTCTTTAAAGCTGAGTCACCAAAGGCTTGGATTAACGAACGTAGGTTACAACATGCTGATATTCAGTTGAAGACTACCAATAAGCGTTTAGTCGATATAGCTCTGGAGAGCGGATTCTCAAGTCAATCTTATTTTACCCAGCTCTATAAATCGATGTATGGGTACCCCCTTCAGAGGTAAGGCAGAAATCTGTAAAGTCAGCTTGAAAAGGTACTTGTGATTTCTTGTGACCGTGTGCGCCTGGCCAGTTCCCGGAGAGCTGTTATAGTATTCGGCACTCTACGAATAACTAAATAATTGGTCCACAGAAATGGAAGTTAGAGAATTAGAAGGCCTGGAATTAGTGGGTTTTTATACCCGCACTAAGAACGCCAATGAGTCTGACCCGAAAACAGCAAAGATAACGCCAATGTGGGAACGCTTCGGCGCAGAGGCTGCCCCCAAATTAAGGGGCAACCCTAAGGTATTTGGTGTTTACTCCAACTACGAATCTGACCATACCGGCTTTTTTGATGTGTATGCATGTTCAGATATGTTGTCGAGGGATATGTCTGAGGATTTCAAGTCGATTCAAATACTGCCCGGCAAATACCTAATGTTTTCCGCCAAAGGGGAAATGCCTCAGGTCGCCATTGATTTGTGGGGCGAGGTTTGGAGTTATTTCGCTGTGGAGGATTGCCCCCATCAGCGAGCTTTCACCACAGATTTTGAGCGGTATGTGGATGGAAATGAGGTTCAGATAGCCATATCCATCAAGTAATTGAATCGCGTATATATACGGGCTATTTAAGGAGCCTCTGAATAACTCCGTAATGCCTCTGCGAGTCTTGAAGGCTGCAGATGTTAGGCGCAGCTCGCCGCGAATGGCCGTAGCCCTTTACAAGAGCTGCAACGCAGCAGGTGCGGCCTTCAAGGCCCGCCCTTCGGGGCTTGCAGAGCGATTCACACTCCGCGTTGCGACTTCTTGAAAGGTCTAGACATTCCTGCGAAGCCGCGCCTTGATTGTGAACCGCTCTGAAAGCCAGAGGTATCACGGAGTTATTCAGAGGCTCCTTAACTCTAGGGTGAATACCAAATTGGCGAGCTGAATGCTCGCCCCTGCTGGGTAAGGGGTACTTTTTCATCCATTTCAATACCGAAGCGTACCTTGTCAAATAGAGTCCATCGGGGTGTGGGTATCTCCAGGGCGCGCAGGTAGTAGACGGCTCTTTCCTTGGGGTTAAAGTCGGGATCTTTGAATACCGCGATTAGCTGAGGGGAGCCGATGGAGTTGGTGTATTCCGCCGTCTTCATATCCACAGTAGTCCCAACTGGGGATAGTTTTCCCTCGGTATCCAGCTTACGGCTTCCAGACCATTTCACATTAAAGATCTTTTCCCGGGTGAGTCCGCTGCTATCCAGCCAACCCTTGATGATTTGGATACGGTCCAGGTTGGCGCCCTCAGGGTCTTTCAGTGCTGCGATAAGGAATGTCGGTACCTGTCCCTCACTGGCTTGAGGTAGTTTCCCGCCCATTGGTACGCCTTTTTTATAGCCATTGGCGACCAGATCACCGTGAATATCCCCATCGTTATAGTCATAGCCTCCAAAGAAGCGAACTGATATCCGGGGGCCTGTGGTGGCGAAAGTCTCTTTGCGGTACATCGCATCCCATATTGCCTCCCGGGTATTCTCGTTGGCCCAGACTCCCGTAACGCCTGAGGCAGCTTGTTCCCAGCCGAAGTACTCTCCACCAACCCCCTTGAGCAGGGGAAACGCCCAGCGCTCCTTGTTGCTGGGTTCCAGGGTCTTGAACTTGCCAAAGAAGTTGTCCTGGTCCGGTGTCGAAAGCCCGGTATGGGTGTCGGTAGCTGCGTTTGCGCCTAGCACGAAAGGGTTGGTGCCCAGCTTCTCCTCCAGGCGAAGGCCAGACTTCAGTGCCTCCCTCCAGTACTCGTATTGCAGGGCACCGGGGGGCTTGGGCTTTAAGATCAGGTTGCCTCTATCCCACAGATCCCAGTTGGCAAATTCATCTTCCGGGGAGAGGGCAGGGTGGGACTCACTTTGTCCCTTTACCTGTACTAGCTCGTAAAGGGGTTCATAACGGGCGCGCATTTGTGCCCACTTCGGAGTGAGTTCGGAGCCATCAAACTGCCGCTCGATAAACATACGGCCATTAGACATATTGCCGTTGTGGGGGATGGCGAGCATTCGGCCACCGGTTTTGTCTTCGTAGGCTTTCATCCACTCCCAGAGTTTTACCGGGTTTTCGGTATCAAAGGTGGTTAGGGGGAGCAGGGTCTTAGTGCGGTCTGCGCCATCACGAAAAATAATATTGCGGTGCAGGTTGTCGCCACCATCGGCGTTAACTGTCCACTCAAAGGCGATAAAGGTAGAAAACTCTCCGGGTTTGTAATATTTCTCTGCGGCTTCAACGGTTTTTTCCCAGGCGGATTTCATCCATTTGGGGTCCATTACTTGCTCGGGCAGTTTGCCTTCTGATTGAAGCACGATGACTTCACTTTTTGCTTCATTGGTCGCTTCTTCACTGCCTGAAATTAATGCCTCGCGCCATTTTTTCAAGGTGGCATTGGACATCATTTCCGGATTGCCATCGACGATCTCGCTGATAACTCCCATACCGTCTGAATGATCGGTGATCATGAACCAGTCGTAAGGGCGGCTGAGCTTGGCTTTCAGTCCGCTGTTGGAGGTAACAGTTTCTCCCAGGGCAAATCGATAGGCGTCATCTGGAGTAAGAATTGCGCCATCCAACCCCGCATCTACCGACCAGCCAGTATGGACATGTGTATCGCCAAAATAGACATTGCGAGCGATGCGTTTATTGCTGTCCCGTTGGGCTTCCAGCTCCGCTTCTATCTCCGGTGCCATCGCCGTGAGCGGCCGTTGTTTTTCTGGAGTGGCGTCCTCTGTCTGTCGGGCGTTTGAATTTGTATTTTTATCTCCGTCGGGCTTTTTACTGCAACTATAAAGGCTGAGTACAAGAATAAAGAGGAGCAGGGTTAATCCAGCTTTGCTCTTGTGCATCGATGGCGGCTCCATTTCCTGAATGTGTCGGATCGCTTTTTAACTTAAAAGAATTCGTTGCGAAGAGAAGATAAATTACAGCTAGCATAGTTGAGCGACTCTGTTTATTCGCGAATTGGGCCACACCGGGGGCCTTGTTATCTATCGGCACAATAGATAGTCTTCGGCTCAAGTTGAGTTAGCACATTTATGCAACTTCAAGAACATGGTTGGCTAATTCAGTCATATTGAAATATGGCTACGCAATAATCATCGCTTCGGGCGATAGGCAAAAGCAGGCATATGAGTAACAACGAAAAGCGTCCACTTTACATCCCCCACGCAGGCCCCTCCCTACTGGAAATACCACTGCTCAATAAAGGCAGCGCATTTAGCTTGGAAGAGCGTCTCGAGTTTAATTTGGTCGGTCTTCTGCCGAATACCGTTGAGACGATTGAAGAGCAAGCCAAGCGCGCTTACCTCCAATTCCAGCAGTGTAAGACTGGCTTGGAAAAACATATCTACCTGAGGGGAATCCAGGACGACAACGAGACGTTGTTCTTCTATCTGATCGAACATCATACGGAAGAGATGCTGCCGATTATCTACACCCCCACTGTAGGTGCAGCTTGTGAAGAGTTTTCCAGTATTTATCGCAACCACCGGGGATTATTTGTCTCCTATCCGGACCGGGAATATATCGACGATATTCTGCGCAGCGCCACTAAAGAGAACGTCAAAGTTATTGTGGTGACGGATGGCGAACGGATACTTGGGTTGGGTGACCAGGGTATCGGCGGCATGGGTATCCCTATTGGCAAGCTCTCCCTGTATACCGCCTGTGGCGGTATCAGCCCGGCTTATACCTTGCCTGTCACCTTGGATGTTGGCACCAATAACCGCACTTTGCTGAATGATCCCATGTATATGGGGTGGCGCCATGAGCGGATTTCCCAGGAAGAGTACGATGAATTCCTGGAGCAATTTATTGAAGCGGTAAAACGTCGCTGGCCCAAGGTATTGGTTCAGTTTGAGGATTTTGCCCAAACCAATGCCACGCCGTTGTTAGAGCGCTATCGCGATCGCCTGTGCTGTTTTAATGATGATATCCAGGGCACGGCTTCTGTAGCACTGGGTACTATCCTGGCTGCCTGTAAGACCTGGCAAGAAACCCTCGCCGCGCAGAAGGTGACGATAGTGGGTGCCGGCTCAGCAGGGTGTGGTATTGCCGAGCAAATCATCAGTGCAAAAGTGCAGGCCGGTCTATCCGATGCCGAGGCTCGCGAACAGATCTTTATGTTCGATCGCTACGGGCTTGTGACTTCCGATATGAAAGGCCTACACGACTTCCAAGCAGCTCTGGCCCAGGACCCGAGCAAGTACGATGGAGTGTCCAGCTGGAACCTTGAGACATTGATCGGCAATGTTGAGCCCAGCATCCTGATTGGTGTGTCGGGGCAGGGTGGCCTGTTTACCCAGCCAGTAATCGAAGCATTACATAAGGGGCACCGCCGTCCTTTGGTGATGCCGCTGTCAAACCCCACTTCCCGTGCTGAAGCGACTCCAACTGAGATATTCAGCTGGACCAAGGGCGAAGCTTTGGTGGCTACTGGCAGTCCCTTTGCAGCGGTAGAAATCGATGGCCATCACTATGCGGTAGCGCAGTGTAACAATGTCTATATATTCCCGGGTATTGGCCTCGGCGTGATTGCTTCCGGTGCATCCAAAGTGACTGACAGTATGTTGATGGCAGCATCCAACGCCCTGGCAGAGCAGGCGCCGGTGGTGAAAGATGGCGAGGGTGCCTTATTGCCACACCTGAATGATATTCGCGATGTGAGCATGCATATTGCCAGGGCAGTGGCTGCCCAAGCGCAATTGGATGGCGTTGCGCCCAAGGTGAGCCGCGAGCATTTAGAGCGTCTGCTAGAGCGTAACTTCTGGCGTGCAGATTACCGCTCTTACCGTCGTCGCTCTTTCTAAATGAGAGTACTGGGCCCGCTGCGACTATCGCATCGGGCCTGTACTTAAGCCAGCTTTTCCCCGGTATAGAAGGAGTCCGGCTGGCGCAATACCAAGTAATCCTCCCAGTGGAATCCCTGATTCAAAAACTCAATTGCTGCATTGACGCCAGATAGGAACAGGTGTTCGCAGTGGTGGTCCGGCATAGAAAAATCCAGCCAGTGCGGGTTTTCTCCGGTATCGGTAGGGTTAATGGGGATTTCTTTTACCAGTGCATGGTATTCCGCGTTCAAGCTCGCACGCACATGGTTGTCGAGCATATTGCGACAAGTGCTGATCAGCCCCATCGCAAACCTTCCTACCTTATCTGATTTTGGCTGGTACAGATCCACTTCCAACTTGATCCCAAAGGTTGGCAATTTGGGGGTGCCTATGGGTTTATGGAAGATATCGAAAGGGAAGTTGGAGACAAGGCCGCCGTCAACAAATTCAATATCTTTGGGAAAGCCAGCGCGGAAAAAACGTTTGGGATCACCGATGCCTTTAATGCTGCGCCAATTCTCAGCGACAGTATTGCACTCATTCAACTGGGGGATGCCCTTTACGGTGTAGGGCTTAAAGAAGCCGGGTACCGACATGGAGGCACGCACAAACTCTGCGGGGTTTACTGCGCTCGGATTATCGAAGTAGAGCGGCGCCTTGGCTGGAAATACCGCGCGGGTCTCTGTAGTGATATCCGCTGCCACCAGGGCAACCTCGCCGCTACCTATCAAGTGATCTGGTGTGCCGCGGTAGAGGAGCTGTGGGAACTGGTTAATTCTCTGGTTGAGCTGTGCGGTGTTGGTAATGCCCAGCTGTTTCAACTCCGTTTGTAACCACTGGGTAAAGGTATCTCCCGGATTTAGCCCCTTATGTCTGAGCAGGTGCCGCAAGGTGCGGATAGAATCGAAGGGGTGCAATGCCAAACTACTCATCAAGCCTTTGCCCTTGAGCAGCCGCTGTACCGTTTTGCGCGCATAGCGCTCGCCATCTTCAAAACTGGCAAAGTCCGCATTGGCCAGGATACCCAAGAGCTTTTCGCTCTTGCCAGTGCTCGGTGTACCGGCCGCTGCCAAGAAGAGTGCATTGATGGCACCCGCTGAGGTTCCTGCAATTTTGCGAAACCGAATTCCCGCCTTTTCCAAAATGTAGGTATATCCCACCAGGGCGATCCCCAGCATACCGCCACCTTCCATCACGATATCGACATACTGAAGGCCCTGGTTGTCCTGTACATCACTGAATACTTTTCCTTCAATGGTGGACTTGGATGCCTGCCAGTGTGCATCCGCTTTTGCGATGGCGTTTTCAACCCAGGGTGATTTTTGCATGTCGGCTTTCCGTACTGTGACAGCGATCTACAAGAGAATTTAGACAATTTATCCGCTTGTAGGTGAAAAAGGCAGGGTATCATCCAGAATCAAATTCGCCATAGCATCCAGTTTGTTTTTCGTGCCTTCCCACCTGGGCATCACTTGATTCATTAAACGGTAAAATCGTTCGCTGTGGTTGTGTTCGGCGATATGGCAGAGCTCGTGCAAAATGACATAGTCGATGCACTGGCGCGGTGCTTTTACCAGGTGGGGATTGAGGGTAATACGTCCCTGGGGGAGCAGCTGCCCCACTGGGTTTTCATACTGAGGATACGCAGGGGCGGGCGCCCGGAAACCCAAAGGGTCTGCTCAAGCAGTGTATCCAGGCGGCGGTAAAAAATTTCTTTAGCGCGCGCCTTGTACCATTCGGCCAAAAGCAGGCGCACTCTTTCGGGATCTTTTTTCCGCACAGATACTTCCAGCTTGCCGCGCAGTAATTTCACCTGTTGTTGGGTGTCTTCAGATTCAATGACTTTCAGCAGATATTGCTTGCCCAGGTAGTAGTGGCTCTCGCCGCTGATATATTGCCGTGGCGTTATATATTCCAGCGCTTTGCGGAAATCCCGCAGCTGCTGGTAAATCCAGCGCCCGCGTTTTTTTACCGCCTTTAATACTGCATCGTTATCGATAGGTTCCGGTGCGCTGACCACCACACGGCAGTCTGGGTGTACTTTGATCAGCACTCGCCCACTGGCCTGGGGGCGGGGTTGGCATTCAAACGTGATGCGTTCATCCCCATAGGCAAAGCTCAATTGCCGGAAGTTGGGGTTATTTTTTTGGGAAAAAATAGGCACATTCATGCCGAGGTTAGTCTCCGCTTAAACCAACGCGGGTGATCTGTAGGATCATCTCCACCATTTTCTTGGCCTGCACCATACCACTGCCGATGGATTTACACTCCAGAAATAATTTGGGCATCAGTTTTTTATGGATATCCTTCTCAATATTTTGCGGGCTGATGGAGTGTTCCATTACGGACTGGGTAACAATCGTATCGATCTCGAAGGCCAGTTTGATCCACTTATCCTGTATCTGGCTATCGCCTACCGCGAAAACCTCCGGCAGGTTTTTTTGAATACACCAAAATAGGCCTGGGCGTGGCGATTATCGGCAAAGGCATTGGGTATTTCATCCAGGTTGCGGGCTTTTACCTGTGCTTCCAAAGCTTCGAACAGTAAGTACTGCTTGTGTGGGTGATCGAACAGTTTTTCCGCCTCCTCAATCGCTTGTAGCAGTAACTTGGAAAAGGCTTCCTGGGCGTAGGGATCGTCGCGCAACTCCTGTTCGATCATACGGGTGACGCGGGTTTTGATAATATCGGTTTCGTTGCGGGTTTTGTCCTCCCCCCAATCTTCAGGCCGCTCCGCCTTGCCCATTTTATTGACTTCGTATTTGCCTTCGGGCTGTAAGATTTCTACCCCCACCACATGCTTATCCAACAGGTTTTTAACCTGGGCCGCGTAGTGGTCGTAGTCCACAGACTTTTCGGTTTGCTGTAGCGCCCACTGGCGTAGTTTGGCGAACTCTTTAATTGTCTGTTTGTAGTGCTTGCGGTCACTATCGCTAAAGCTTTTATCTTCGAAGAAGGTGGCCGATTGCAAGGCTACTTTCAGGCAGGTGGTGAAGTCAGTGAGAGCTTCGTAGAAGTCCTCGCGCACTTTCCGGTTCACATCGACCAGCTCACCATTGCGCTGTTCAGTTTTTGGCACTATCACCTGGCGCAGTTGCTCGGTGTCCTGCTTGTTTTTTACGCCGGCGAAAATGCCCCAAAGGTTTTTATACAGCAGGGGCAGGCGCTTGTACTCGCTGCTCATGGGGCTATAGAGCCCGGCGATATCGTCGATGTCGTAACCGCCCTGGGTGCGCGCGGCCAGATTCTGGTATTTCTGCATGGTGGTATCCAGCTCTGCCAGGATGCCCCGGTAATCGATCAGCAGGCCGAATTTTTTATCCGGGTGCAGGCGGTTGACCCGCGCGATCGCCTGGATCAGGTTGTGTTCCTTGAGCGGTTTATCGATATACAGCACCGTATTTTTGGGCTCATCAAATCCGGTTAGCAGCTTGTCCACTACAATCAGCAGTTTCAGGGTATCGTCTTTATCGAAGCGCTCAATCACTCCCTGGGTGTAGTGTTGCTCATTTTGCGAGCCCACATTGTCCTTCCACCACTTCACCACCTCCGGCATGGAGGACTCATCCACCGCTTCGTTGCCCTCGCGGGTATCCGGTGCACTGATCACTACCGCCGACTCAAATTTCTGCGCCTCTGGCCAGTGCTGCTGGGCCTCATCCAGGTACTTTTTATATTGGATGGCGGCGGCCTTGCTATCGCAGGCCAGCTGGCCTTTTAAGCCCGCATCGATGTTTTTAACAAAGTGGGTGGCGATATCTGTGGCAATCAGTCGAATGCGGTCGTCGGCGGTGTAAATCTCCCCTTTGCGGGCAAACTTGCGTTTCAGATCTGCCTGCTGCTCCTCGCTTAACCCCACCGTAATGCGCTCAAACCAGCGGTCAATTGCGCGTTCGTTTACATTCAGGTCCGGGATACGCTCTTCGTACAGCAGTGGGGTTACGGTGCGATCCTCCACCGCCCGCTGCATGGTATAGGCATGGACTATGGGACCGAATTTATTGGTGGTTTTGTCGTCTTTCAGCAGGGGCGTGCCGGTAAAGGCCACAAAGGCGGCATTGGGCAGGGCCTGGCGCATACGGATATGGTTTTCGCCGCCCTGGCTGCGGTGGCCCTCGTCGATCAGCACAATTAGGTCGGTACTGTCGTTGCGACACTCCGGCAGGGCGGTGGCGCCAGTAAATTTCTGCACCAATGAAAAGATAATGCGCTCGTTGCCGCTGCCAATCTGCTCGGCCAAACGCTTGCCGGAAGTAGCCATGGCCGCTTCCTTGTCTTTCTTGCCTGCCAGTTCGCCGCCGCTGGCAAAGGTATTGCTGAGCTGGCGCTCCAGATCCACCCGGTCGGTGACAATAACCAGGCGGCTCTGTTTGAGGCTCGGCTGGAAGATCAGCGCCTTGCTTAAAAACACCATGGTGAAGGATTTGCCGGAGCCAGTGGTATGCCAGATTACGCCGCCCTCCCGCGCACCGTCATTGCCGCGTTGGGCAATGCGCTCCAACAGTCGTTTGATACCGAATACCTGCTGATAGCGGGCGACAATTTTGCCGGCCTTTTTATCGAACAGGGTGAAGTAACGGACCATCTCCAGCAGCCGCTGGGGCGATAGCAAGCTGATTAACAACCGATCCTGGCCGCCCAGGGCCAGCTCGCCGCCGGCGATCAGGGTCTGGTACCAGTCCAGGTCCGCCGGGGAGCGCTGTTTAAACAGGGTTTGGATTTGTTCGCTGGAAAGGGGGCGGTTTTTTATCGCAAGCATTGTCTCATCGGCGATATCCTCCTCGCGCCAGGCCGCCCAGAATTTTGCCGGTGTGTTACAGGTGCCGTAGCGGCCCTCGGCGCCGTTGACTGACAATAAAAGTTGGCTGTACGCGAACAGTTGTGGGATTTCATCGTGGCGCTGGTTGCGCAGACTCTGGGAAATGCCCTCGTCAATAGAGGGCCCTTTCTTGCCATCCGGGCGCTTGGCCTCGATCACTACCAGGGGAATACCGTTGACGAAACACACCATATCCGGGCGGCGGCTCTCTACGCCGCTGGCACGGGTTACGCTGAATTCCTCGGTAAAGGCAAAGTGATTGTTTTCGATGGTGTGCCAGTCGATCAGGGCAATCGTGGGGGTAGCTTTTTTGCCATCGACAAACTCGGTGACCGAAATGCCGTAGAGCAGGTGGTTGTACAGCTCTTCGTTGGCCGCAAGCGGTCCTTTGTTCAGCGCTGGGCTGCACACTATGCCAATCAGGTGGTCGATGGATTTTTGCGAGAGCGGCTGCTCTTTACCGGCGAAATGGAAGGTCCGTTTGCCCAGCTCCCGGCGCAGTATCTCCGTGAGCACTACCTGATCCTGGCGCCCACTACGGGCTTGGTTGGCCTCGGCGGGGGTAAAAACGACCAGCCCAGATTGCACAACAGGGCCAGGGCGGGGATCTTTGCGGAGTATTCTTCCTGAAACCTGGGGGGAGACTGCATCATCCAGTGACTCTCATATCTTTGCTAAAGCTTATTTCGTATTCAGTTAGTAATTCGGTTTGACGTTTTAAGTGTGATTATCCCAAATTGCCACAGCGGCCTTCTCTATTTCAACATAGGATTTCGGCACTAGTGGGGTACGAATCGGAGCAGACTTTTTGCTCCATTCGATGGTAGATCCCTCTTTATCTTTTCTACGCAGTTTAGAGCCGGCACCCAAATTCATAGAGAATAAATCGAGAAAGCGGCGAGGTCCGATACCAATAAATGGTTCAAAAGTGACAAGGTGATTTTCTTCACTCGACGCATCGAACTCCGACTTCAGTTGAATGGATTCCGAGTGGAAATCAAGGGCTCGGCTTTTGGGGTAGGGCTCCACATAAACTACTCGTTTCACACCACTTGCAACAATATGTTTTGCGCAATTGTGGCAAGGAAAAGTTGTGCAATAAAGTGTTGAGCCTATCGTTGAAATACCGGAGCGACTACAGGAAAGCAAGGCGTCCATCTCGGCATGTACCACTCGGCCAAATTCTGTTAAGTCAGAAATCTTACTGTCCTTCAGAATCTTTTCGAGGTCTTTTTGCCTCTCAGGATTCACCAGTTCCTGGTTAGCTAGTGCGTCAATGATGTCCCCGATGATTTCAGCCTGTGCTTTTTTATTGGAATCGCCGTCTCTTTTGTAGTCCTTCCCGTCCGGGTGATCATTAATTTCTCCTGTTTCTGGATCTTCTTTTGCCCAGTAGAGACCGCCTCCTGATTTTGGTGCATCATTGGCGCCGGTGGCGATAATCTGCTCTTCGCGACTGATCACGGCCCCGACCTGTCTGGACAAATCCCCAGAGCGCACAGAGCTGTTAAAAGCCATAAACATGGCAAACTCATCAAAAGTTGGGTTTTTATAGGGGTGGGAGAAAATAAGCTCAAGGAAACGTTGAAGCCTATTTTTTACCTGATCATTATTGTTGCCAAGGTTTAGGAAAAAATCGGCCAGGTGGTAGGTGTCCCTGGTTTTTTGGCCGTGGTCGATAGTCTCATTTTCATCAGTTTTAATAAGTTCTTCAGCCTGGGCCTGATTGCAACTCTTGTCTTCGGTCAGGTAGTTGCGGCGACGTTTTTCATCGGCATGAATGCCAATAAGGTAAAAACCATCTGCATAGATTTTCCTAAGAAGCTCTACTTCTCGTGGATGCTTGAGGGAATTGACAATATATGCCCGCTTTTGGTTTTCTGAGCAGCGATTGTTGGCTATTTCTTTGGCGACACCTGCCGCGAGTATGGCATTGTTGTTGGCCCGCTCTCTTAAAGCGTCCCCTGCCGATATAAAGTGCTGAATTCGCTCATACTCGTTATCTGCGCTGTCGGCCGGAGGCAAAATTGAAGAGACTCTGATTTCACTTACGTTATAGCCGAAACCTACTAAGCGGTCTTTCAGTGGATCTACAACACGCTTGGTTTCGGTTCCTACTGCGCTGACAACGCCAATTACTAACTCCCCCTCATTGATTCCAGATGTTAGGAAGCGGTATTCAAGGTCAGGCTGTGTACTGGTTTCTGTGTTATGGGGTGGGGCTGAGGAATCAGTCGTGGGTTCAAGTGTAAGCTCGGAAACAGTAGTTTCCTCTGTTTTAGGTTCTGGCTGTGCTTCATTAGGGTAGAGTAATATGGGTACTCTATTTTCGAGTTGGCTTTTATCAGCGCCTTTACCCTGGAATTGCAGAGTACCAGTGGTTACATACCAGTTGAGCAAGCCACGCCCGAGACGGAACACTTTTTTATTGGGTTGAGACTCATCCCACTCTCCCTCTAAAGTGGACAATTTTTGTTTTAGTTCTTCAAAAGATCCAGTGAATTTAGTACTCATTGATCGTCCTTGATAATGATTAGAATTTATTTGACCCTGCCCCTTTCTGCCTACTGGCTATCATTGGGGCAGGGCTTGTTCCTTTGACTCAGGCAGTAGGTCTTTTGTACTTTTCCCCAAACTGTACCTAATGTTCGGTAAATGCAAGTACCTTTGTTCAATTTCAGTCTTTAGCGAGCTAATGCAAACAGCAGCGTTTAAATTTTTTACCGCTGCCGCAGGGGCAGGGGTCGTTGCGGCCGGTTTTTGGGTCGGCTTTGGGCTTGGTGTGATGGGGGCTGGTTGAGAGTTCCGGGGCGCGTTGTTGCAGCCAGTGGCGGTGCAGGGCGCGGGCGGCGGGTTCTATTTGGGTGACGGTTTGCTGGTGTTCGGTGGCTGTGAGGGTGTTCAATTGATCGATGTATTCCTCGCTGCCGTGCAGGGCGATGGCTTGCAGATGGGTAACCAGTTCTGCTGGCAGGCTGGGCCATTGGCCCAGGTCGACGGCGCGCATATAGCCGAAGCACCACTCCTCGGGGATGGTAACCGGGGCTTCGCCTTCTTTCTCAAAGAGGTTAAATAAGGCCTGGAATTCTTCCGGTGTTTCCACCAGCATCATGGCATTGCTGTTCATCAGGTGGAACAGCAGCGCCATAAAGCGCTGCATCTCTTCCTCGGACTCCCACTCTGGCTCATTGCCGGGGCCGCCCCATAGGGCGGAGAACCAGCGGCTGGGGGGAATCATTTCCGGGCCGGAGACCAGGGCGGTGAGAAAGCCGTCCAGCTCGCAGATATCCAATATTGAGTCGTCGTTGCCGTATTTGTGCAGTACTTCGTCTATATAATCCAGATCGGCTTCACTGATGGGCGTATCGAGATCGACGGTTTCGCTAAATGTCATTGGGTATTCTCCACTTGGACCTGGCGCTTACCGGTGAGCAGCTGCTGCATCAGGGCTTTTTTCTCTCGCTTTAGGCAGTCGAGTTTTTGTTGCAGAGTTTCGATTTCCCGATCGGCGCTGGATAGGGTTGCGGCGATTTTTTGTTGTTCCTGAATACTAGGAACTAAGAGTTGAAGAGAAAAGAAATCTGCCGGTTTTACATTGAGTAATCCGTTAGCCCTTCCACCTTCATGAGCAATTTGAGAGAGTGCTTTATTGAGAATACCTGATTCAAAAAAGTGCTCAAAGTAGTCACTATTTCCCGTAGAGCTGTTTTGTAGTTCAAAACAAATGTATAGCGTTGTTACAACCCCATCTTTATAGCGATTTAGCCTTTTTATTGCCCCCATTGGATAGCCATTTGAATAACTTTTATTGTAAGCAAATTGCCCTTTTTTTAATAAGAAGTAGCCATCTAACGTCGATGAGGCAACGGATTTTTTAAAAAATTCCTGTTGGCGAATTAAGCCATGTTGCCCTGATATCGTAACAACATTTGTGCTTTGCCCCGCATTTTTAGTTGTAACCCTAGTGAAGATACTGTCAAGTTTATGACGTTGCCACTCCCCACTAAACCGAACCCCATGCTTATCCCGCAGGCGCTTTTTGCCGGTGAGCAGTTGCTGCATCAGGGCCTTTTTCTGCTGGTGGCTGTTGGCGAGCAGTTTTTCGCTGGTGTCGATGGCCTTATCCCAGGTGGATAGGATTTGGACGATCTTTTTTTTTTCGGGGAGTGGTGGAAGGTTAACTGGGTATTCTTTTACAGAATTAGTGTCAAGTCGACCAGTTCCGTGACCGGCGGTGCTCACAAGTTGTCGGATTTTGTGTTTTTCACCCGCAAGTAAGAAGGACAGGAAAAGCCCATTTACATCATTAGTGGGAATTAATGCCTTCAAATCCTGATTAAAAGCTACTTCCCTTTCCGCATAACCTACAGGAAAGTCATTTAATAAGGTCATACCCCTTACAAGAATTAATGAGGCTCCTTCAGGTGCCTTTTTGGCTTTTGCAAAACCCTGTGGGGTAAGTGTATCAATGCTGCTATTAAGGTAATGAGATTTTAAATCCTTCCCTGAAATCCAAGGCTCTGTACCTCCCCAAAATTCCGTATTTTGTTTGCTCGGAGTACCGCCAGAGGTAAATTTGGCTATGTCACCGATTTGGGTTGCTATCCAACCATTAATTGACATAACCCAACTCCTGCAAATACTGCTCCATTTCCCCCTCCAGCTCGTTTAACTGAGCCTTAAGCTGCTGCCGCTCGGCGCGCACTGCCAGCAGGTCGATCTCTTCCTCCTCCTCGAAGGTATCCACATAGCGGGGGATATTCAGGTTGTAGTCGTTATCCTGAATTTCCTTGAGGCTGGCTACATAGGCGTATTTGTCCAGGTCGACGCCCTGGCGGTAGGTGGCCACTACCTTGTCGATATTGTCCTGGGTGAGCAGGTTCTGGTTTTTGCCCGCTTTAAATTCCCGCGAGGCATCGATAAACATCACGCTGTCGTCCTGCTTGTCGCGGGCGAAAATCAGGATGGCGGCGGGGATGCCGGTGCCGTAAAAGTTTTTCCGGCAGGCCGATCACGGCGTCCAGCAGGTTTTCCTCAATCAGCTGCTTGCGGATCTTGCCTTCGGCGGCACCCCGGAACAGCACGCCGTGGGGCACTACCACGCCCATGCGCCCGCTCTTGGGATTGAGGGTTTCGACCATATGCAGGATAAAGGCGTAGTCCCCCTTGGTTTTTGGCGGTACGCCGCGATTAAAGCGGCCGAAGGGATCGTTGCCGGCTTCGTCGTGGCCCCACTTGTCCAGGGAGAAGGGCGGGTTGGCGGTGACGATGTCGAACAGGTCCAGGTTGCCGTTTTTGTCCAGCAGCTTGGGGTTGCGAATGGTATCGCCCCATTCGATTTTGTGGTTGTCCTCGCCGTGCAGGAACATATTCATCTTGGCCAGAGACCAGGTGGAGCCGATGGCTTCCTGGCCGTAGAGTTCGTACTGCTTGCTGTCGTGGTGTTCCCGCACCTTGCGCCCGCACTTCATCAGCAGGGAGGCGGAGCCGCAGGTAGGATCGCAGATGCGGTCGCCGGGGCGGGGGTCGAGCAGTTCGGCGATCAGCTCGGATACTTCCGGTGGGGTGTAGAACTCGCCGGCCTTCTGGCCGCCGCTGGCGGCGAAGTTCTTGATCAGGTATTCGTAGCCGTTGCCGATCACATCCAGGTTACCCACGCGGCTGGGGCGCAGGTTCAGCTCGGTTTTGGCGAAGTCTTCCAACAGGTGGCGCAAGATGGTGTTCTTCTGCTTTTCCTCGCCCAGCTTATCGGTATTGAAGGAGATATCCTGGAACACGCTCTTGCCGGCGTCCTTGAGCTTGGTGCCGTTGGCCTCTTCGATGGCGTGCAGGGCCTGATCGATACGCTCGCCATTGCCGGGCTCGTGGCGGTGCTCGTACAGGGTGTAGAAGCTGGCACTCTGCGGCAGTACAAAGCGCTCGCTCTTCATCATCTCTTCGATCAGCTCCGGCTCGTTGCCGTAGGTTTCCACATACTCCTCGTAGTGGTCCTGCCACACATCGGAGATGTACTTGAGGAACAGCATGGTGAGGATAAAGTCTTTGTAGGTATCGGCGCTGATGGTGCCGCGAAAGGTGTCGCAGGCATTCCACAGGGCCTTGTTGATGCTGTCCTGGCTGATCTGTTCGGCGGCGCTATTGCTGCTCATGGGGTGCTTCTTGTCCTTGGTGTACTGCTGGGGCACTGTGGCCCAGTTGAATTCGGTTTGCGCTGGCATTGCTACAGGTGTTGTCTCGGGCGTTGTTACCCGGTTTTACGCTGCTATCTGTTTGGGTGGCTCGCTGGTCGGGCATGGTCGGGAATTGGTTGCCCGATGGTGCGAGAGCTTCCCAGATAAGACCGGGCCAAACCCGGGTTGCGCTAAATGTTGGGGATGGTGATTCAGCTGCCGGGTGGCGTCAAGGGTTGTAGGGCAGTCTGTCTCTTTAGGGGAGTTGAGTTGGTTGTTTATTGTTCAGTGATAAGTGAGGACAATTAGTGATATGCAATCTGGTTTGGAGGGGCTGACCTGTCTGGTTGCCCCTTTTTAGAGTGAGGGATTTGTAACTGCTACTGGTGCGCTATTCAATCTCAGCAGCTATCAATAGATAGCTGCTGTCGAAGAGTTCAAACCTGTCAGAACTGAACTGTTCGCTTTAATTGGTTTCGGTAGATTCAACAATGATTGAGATAGGCATCCAGCCCAGATAATTGTGGGCATTTTCATAGTGGTCCATGCCAACTTCCCAGGTGCGCGTAATAACACCATTAGAGCTGTTGGTGGATTTCCATATAACTCGGACGTAACCGCGAGAGGTCGCATCGGACTGTTCGGGCAAGCGTTCTTGGCAATTAATCCATTGGGGCAATTCTAAGTTGGGTACACCTTTGGCAGAGGGTGACAGATCTTGGCTCAATGGGAGTCTCCAGTTCGAATTTTTAAGAAATATATCAGTTTTTCTGCCTTTTTCTAGGTTGTTTTTTTAGGTGTCCCTATTTTTTATTTTTAAAATTTATTCGGGTATCGCTTTTAGATTTATTCGCCGGTTTATGGTAGTTGTTTTTTACTGTCAGTTTGAAAAAGTACATTGTGTGTAACCATTTTTTGTTCGGTCTTTGGGGTTAGGCTTGATCAAACTAAAGTCGATGCCTTTGATATTTAAGTTGTATTGAATTTTCAGCTCGATGATAGGCTTGTTTTTATTAAAGGAGAGTGTTTATGCAGAAAAACTTGGGTGCAGCAGTTTTGGGTTTTGTATTCTTCTTTGCTGCAATAAATTACGCTAACTCTGAAGATAAAAAAGTGGGAGAGGTAAGCGTTCTCACTAGTCCTTTCGACTACTGTGCAGTGGTGGTAAATGATGACAACCCAGTTCAGCGCTTTGCCGGACAAGCTATGCCAGAGGAAATCGTTGATGGTATCAGAAGAGCGGCCAATCTCGGTGCAGAAGCACCTGAAGATTGGGTCGCGAGGGGGACTTATTGGCGATGTATGGATGGAAGTGTCTATGCCTGCTTTGTTGGGGCTAATCTCCCCTGTGATGAGAAAGCTGACACTAGTCGGGAGCCGAGTAGTGCCATGATTTCATATTGCAAAGATAATCAAAGTTCCGGGACCGTTCCTGCGGTAGTGGCTGGCCGTGCCTCTATGTATGAATGGCGCTGTAGGTCGGGTGCCCCGGAAATTATCAGGCAGATTTCTAAACTCGATGCTCGGGGTTTTTTGTCTAATTATTGGTATCGGTTAAATAAGCCTGCTTCTGTTGAATAGGGAAAGCCTACAATCAGAGGGCTTTCTCTTCCCGCCTATCTATAAGTTATCCCTGTCCTTCCATCTTTTCATTGTCCATGCGCTTGGCGAGTTTGTGGCCTTCGTCCGACTGCCCAATTTTCCAGTAACTGGAGATATAAATATGGGTTTTGGGGATTACTCTTTCCTGCTTAAAGAATTGCCGTAGGGTGCGCATGCTGTCGAATTCGCAGGCGGCCCATACGGAGGCCTGTCCATCGAGCCAGGTTAGTGTCTGTAATTTTTCCAGGAGTTTCTCGCCGGATGGAGCCGGATTGATAATCCATTGGATTTGCAGGTTCTCTGGGTGTTCCAGCT